>NZ_JBOBDR010000002.1:0-423568 GCF_050586545.1 Pseudomonas sp. WC2 | reverse complement strand
CAAAGGCCAAGCCGTGACCGATCCGGTGACAGGAATCTGGACGCTGATGGTAACTGGATTAAGTGTGGCGGCGCACAGTTTTACGGCCAAGGCGATGTACGGCACGGGCCAGCCGTCAGAGCCGCGAACCTTGACAGTGACCGCATTGGTCGAGCCTACGATTGCTTCGGTGAAAGGTTCACAAAGCAACGTCGAGATTCCCGATGGCGGGACGACTACAGAGACCAGCATTGTGCTGAGCGGCGCAGCGAGCAAAGGTCAAAAGGTTCAGGTTCTGGATGGCACAGTGTCCCAGGGCGAAGCCACGGCTGATGCAACTACCGGCATCTGGACTTTGAGCGTTGCTTCATTGTCAGTTGCGGCGCACAGCTTCACCGCAAAAGCGTTGTATGGCAGCGGTACATCCGCGGCTCATACATTGACCGTGACCGCAGTGGTCGAGCCTACGATTTCTTCGGTGAAAGGTTCACAAAGCAACGTCGACATTCCCGATGGCGGGACTACTACAGAGACAAGCATTGTGCTGACCGGCACAGCGAGCAAAGGTCAAAAGGTTCAGGTAATGGATGGCACGGCGTCAAAAGGCGAAGCCACGGTTGATGCAACAACCGGCATCTGGACTCTGAATGTTGCCTCATTGACTGTTGCGGCTCACGGCTTCACCGCCAAAGCGTTGTACGGCAGTGGTGCAACCTCGGCGGCTCGGACATTGACCGTGATCGCAGTGGTCGCGCCAACGATTACTTCGGTGAAGGGATCATCGAACAACGTCGACATTCCCAATGGCAGCGCTACAACTGAGACAAGTGTGGTACTGACTGGCACGGCAAGCAAAGGTCAGAAGGTGCAGGTGCTGGATGGTGCGACCGATAGAGGTCAACCCACTGCTAATGTAACAACTGGAATCTGGACACAAGTCGTATCCGGTTTGAGCGCTGTGACTCACTCGTTTACGGCGAAAGCTCCTCATGGGGCGGGAGCATCATCGGCGGCGCGAACGCTAATCGTGCTTCCGCCCCTTAGCCCTCCGGTTTTAACGAATATGAGATTACAGTCGACTGGTGCGCCAATTAGCTCAGGGGCCACCTTACCGAGGATGACTTATGTGATTTTTTCTGGAACCTGTACTTCACGGCCCTTTTCGCGAGGAGGAGTACTTCGTGAACATACTGGCAGTGGAATGGCTTTCGAAATCCGTGCTAACTCTACTTATTGGGAAGTTGCTACGAGCATCGGCGTTGCGGGAACATTCAGCCATCGGTTAGAAGATGGTAATACCAATTCAAATTCGGTAATTATCAATTGGACGTGAAATCGACACGCATTGAGTCTGGAGATATTTGGGGCAAGTGAGACGGGGCCCGGACCTTCTCAGGGACAGATCACTTTCCGCTGGATCATCTCGGTCAACTTGCCGAAACATGATCTCCTGTGGGAGCGAGCCTGCTCGCGAAAGCGGTGTGTCATTCAAAGTATGTATGAACTGGCCCGACGCCTTCGCGAGCAAGCTCGCTCCGACAGGGGGCGGTGTGATGGTTGAGGGCTGCTTGTTTAAACACCGCCGTTTAAGCAACACCCTCAGACACTCTTTCAGGCTACGCAACCTTGCGCCTTTGCCTACAGCTAAGCCAGAATCCGCCGGCTTGTGCGCTTGGGGGCCGGTCTTTATCGTTTGCGGGTCGCTGACAGATTCAGCGATCGGGTTTAGCGATCCGGCTTCGACTACAGACGCAACAACGCTCCGCTCTCGATTGTGGGTCTTTGCGATGCAATCGAGTAATGGTGGCTGTGCGTGGGAGACCGAAAGGTCTACCCGGGGTTTCTGTGACCCGGATCGCTAACCTGCGTACAGCCGCCACCCTCAACTTGTTTAGCGATAAGTCGTGGCGGCTCAGACCTTCACGGAGATTCACCATGATCAAACCCACACCCAACCCGCCAGACATCGACCCCACATCCCCCTACGAATCCATCGATTCCAGAAAACTCCACCAGGCCGCCGACCGCGCCCTCGACCATTACCTCTGCCCACCCGGCTCCACGCCGCCGCCCCGCAGAACCCGCGGGATGTACGCCGTCACCGCCGATAACAAAAACGAAGAGCTGCTGACCGATGCCAGTGAAACACTGGCCTCGGCGAAAACCATCGCCCGGGATGTCGCCAACCTGTTGCCCGCGCCGCAGCGTCGGGCGTTGTTGGGGATTGCGCAATTGATCATGCTTGGGGAGTTGGCGGTGAATCGGGTGCTGGATAACCTCGATCTACCAGCCTGAACTCAGATCGTTCCCACGCTCTGCGTGGGAATGCCTCTAAGGACGCTCCGCGTTCGGCTCTGGAAGGGACGCGGAGCGTCCCGGGCTGCATTCCCACGCAGAGCGTGGGAACGATCAAAAATCGCGCGGCTGGATATCCCCCGGTGAGCATCGTGGCATACTGCCGCGCATGACTTTCGACTCCCCTTTAAGCGCCTGGCAACATGCCGTTCAACACAAGGGCTTCATCCAGGATGAGGCCCAGGAACACGCGGTCTGGGCGCTGCAGAAATGCCACGAAGCCTTGCATGCCGGTGCCCGTTCGGTCACCGGCGTTTATCTGTGGGGCCCGGTCGGGCGCGGCAAGACCTGGCTGATGGATCAGTTCTATCAGAGCCTGCGGGTGCCAGCGCGGCGTCAGCATTTCCATCATTTCATGGGCTGGGTGCACCAGCGTTCGTTCCAATTGACCGGGATCGCCGATCCATTGCGCGCGCTGGCCAAGGAACTGGCCGCCGAAGTGCGGGTGCTGTGTTTCGATGAACTGTTCGTCAATGACATCGGCGATGCAATCATTCTTGGCCGCTTGTTTCAGGTGATGTTCGACGAAGGTGTGGTGGTGGTCTGCACGTCGAATCTGCCCCCGGATGATCTGTACGCCGACGGCTTCAATCGTGACCGCTTTACCCCGGCAATCGCGGCAATCAAGGCGCACATGCAAGTTGTCCCGGTCAATGGCGCCGAGGACCATCGCTTGCATCCGGGTGCCATCGAGCAACGGTACTTCGTGTCCACGCCGGATTCGCCTAGCGCGTTGGACGAGGTGTTTCAAACGCTGACACAGGGCCAGGCATCCAGCGGCGAACCGGTGCCGGTCGGCCATCGCGTACTCAACGTGGTGCGCGCCAGCGAATCGGTGCTGTGGTGCCGTTACGCCGATCTGTGCGAGCAACCCTTTGCCGCCATGGATTTCATCGCGCTGTGCGATAGCTACCGGGCTATTCTGCTGAGCGACGTGCCCAATCTCAGCGCGCAAAAACGCGAGGGGCGCATCGCTCGAGGCACTGAAGATGGCGCGCAACGGGTGCTCGCCGGGGATCGCGAGCTGCCACAGTTGTCAGTGCATGACGACGGCGTGCGTCGCTTTATTGCGCTGGTCGACGAGTGCTACGACCGCAAAGTGCCGCTGTATATCGAGGCGCAAGTAGCAATGGACGCGTTGTACACCGAGGGTTATCTGGAGTTTCCATTCCGCCGGACCCTCAGCCGCTTGCAGGAGATGCAGCTGCAGCGCTTTGCCGACGCTTGAGTGAAGAGGGCGCCACCATGAGTCAACCGCTGTCCCACCATCTGCTGACCATGGCCTATCAAAATGCCTGGGCCAATCACCGCTTGGCCAAGGCTTGGTCGCAACTGGACGCCGCCGAGCTGGCAGCGCCCCGGGTGAGTTTCTTCCCGAGCATTCGCCTGACCCTCAATCACATCCTGACGTGCGACTGGTTCTACGTCGACGCACTGGAACGAGAGCTGCGCGGCGCCGAGCCGCACCCCGACTGCTACGTGTTTTTCACGCAGGACGAGCCGTTCACCGAGGCCGGCCCGTTGCGCGAAGAACAGGCTCACGTCGATCGGCGTTTGATCGCTTATTGCGAACAATTGCGCGATGTCGACCTGACGCGCCTGGTCACCATTGCCCGCGAAACACCGCAGCACGAGAGCCGCCTGCGCATGCTCTCGCACCTGTTCGAACATCAGCTCCATCATCGTGGCCAAGTGCATGCGATGCTCAGCGGAACCTCAGTGAAGCCGCCACAACTGGACGAGTTTTTCTGCGTGGGTGAAGCCGGATTACGTGCCGAGGATTTCGCCGAACTGGGCTGGACTGAAGAGTTGATTTGGGGGCATTGATAAAGCACAAGATCGCTGTTGCGGGTTGCCCACCGGATCACCCCCGCGCTAAGGTCGAGCAGCCTGTCAGCGCGCACTTTGCGCGCCGGGGCTCATGTGTATTCGGGGATGGAAATGGATTCCGCAGAAATTCTTGTACTTCAGGCCAGCTACACCAATCCTACGCACGCCGAGGCCATCGGCATCGTGCTCAATCATTACGCAGAAGACCCCATGGGCGGCGGTCATTCGCTCGATCCTGATCTGCTGCGACGGTTGCCGGAAGAACTGGCCCGTCGGCCTTACGCCTTCAGTGTGCTGGCGTTCGTTGGCGGGGAGCCGGCGGGGCTGGTCAATTGCTTCGAGGGATTTTCAACCTTTGCCTGCAAGCCGTTGGTCAACGTCCACGATGTGGCGGTGGTGGGCAAATTTCGTGGCCTGGGTCTGAGCCAGAAAATGCTGCAAAAAGTCGAAGAAATCGCTCGCCAGCGCGGCTGCTGCAAAATCACCCTTGAAGTGCTTGAAGGCAATGCAATCGCCCAAGGTTCCTACCGCAAATTCGGCTTCGCACCGGGCATGTTCGACCCGGATCACGGACGCATGCTGTTCTGGATCAAGAATCTGCAGGCATAAAAAAAGGCGCCCGAAGAGGGCGCCCAACTGTCCTCTCCCAGGCCAGAGCGGAGCCGTGGGAGGTCCATCGGTTGCTCGGCAAATTTCAGTTTCGATAGGACTCGGTCACTTGCGCGGTCTGATCGGCGGGAACGCGAATTTCTTTCGCGTTGGCGTCGTTCTTCTGCTCGCTCTGGGCGTGGTGAACGGGGAAGTTGTCGTAGTAATAACGCATGCGCTCAGCGCCGCCTTCGGCAAAGACGCTGGCAGAACCCAAGGCGAATAGCCCGGCAAGGATTGCGGTAGTGATTTTCATGGTGCCTCCTACTGAACAAGTGGGAGCCGTTCGTCCATGAAGCAGATCTCGGAAGTGAGTCTGTGTGGCGCGAATTAACACGGGGTTAACGCCCGTTCAGTCTAGGTGATGCAAAGTGTTGCAGTGCGCCATCGGACAGACGCGGCGTCCCTCAATCAAAGGCGCGCCGCGTCAGGGGGGCAGGGGTCAGAGCTTCCAGTCCAGGCTCAACGTGACGGTGCGCGGGTCGCCCCAATACACGCCGTTGTAGAAGCCAACGTTGTCGTAATACTTCTTGTCGAACAGGTTGTTGACGTTCAGCGATGCCGACAGGTGCTTGTCAAATTGGTAGCGCGACATCACGTTGACCACGGTGTAAGCGTCTTGGCTGATTCGGGCGCGTTCGCTGATGATCCGGCCATTGGCGCCGCGTCCGACCGGGCGGTTGGAGTTGCCATAGACGTCACTCTGCCAATTCACCGCGCCACCGATGGTCAGCGCATTCCACTGGCCGGGCAGGCGATAGGCCGTAGACAGACGGAACATGTTCAGCGGTTGATTGGTGTTGCTGCGTTCCTTTTCGCCGTTGGCCGAGTGGGTGTAGGTGTAACCGGCGGTCATGTTCCAGCCGGCAAGGATTTCACCGGAGACTTCGGCTTCGAAACCGTTGACCTTGTTGCCCTTGCCGCCGCTTTTGTAGAACTCCTCGCCGGTCACTGGATCCGGCGCCACCGAATCGTCGACTTCGGCCACGTTGTCCTGTTTGCTCCAGAACACAGCCGTTGACAGGTTCAGGCGTTCTTCCAGCAGGCTGCCCTTGAGCCCGAGCTCATAGTTGCTGCCGACCACGGGATCGAGGTAGTTGCGACTGCTGTCACGGTTGCTCTGGGGTTTGAAGATGTCGGTGTAACTGACGTAAGCGGTGTATTCCGGGGTCAGGTCATAGAGCAGGCCGGCGTAGGGCGTCCAGATGTCGTTCTGGCGCTGACGGGTTGCATCGAAACGGCTCAATTGCAATTGGCTGTCGTAATAGTTGTCTCGACTGGATTCGTCCCAGCTGCCGTAGCGGCTACCGAGCACAGCATGCAATTGATCGGTAAAGCTCAAACGGGTGGCCAGGTAGCCGGCCTTTTGCCGGGTCTGGCTTTTCGAGCCGCTTAGGCCGGTCACGGTGTCAGGAAATTTTGCGATGTCGCCCATGTATTTCCAATCACGAATGTTTCCGTAGTCCGCTGCAGTCGCGCCGTCAACGGTATACGGCGAGTCGGAACGGTATTGGGCCTCGCCGTAGCCGACCATCAGTTCGTGTTCGCGGCCCAGCAAAGAGTAGGGGCCGGACAAGTTGAAGTCGTAAGCCTTCATGCTCTGATCGCCGATCATGTGCCCCATGTACGCGACCATGCCGCTGCGGTCCGCCTCCGGAAAACCGCCACCGCCGTAATACGTTTTGCCGTCGGTATCGCTTTTGCGATGGGTGTACGCGGCTTTCAAATGCCAACCGCCGGCAAGTTGCTGATCCAGCGTGGCGAAGGCTGTCTTGTCGCGCAGCGGCCAGGAACTCCACGAGGTCGCCATGTTGGTCGAGCGACCGAGCCCGGCCTTGCTGCCATCGGCGTTCCAGTACGGCACCGTGCCCCAGGAGGTGCCTTGCACTTGTTTGTCCTGGTAGTCGTAACCCACGGCCAACACGGTCGATTCGGTCAGATCCGCTTCGAGAATCCCGTAGCCGACCTCGCGTTGCAGCGCGTATTTGTCTTTGTAAGATTGGCTGTCGCGATAGGCCAGCACCGTTCGCCCGCGTAAGCGACCGTCGAAGGCCAGCGGCCCGCCAACGTCGACGTAGCTGTAGTAATTGTCATAACTGCCGCCGCTGACTCCGGCCAACGCCTGCAGTTGTGCCGTTGGACGCTTGCGCACCATGTTGATGGTCGCTGACGGATCGCCCGCACCGGTGGTCAGCCCCGTGGCGCCACGTACCACCTCGATGCGGTCGTAGATGATGGTATCGGCGTCGGACTTCATCCGGCCAAAGGTGTTGAGCATGCCGTCAATCTGGAAGTTGTTGATCGAGTAGCCGCGTGACGAATAGCTGACCCGGTCGGAGTCGAGGTGCTGCACCACCACGCCGGTGGTCTGTTGCATGGCTTCGGTCAATGTACCGAGCTTGAAATCATCCATTTGCTGACGGGTGACCACAGACACCGACTGCGGTGTTTCCTTGATCGACAGGTTCAGCCGCGTCGCCGTGCTCATGGCGCCGGTGGTGTAGGCCTCGGTGTTTTCGGTGGTGGTGCCCAGGCCTTGGGCAGTGACGTCGGTCGCAGCGAGTTCGAGCGCTGTAGGGGCTGGATTCACCGGGTTTTCGGTATCGTTTTCAGCCAGCAGATCAGCGCTGAATGCGGCACTGCACAGACCGAGCGTGAGGGTCATGGAACGGGTAATGGGCGCGAACATCGCAGCCGACTCCTTGTCTTCGAGGGAAAAATTCCGTTTGTTCAAAGACGAAACGAGGGTCTGCGATTTAGTGTCAAACGAGAAATATTGTTATTTGGAAATGTTGCTGGCGTAAAAAAGGAGCCTTTTGGAGGCCCCTTGTTTTTACTGCTCCGTCGCGTCGGCGACGGCGTTATCAGGCTTTTTCGGCTTCATCAGACTGAAGTCGATCAAGGCCCGTTGTTCGCGTTCGTACGGGTTGCCGATCATCAGCGGGCGCGGCTTGAAGCTGTCGCTGACCAGGCTTTTGCTGCGGTCCAGTTCATCGAAACTGAGGCCGGCCATGTCGGCCCAGGTGTGGATCAGGTGCGAGCTGCTGTAAGGCCGCCCCAGATCGCCGGCGAAGTTCCAGTCGTGGTTTTCTTTCCACTTCGGCGACGCCCAAGCCATGAACGGGATGGTGTACATCGGCGCGGTCGGTTTGTTTTCGTTGCGGCCCAGGGTTTTGTGACCGACCGAGTCGAAGACGTCTTCGCCGTGGTCCGACAGGTACAGCAGGAAACCGTTCGGATCGGACTTGGCGTAGTCCTTGATCAGGCTGGACACCACGAAGTCGTTGTACAGCACCGCGTTGTCGTAGCTGTTATACGTCGGCACCTGATCGTCACGCACACCGGCCGGCACGCCCTGGCGATCCTGGAACTTGTCGAAGCTCGGCGGATAGCGGTACTGGTAGCTCATGTGCGTACCGAGCAAATGCACGACGATCAATTTGCGCTGCGCCGGATCGGTCAGCGCCTTGTTGAACGGCTCGATGACGTCGCCGTCGTACTGCGCGGCATTCTGGTTGCGGTTGTTGTTCAGGTAGACCTGCTCATCCGCCTGTTCGGAGAACGTCGTGAGCATGGTGTTGCGCTTGGTCATGGTCTGCTGGTTGGTGATCCAGAAGGTCTTGTAGCCTGCCTGTTTCATCATGCTGACCAGCGACGGCGTCGACAGGTACAGGTCCGGGTTTTCCTCGTCGGCGAAGGTCAGCACTTGCTGTAGCGCTTCGATCGTATAAGGGCGCGGGGTGATGACATTGTCGAATACCGACAATTGACCCTTGAGCTTGTCCAGTTCCGGCGTGGTCTTGCGCGGGTAACCGTAGAGGCTCATGCGTTGGCGGTTGGTCGATTCGCCGATCACCAGCACCAGTGTCGAGGGCTGATTGGCGCCAGCGTCCTTGAGGTTGTGCAGCGGCGGGATCTGATTGGCGCTGTGCAACATGCCCTGCATTTCCGCCAAGGTATCGAGGTAGCGATGGTAGGCCACGGCCATTTGCCACGGCACCGCCGGCTCGATGCGGGTTTCGAATTTCTCGAAACCGCCGGCGAAGCTGCCGGTGCGCATGGTCTGTTTGACCAGTGGATAGCCAACTACGGCGACGACGATTGCCGTCGCTGCCACGAAGGCGCGACCACGGGGCAAGTACACCGGGCGCAGGCGGGTCCACAGGAAATACGCGAACAGCGTGTGGGCGAGGAATGCCGGGACCATCCACCAGGCAAAGTACTGGGTCATGTACTCGCCGGCTTCAGAGATGTTCGACTCGAACATGATGAAGATCACGCTCTGCGAAAACTCTTGCTGATAGATGAAGAAGTAACCCAGGCTGGCCATTGAGCAGGCCCACAGCACAATGCCGATCACGGCGGCGAGCATTTTGGTCCGCTTGGGAAACAGCAACATCGGCGCCAGCCAGATCGCGCTCATGACGAACGCCTGACGGAAACCGGTGAAACCGGACGTGCCGGTCAGTTGGATCAGCAGTTGGGTAATACCCGAGAAATACCAGAAGAACACGAACAGCCAGAGAAACCCGGCCCAGTCGAATCCCGCCGCAGTCGTTTTGCTGCGTTTGAACAATGCCATTCAGCACTCCAGCTCGATCGTCACAACCACCGCCGGAACGCATCCATGAAACCGACGAACGGAGGCCGAACGCGTACGCCCGGCCAGAATGCGCCGGAGTATCGCCAAGCGAATGTGAAAACTTTGTTAGTTGCGGATAACGCAGAGAGCTGGATCATGACGGGAACGACACGGGTCGCTCCCGAAGCAGGCGGGGCAGGTCAGGCGTGCGGGTGACGCTGAACAACCGGCAGAGGCTTGGGCTGGGCGCCCTGGGTCAGCGTGCGCAATTGCGCCAGCTCCTGCTTGAGTTGGTCGCGCTCGTCTTTCAACTGGCGCAATTCATCGCGACGGATCGTCACGTACAGGGTTTGTGGCGGCATTGCTGTGTGTACTGTGCCCATTGCTCACCTCGCAAATGGCGTGCATCAACTGTAAGTCGCGACCGTTTTTGGCTGCTGACTTACTATCGGCGCCAATTTTGATTTCTTTTGCCCGTGAATGGAACTTTTTTATTTTTCATGGTCGGTGTGTCTTCGCCACGTTTCGGGGCGTTATCAGTCTGATTCGGGCACAATGCCCGGAAACTTCATCGCAACGCTCTGGACTAACCTCCATCAGTCGCGTTGGGCTATAACCAATGACACACATTTATTTGTAGTAAGGAGCATCAGCACATGCAACTCGGGATTATTGGACTGGGCCGCATGGGCGGCAATATTGCGCGGCGTCTGATGCTCAACGGTCACACCACCGTTGTTTACGACCGCAATACCGCTTTCATCGATAACCTGGTCGCCGAGGGCTCCACGGGCGTCGCCGACTTGCCGGCACTGGTTGCCGGCCTGGCCAAACCGCGCGCGGTCTGGGTCATGCTGCCGGCCGGCGCGCCGACCGAAGACACCATCAACACCTTGAGCACGCTGCTCGAAGCCGGCGATACCATCATCGACGGCGGCAACACCAACTATAAGGATGACATCCGTCGCGCCAAGACCCTGGCCGAGAAAGGCTTGCACTACATCGACGTCGGCACGTCCGGCGGCGTCTGGGGCCTGGAACGCGGCTATTGCATGATGATCGGCGGCGACGCTGAAACCGTGCAGCGCCTCGACCCGCTGTTCGCCGCACTGGCGCCAGGCATGGGTGACATCCCGCGCACCAAGGATCGCAAGTCCGAAGATCATCGTGCCGAACACGGTTACATCCACGCCGGTCCTGCCGGTGCCGGGCACTTCGTGAAGATGATTCACAACGGTATCGAGTACGGCATGATGGCCGCGTTCGCCGAGGGCTTCGACATCCTCAAGACCAAATCCAGCGAGCGTCTGCCGGAAGATCAGCGTTTTGATCTGAACGTAGCCGACATCGCCGAAGTGTGGCGTCGTGGCAGCGTGGTGTCGTCGTGGTTGCTCGACCTGACCGCCGACGCACTGGCCAGCGATCCGAAGCTCGATGGCTTCTCCGGCTCGGTGGCCGACAGCGGCGAAGGTCAATGGACCATCGAAGCGGCCATGGAACAAGCGGTGCCGGTGCCGGTGCTGTCCAACTCGCTGTTCTCGCGCTACCGCTCGCGCGGCCAGGGCACCTTTGGCGACAAGATTCTTTCGGCCCAGCGCTTCGGCTTCGGCGGCCACGTGGAGACACCGAAGAAATGACCCATACGATCCGCAGAAAATCCAAGGCAGAACCCGCTCCACCGACCACGCTGTTCCTGTTCGGTGCCCACGGCGACCTGGTCAAGCGCTTGCTGATGCCGGCGCTGTACAACCTCAGTCGCGACGGCTTGCTTGACGAAAACCTGCGGATCGTTGGCGTTGACCACAATGCCATTACCGATGAGGCCTTCGCGCAGAAGCTCGAAGACTTCATCCGTACCGAAGTGGCGGCGAAAGTCGGCAAGGGCGATCAGATGCTTGATCCGGCCTTGTGGGCCAAGCTCGCCAAAGGTATCAGCTACGTCCAGGGCGACTTCCTGGACGACAGCACTTATTCCGCGCTGGCGGCGAAAATCGCCGACAGCGGCACCGGCAATGCGGTGTTTTATCTGGCCACCGCGCCGCGATTCTTCAGTGAAGTGGTGCGCCGACTGGGCAGCGCCGGTTTGCTCGAAGAAACTCCTGAAGCGTTCAGAAGGGTGGTGATCGAGAAGCCGTTCGGCTCCGATCTGCAGACCGCCGAAGCGTTGAACGCCTGTTTGCTCAAGGTGATGTCCGAGAAGCAGATCTATCGGATCGACCATTATCTGGGCAAGGAAACCGTGCAGAACATTCTGGTTAGCCGGTTCTCCAACAGCCTGTTCGAAGCGTTCTGGAACAACCATTACATCGACCACGTGCAGATCACCGCCGCCGAAACCGTCGGCGTCGAAACCCGTGGCAGTTTTTACGAACACACCGGCGCACTGCGTGACATGGTGCCCAATCACCTGTTCCAGTTGCTGGCCATGGTTGCCATGGAACCGCCGGCGGCATTCGGCGCCGATGCGGTGCGTGGCGAGAAAGCCAAAGTGGTCGGCGCGATCCGTCCGTGGACGACCGAAGAGGCGCGGGCCAATTCGGTTCGCGGCCAGTACAGCGCGGGCGAAGTCGACGGCAAATCTCTGAACGGCTACCGCCAGGAGCCCAACGTCTCGCCGGACAGCACCACGGAAACTTACGTCGCGCTGAAGGTGATGATCGATAACTGGCGTTGGGTCGGCGTGCCGTTCTATCTGCGCACCGGCAAACGCATGAGCGTGCGCGACACCGAGATCGTCATCTGCTTCAAACCGGCGCCGTATGCGCAGTTCCGCGACACCGAAGTCGATGAATTGCAGCCGACCTATCTGCGCATCCAGATCCAGCCGAACGAAGGCATGTGGTTCGACCTGTTGGCCAAGCGGCCGGGGCCGGCGTTGAACATGGCCAACATCGAGTTGGGTTTTGCCTACAAGGATTTTTTCGAGATGCAGCCGTCGACGGGTTACGAAACCCTGATCTATGACTGCCTGACCGGCGATCAGACGCTGTTCCAGCGCGCTGACAACATCGAGAACGGCTGGCGCGCGGTGCAACCGTTCCTCGACGCCTGGCAACAGGATGCGAGCGTGCAGACTTATGCCGCCGGTGAAGATGGCCCGCAAGCCGCCGAAGATCTGCTGACTCGCGATGGTCGCGTCTGGCATGGCCTCGGATGAGTGAGCTGCCGAAACAACCCATCCGTTTTCTGCTCAGTGACATGGACGGCACGCTGTTGTTGCCCGATCACACGCTGAGCCAGCGCACCATCGATGCCGTCCGTGCCTTGCGCGAGGCCGGCGTGCTGTTCAGCCTCGCCACCGGGCGACCGCCGAAAGCCATGCTGCAGCAGATCGAGGCCTTGGGTGTTGATCTGCCGACAGCGGCGTTTAACGGCGGCACTATCGTCAATCCGGATGGCAGTCTGCTGGTGGCGCATTACTTGCCTGCGACGACGGCATTGATTGCCTTGGCGACGTTCGCCGACCAACCCGACGTTGAAATTTGGGTATTCAGCGGCGGCGACTGGCTGCTCAAAGACCCCCACGGGCCGATGGTGCCGCGCGAACAGCACGGCCTCGGCTATCCGCCGGTGGTGGTCGAGAGTTTCGAGCCGTATCTGGAGCGTATCGACAAGATCGTTGCCACCAGCAACAACAATGAGTTGTTGATCGAACTGGAAGCGCGCTTGATTCCCAAGGTCAACGGCATGGCGCAAGTCTCGCGCTCGCAACCGGTGTACCTCGACGTGACGGCGCTGGAAGCCAACAAAGGCACGGCGCTCGCGACACTGGCCGAACACTTGGGCATACCGCTGGAACAGACCGCTGCGATCGGCGACGGCGGCAACGACCCGGCGATGTTCCATTGTGCGGGGCTGTCGATTGCCATGGGTCAGGCCGAAGACACGGTTAAGCGCCAAGCCGACGTCGTCACCGCTCCAAACACCGAAGACGGCGTCGCCCAAGCGATCGAGAAATACATCCTCCCTCGCTGAAAACACACCGATACCCATGTGGGAGCTAGCTGTGCTGGCGATTGCGGAGTGTCATTCAACAAACAAGTTGTCTGAGACACCGCCATCGCTAGCAGGGCTAGCTCCCCCAGGTTTTATTCGGTGTTGGTTAGAGCCAGTAGCTCACCGCATACCAGCCCAACAGGCCCATCACGATGGTGTACGGCAACGCCATCCAGACCATCCGCCCGTACGACAAACGCACCAACGGCGCAATCGCCGACGTCAGCAGAAACAGGAACGCCGCCTGACCATTCGGCGTGGCCACGCTCGGCAAGTTGGTGCCGGTGTTGATCGCAATCGCCAGGGTCTCGAAGTGTTCGCGGCTCATGTGCCCGGCGAGGAAGGCCTGCTTCACTTCGGTGATGTAAATCGTCGCGACGAACACGTTGTCACTGATCGCCGACAACAGGCCGTTGGCAATGAACAGCATGCCCGGTTGCTGATCGACCGGCAGCGCCAGCACCCACTGGATCAGCGGGGCGAAGAGTTGCTGATCGTGAATCACCGCCACCACCGCAAAAAAAACCACCAGCAGTGCGGTAAACGGCATAGCGTCCTTGAACGCACTGCCCAGACGATGCTCGTCGGTGATGCCGGTGAACGCGGTGATCAACACAATGACCATCAAACCGATCAGACCGACTTCAGCAATGTGAAAGGCCAGGCAACCGATCAGAATCAGTGCCGCTGCACCTTGCACCAGCAGGGCCGCACGTTGGCGAGCGGTGCGTTCGGCGTCGTCTTCGGCGGCATAGTTGGCCAACACGGCGCGAACGTTGTCCGGCAGCAGCGTGCCGTAGCCGAACCAGCGCAGTTTCTCCAACAGCACACAGGTCAGCAGACCTGCGGCCAGCACCGGCAGCGAAACCGGCGCGACCTTCTGGAAGAACTCGCCGAAATGCCAGCCCATTTCGTGACCGATCAACAGGTTCTGCGGCTCGCCCACCAGCGTGCAGACGCCGCCCAGTGCGGTGCCGACAGCGCCGTGCATCAACAGGCTGCGCAGAAACGCACGAAATTGCTCAAGATCGTCGTGATGCAGCTTCGGCAGGTGCTGATCATCGCCGAACTCGCTGTCCTGGCGCGGATCATTGCCGGAGGCGACGCGGTGATACACCGAATAGAAGCCGACCGCCGCACTGATGATGACCGCCGTCACTGTCAGGGCGTCGAGGAACGCCGACAGAAAGGCCGAGAGAAAGCAGAACATCAGCGCCAGCACCGCTTTCGAACGCACGCCGAGCAACAGCCGCGAGAACAGGTACAGCAGCAAGTCCTTCATGAAATAGATGCCGGCGACCATGAACATCAGCAGCAGAATCACCGGAAAGTTGTGCACCAGTTCATCGTAGAGCGCTTGCGGCGTGGTCATCTTCAGCAGCAGCGCTTCAATCAACAGCAAACCACCAGGCATCAGCGGATAGCACTTGAGGGCCATGGCCAGGGTGAAAATGAATTCGATCACCAGCAACCAGCCAGCCGCGACCGGGCCAACGGTGAACAACACCAGAGCATTGAGGATCAGAAATCCGACGATGGTTGCCTTGTACCAGCGTGGCGAGTGCCCGAGAAAGTTTTGCGCGAACGCCTGGGCCATTGAACCGGACATCGGCTGCTCCTTGTCTTAAGAAGCGCGCAAGTTGCCGGATGTGTCAGGGAAGATCAAGTGTGGGAAGTTTCTCATCATCAAGTGAGATAACGTGCGACAACGGCGCGATAGCTGCCGTCGAGGGTAAATCCGCCGACAACGATTTCGCCACCGGCCTGCACATCGACACAGGTCGCAGTGTCCAGGCTCCGGCCCAACCGTGTGCGCATCCAGCCTTCACCGTTGCCGAACGCGCTGTCGAGGCGGCCATCGGCGCCATAGCGCGCCACGATGAAATCAGCGTCGACGCCGCCAATGGTCGAGCCGACCGCGACCAGACCACCCTGTGGCGTGCGCTGTGCGGAGGTCCATTGGCAGCCGCTGTGGCCGATATCGAGCGTTTGCGGATGGCCTGAATTGCAATGCAAATCCGCGCGGCCATTGCCGTGCAGTCTGAGCGTCAGGCAACGGATCGGATCGCGACTGCTACCAAAGCAATGCAAATGCCCGGCGGTTTCGAGTACCTGACTCACCAGTACGCTGTGACCCTGGGCCTTGAATGCCATGAAGCCGTCGATGGCGAAGGTTTCGTCGAGCCGACCATCCGCGAGATAGCGCGCCAGCAGGCCTTCCTGGGGGAAGTCGATCGAGCCGCTGACCACGATCCGCCCGTCCTCCTGCACCATCAGGCTGCTCAGCCAGGTATTGAGCAGCAGGTGCCGGATCATCACGAAGCCTCGGCCGTTGAACGTCTGGTCGAGGCTGCCGTCAGGCCTGAGCCGGATCAGCATCCCCGCGTGGTCGGCCAGTTCGAAATGGTGATTGGCAATGAGCAGAATGCAACCGTCGTCCTGCACTGCGATGTCGCAGGCTTCGGCACCGGGTACACCCGGTGGCAGCCATGTGTCGCGGGTGCCCATCGACAGATCGCCGGGCAATCGCACGACGAGCGATCCGTTGTCGCCGAATGATTGATCCGGTCGGCCATGGGCATCGAACAGGGCAAGGGCGGGCAGGGTGCGGTGGGCGTTTTCGTACTGCAGGCCGGCTAACAGGATTCGACCGTCCGGCAACTCACGGACTGTGCCGGCCATACCTTCGAAACCGGGGGCAAACTGGCCGATGACGCTACCTTGATGACCGAACTGCAGATCAGCGGAGCCATCCTCCAGCAATCGCGCCAAGCCAAAACAACTGCCAGTTGCAGTGGTGACCTTGGCGGCGACGAGTATGCGGCCTTCGCGGTCGAGGGTGACGCCTTGCGCCATGCTGGCGAGGCAGCCGGCAAAATAGACCTGGGCGATGCCAGTGCCAACGAAATCCGTGTCCAGTTGGCCGGCATTGGTGATCGGCTGCAGCAACGCAATCGCATTCTGGGTAGACATGCACGCTTCTCCTTGCGAGTCGAACACACCCAAATCAGGTGGCGACTGCATGAGCCGAACATTCAATCCCTGTAAGCGACGAAGTACAACTGGCTGAACTAACGGACGGAGGGTCGCACTGTGCCAGAAGAATGTCTTTTTGAACCAGTCGCAAGCCAGCCAAGCACTTGAATTACTCAAGGGCTGCGTAAAGTTTAAAAAGTGAGGGGGAGATAAAAGTGCAGGGCAACTAACAAAAGAGGGCGGATAACCCTGATGTTATCCGCAAGTCCCGGCTCTTAATGTGGCATCGACCACGATTGCAGGCTGTAACCTTCTTTGCTGAGTTCAGCGCGAGCCTGTTGCAGCAATTGTTCAAGCTGTGCCGGATCAGAGTAAGTGCTGCTTGGAATCTGCTTGCGACCAATGTGCGAATTGGTGCGATCGACGACGGTCAGGCTGAGCTCGCCGTTACCGTCTTGTGGCGCCCAGGCCACGCATTGAAAGGGTTGGAAGGCGTGGTTGGCAATCAAAAGAGCTTCGTTGATACGGAGCGGGGCGGTCATGGGGTCTTCTCTCTGTCGTGCCCAATCAAATGATCTGCCGTCGGTTGGGCTTACCGTGCGGCTGGTTACTTGTACTGATGCACCCAACCCCGGGGCAGGTCACACACGAAACAAAGAAATTTCAACTTTCTTTCACCCAGTGGGTTTTCAGACAGGTTTTGAAAGCTCTACGAAAGCTTGCCAAGCGGCAAGTAATCGATAGCTAACTAATAACCGCCGTTCTTATAACGTATTTGCCTGTACACCTATAAGCAATCGATACAAGGCCCTGTCAAAATCTTGCTAATGTTACAGTCGGGTCTGCCAAATGACTGTTTTTACAATCATTTCTAATATTTGGCGCCAAGGAACAGTCATGAGCGAAGCGCCTGCGTTAAGACGTTTACTGGTAGTCGACCCTTGCGACGATTGTCATCGCTTACTGCCCGGATTAAGAGCCGTTGGCTGGGATGTTGATAGTTGCTCTCTGGAAAATGCCGCCGACCGCACCTGTGATGTCGGCTTGTTGCGCTTACAGCCTTTTCATCTGGAACGCCCCGAAGCGGTCAAGGAATTGATCAGCCGCAGCGGTACTGAATGGATTGCCGTGTTGAATCAGGAAGTCCTGCGTTTACAAAACGTCGGCGATTTCGTTTGTGAATGGTTTTTCGATTTTCACACCTTGCCGTTCGACGTCTCGCGGGTGCAGGTCACCCTCGGGCGCGCGTTCGGTATGGCGCGCCTGCGCGGGCAGGGCACGATCCATGTCGATCAGCCGGAACACGAACTGCTCGGCGACAGCAAACCGATCCGCGAACTGCGCAAATTGCTCAGTAAACTCGCGCCGACCGAATCGCCAGTGTTGATCCGTGGCGAAAGCGGCACCGGCAAAGAGCTGGTCGCGCGCACGCTGCACCGGCAGTCGCAGCGCCACAGCAAGCCTTTCGTGGCGATCAACTGCGGCGCGATCCCCGAGCATTTGATTCAGTCCGAACTGTTCGGCCATGAAAAAGGTGCCTTCACCGGCGCCCATCAGCGCAAGGTCGGGCGTATCGAAGCGGCTAACGGCGGCACATTGTTTCTCGATGAAATCGGCGACTTGCCGCTGGAGTTGCAAGCCAATCTGCTGCGCTTTCTCCAGGAACGGCACATCGAGCGTGTCGGCGGCAGTCAGCCGATTCCCGTGGATGTACGGGTTCTGGCGGCGACCCACGTCGATCTGGAAGCGGCGATCGAGAAAAAGCGCTTTCGCGAGGACTTGTATTACCGCCTCAACGTCTTACAAGTCGCCACCGCGCCGTTGCGTGAACGGCACGGCGATCTGTCG
This sequence comes from Pseudomonas sp. WC2, assembly GCF_050586545.1. NCBI lineage: Bacteria > Pseudomonadati > Pseudomonadota > Gammaproteobacteria > Pseudomonadales > Pseudomonadaceae > Pseudomonas > Pseudomonas sp. WC2. Next base: position 405,354 of record NZ_JBOBDR010000002.1, on the reverse strand, counting down.
ATGCTGGCCAACCACTTTTCTCACTTCTACAGCCATGAAACCGGCCGCCGCCCGCGCAGCTTCAGTGAAGATGCGCTGATTGCCATGGGCAAACATGACTGGCCCGGCAACGTGCGCGAATTGGCCAACCGCGTGCGGCGCGGCCTGGTGCTGGCCGAGGGTCGGCAAATCGAGGCCCGCGACTTGGGTTTGATCAGCCAACACTCGATCGCCACGCCGATGGGCACACTTGAAGACTACAAAACCCGTGCTGAACGTCAGGCCCTGTGCGATGTGTTGAACCGGCACAGCGACAATCTGAGCATTGCCGCCAAAGTGCTTGGCGTTTCACGTCCGACCTTTTATCGACTGTTGCATAAACATCAAATCCGCTAGGGCGGGGAAATGGGAAAGGCCCGCTGCAAGGGGATCGCAGCGGGCCTTTTTCATTGCGTTGAATATTAGAAGTAGTACGGGAATTTCAGGCTGAAGGAGAAGTCCGGGGCATCGTCGGTCATGCCGATGGACAGGTTGGGCACGATGGTCAGGTTGTCGGTGGCCGCAATGGTCATGCCGACGTTGAAGTAACCGGCGTTGGCGTCGCTGGACACCACCGATTCCCAATCCCCGCCATCCTGTTTCAGCTTGCTTTTGCGTTGCACCAGGTCAGACACCGAGAACGACATACTCATCTTCTCGTTCAGCGCAAAGGCGATACCGGCGCCGATCTGGAAGCTGTCGCCAATGCGTACCTTGCCCGGGGTCTTCTGGTTGACGGTCGAACTGATGTCGTCGAACGATTCCTCAAGGTTGTGGGTGTAGGACAAGCTACCGAACAGCACCGCCGGGTCAAACGTCTTGACCAGCGAGATCCCCGGAGTGACCGACCAGACGCCGTTGCCCGTAGGCAGGGTGTCCGGCACGAACAGGTTCGAGTTGGCATCGGTCTGACGCAGCTTGATCCCGAACGGATCCTTACCGGTTGGCGCCTTGACGCGCAGGGTGACCACGGCGTCTGGTGTGTTGACCGATTCATCCATGAACTTGTAAGCGATGCCGAAGTTGACGTCGCCGATGGTTGGGTCGCGGTCGACATCCTGCTCGGTGGTGACGTTGGACGCGCCACCGTTGCCACCGCCAGATTGATACGTCGAATCGCGGTAGACCACCGGCACGTTCAGGTCGAACTGCCAGCGATTGTCAAAGTTGTAGCGACCGGTCAGGTCGAGGGTCCAGGTGTCAGCCTTGATCCGGTCAAGGTTGATGTTGCCGAGGAAGATCGAGTCGAGCGCGAGAAAGCCGTTGAGGATCAATTGGCGCGTGTCATAACGCGAATAGGTAATGCCGGTTTCCAGGCTGAACTTGCCGCCACCGAAGAAGCCGCTGGCTTCGTCATACAGGTTGGACACACTCTGCGCCGGTTGCGAATCGTCGGCCAGCGACTGCCCGTAAGATGCTCCACTTCCTCCGGCTGCGCCCCCCGACGCGGCTGCGGCACCGGTGCCGGTGGCCACTTTTGGATTGCCTTTCATATCCGACGGCGACTTGGCCAGACGCTTGGGTTGCGGCGCCGCCGGTTGGTCTTCGACCTGGCGGACGCGTTGTTCAAGTACCGCCAGTGCTTTTTGTTGTACTTCGTATCGTTGCTTAAGCTCCAGTAGTTCCTGTTTCAGGGCCTCTACGTCGGCGTTCGGTGCCGCTTGCAGCATGGCTGCGGGTAGAAGGGTACTCAAACATACAGCGGCACGCAGTGATACTGATCGATACATGAAAAAGCCGTCCCTTTAAGCCCAATGATCGAGACTCAGCGTAGTTCAATATCCAATATTTCGTAGTGCCCTGAGTTGGGTCAGGTTGCAGTCCAGTGCGCCGGCGCTCATGCCGTTATTGTTCAATACGACGTTGAGTTGAGTCATGTTGTTGACCACGTTGGCACTGCCGAGCAAACGGGTGTTCTGCAGCAAGCCACCCTGGGCAACTTGTTGCAGGGAAGTGCCCTGATTGCCGGAGGCCTGGATCGACATCTGGATGCCGCTGCCCGTTGCAGCCACCGCCACGCTACCCGCTGCGTTACTGCCGCCGATAGTCTGCCCGGCCATTAGCGCTTGCCCTTGTGAAGGCATCAGCGCCGGCGCCTGACTGGCTTCGGAAACGTTGATCGCGACGTTGTTGTAAGCCGTGTTGCGATCGCCGGCGGCGCGCACGCTTTGCGTCACGCCCTGGCTGCTGTTGAGCCCGGCACCACCGGTCACCGTGCCATTGCCCGCTTGCAGGGGATTACCGTTGCCGGTTTCCTTGATGGTTGAAACATAGAATTCCGGTTTTACCGTTGCGGCCTGAAGTTGCATCGAGGTGGCTGCCCCGATCAGATCACCACTGGCGTTGCGCCAGGTGCTGCTCATGACAATGCCGAAGCTGATAATTCGCCCCGGCATGACATAACGACCACGTAGTTCGGACAGTTCCTGGTCCTGTATTTCAATAGGTTTGAATCCTGCATTGGCATAGCCTGACGCACTCGCTGCCAGGCAGGCGGCGGCCAGCCAGTATGAGGTTTTCATTTGCTGCTCCCGGGACATCCGGTCCCACTCTTATAATCGGCGATTAAAAGAAGTCGCTCTGTATGAACCCGAAATCCATCAATTCAGCATCTCTGACAGGGTTGAAGCCATCCAGCTTGTTCTTCGCGGTCAGCGGTACCGGAGGGCTGCGCAAGGCGTTTGCCTTGTCGTATCCGGGGCCAACGATGGCGAAGACAATGCCGTTCCAACCTTTGACAAAGTCATCGTGTTTGTAGCGCTTATGGCCTAAAACCGGGTCTCCGATGTAAACCCAATCCTTGTCCGAACGCTGCAAGACCACGAAGTGCTTGTAGCCGCGAATTTCCATCAGTACCACCACCGGGATTGTTACAGCGTCGAGTTTTTCCGGTGGAATCTTGTAACCCCTGGCGCGCATACCGATGCTTTCTATGTAGCGCTTCATGTCCAGCATGGAGAAACCTTGAGTACGAACAAGGTCCTGGTCAGCGTTGACCAGCATGCCTTTGATGATGTGCTCTTCATCGACGTCGAGCCAATAGGCCTGGCGTAAAACCGTCGCCAGTGCAGCAGCGCCGCAGCTGAAATCGGTTTTCTGTTCGACGATGTCGGAAAACTTGCGCTCACGGATGCTTTGCACGTTTTTGTAGATGAGCGTGCCACCTGGCAGGGCGGCAACGGGCATCTGGCCGGCCTGAGTCAGGCCACAGACACAAAGCAGAGCGAAAAGGGCAGTCTTACGCATGATCGATACGCCTTTGCGGACTGAGGAAAAGCCCCGTTTCCGGGGCTTTCGTTTCGATCGCGATTACATGCAGGCTTTGCAACCTGCGGCGATGGACAGCGAGTTGCTTTGTTGGTTGCCAACACCAGCGGCGTTGTTGAAGCCAGCGTTGCCGGAGAAGTTGTTGCCAACGTTGCTGACTGCAGCATTGTTGGTCACAGGGTTTTTCCAGCCGTCTGGGGTCATCACTTGTTGAGTGGTTACGCCAGCCAGACCAAAGACACCCACAGCTTCGAAGGTCGCTTTTTGATCTTTGCTGCCACCGTGGCCACCGTTGCCGCCACGATCGTTGTTGCCATAGCCGCCACCGCCGTGGCTGCCATCTTTGATAGTAGCTTCGCCCACAGCGCCGAACACGCCGACGGCGGCTACAGTGCCAGTGAGAGTATCGGTTTTGTAGGTCTGAGTGCCGTAGTTGCCGACGTTCAGGCCAGTGGAGCTTTGATTGGCGGAGGCAGCAGCCTGGGCCACACGGCCACCGGATACGGCGATTGCCAGGTTGTTTTTCTGTTGGTTGAAGTTGCCGGCACTGTTGTTCACACCAATGTTGCCTGAACCGTTGTTGCCAACGTTGTTCATACCGGCAGTGTTGGTGGTGGAGTAGTTGGCAACGGAGTTGCCGTTGTTGACCTGAGTTGCGCTGGAAGCAGCAACGGCGGTGCCGAAGATGAAGCTTTCGTCAGCGGTTGCCAGAGCAGCGGCGTTGTCTTGCTGGTTGCCGTCACCGGCGGTGTTGTTCATCCCCAGGTTGCCGTTCGAGCCATTGGCGGAGTCCTGGACACCGGCACTATTTTTTGTGCCTTGGTTGCCGACGACGTTGCCATCGCTGTTTTGAACGTCGAGTACCGCAGCACCGGCGCCTGCGCCGATTTGCAGCAGCTCTTCAAGGCTAGGGCCCTGAGGCTGATTGTTGTGCCCGCCATTATGACCATGATCGTCGTTGCGACCGCCTGCCTGTGCTGCGATTGCCATCACTGCTGCAAGTGCGAAAACCAGTGGTTTGAGAGCCATTGTAGGTTTCATGGTGTTTCTCCATCGTGCTTATTAGTTGGTTAAGTGTTGGTACTTTCTAATTGCACTGCTTTTGTTGTTTGGGTCAGTCAGCGACCCGGATGCTGAGGGTGTTAGCCATGCGGTTCCCCACCCCAGCACTCTGGTTCACCTGGATTACCCCGCGGCTGCCGGTGAAGGCCTGATCACTTGTCGTGACCTGGCGACTGCCGGGTGAGGTACCAGTTGCTCCTGAGCTCGGTAGAAACGCCACGTTCTGTTGTGAAAGGGCGCTGTCGTCAACGCTCTGCGGGCCGGCACTGATGCTGACGCGCGTGACGTTGGCCATCTGGTTGTTGGCCCCGGCGCCTTGGTTCACGCCGAGGATGCCGTTGCCATTACTGAAAGAGTTGCCGCCAATGGTCGCACTGGCATTGGTCGCCGGATTGGCCGCCGTGTCGATGTGCTGGCGCACGCTCGTGGTCGCACTGGCGGAGGTGCCAATGGCGATGGCTTTGGTGTTGGTCTGTTGCATCTGGTCGCCGGCGGCCTGGTTGATGTTGTAGTTGCCGCGGTACTGGATGCCGGTGTCTTGAATGTTCGCGTTGTTCACTGAGCTGGGGTCGGCGGCCATGGCACTGGCGCAACCGAAGAGGGCAAGCAGGAGCAGGGTGCGATTCATCTTATTGGCCTCCAGCCATGCGGGTCAGCGGGGCAAGGCCGGTGCTCATTGCGCGGTTGACGGTGTTGGAGATCGAGCCGCCCGAACCGCCACCATGGCCGGCACTCATGCCAGGCATCCCGTTGGGATTGGTCAGTGTGTTCAAGCCAGGTACGTTCGAGTTGGGGGTGACGATGTTGCTGCGAATGGACGAGCCGCTGGCGATGGCGGCAAAGTCACCGTCATCGAGTTCGGTGCTGGCCATCGCCTGGTTGATGCGCGCCGAAGGGTTGGCGTTCACGGTAGTCGGGTAGGGGTCTTTACCGCCGCTGCGGCCGATAGGAATCGGTTGAACGTCGCGATTGAGGACGATCACACCGTTGCCTTCAGCCTGCGCAGTGAAACTGATGAATGTGCTGGCGGCTGATCCGATCAGCAGAAGGCAGGTCAAGCCTTTTTTGATGTTCCCCACGGCTGCAATTCCTTCTTCAGTGGGCTGGCCCTTGTCAGCGTTGTGAAGGAGAGAGCGAAAGCTGTGCCGCTTTTGCAAAGTTTCGGTATTTCAACGGCTTAGTTAAATTCAGCGCGGAGTTGAGACAGCGGCTGTTTCATCGCTGAAACACAGGCTATGCCGCCGACCTGTCTATTGGCTGAACAATGCTCTGGAACAGGGGTTGGCGCGGTTGTGTTTCATTGACGTAACAGGTGACATGACAAAGCGATGAAGAGCGCTTAGACGGGCACTCTGCATGGGGAGGGGTGTAACAGGATCGGACACTTTGCCCCCGAAACAGGGGAATCGGGTGGGGCAGAACACCCGATGACGCCGTTATTCCGCGAGCAACCGATCAACTAACGCAAAGGCTTGCGTCTGGCGTTCGAGCCAATTGCCCTGAATGATTTCGAAGGGTTGCCGGTGCCGTTCCAGCCATTCGCGAGTGGCATCGAAAAAAGCCAAACGCTCCTTCAGATCGGGTTGGCAACGCTGACCGTCGTCCGTCCAGTCGACGTTTTCCGGAGACAATAAAAGGTGCAGATCGTAATGGCGGGCCAGCAACTCGGTTTCGAGCCATGGCGGGCAAGCACCGAACAGCGTCTGACTCCAGAGCATATTACTCAGTAAGTGAGTATCGAGAATCAGCAGCGGCGGCCGTTGCGCCCGCGCCTGATCTTCCCACTGCAACTGACCGCGGGCGATCTCGGGAATATCCGCCAGGCAGGTATCCCGGGGGTTCAGTTCGATGAACCGGCGCACGTATTCATCCACGCGCAGCCCGCCAAAGCGTTGCTGCAGACCTGCGGCCAGCCAGCTCTTGCCCGTCGATTCCGGGCCGGTGAGGACGACGACCTTCATGTGCGCAGCGCCGGATCGGCACGCCATTCGCGCCAGCCTTGCACCGCGATCAGCGTAAACACGCCGTAGAGCGCCGCCGTGAGATACAGGCCTTTATAGATGAACAGGCCGACAAAAAACACGTCGAGCACGAACCACAACGCCCAGCATTGCAGGCGTTTCTGCGCCATCCATAACTGCGCGACGAGACTGAAACCGGTCAGCGCTGCATCGAGCCAAGGTTGTGCGGCATCGGTCCAGTGCGCCATCGCTGCGCCCAGCAGCAAGCTACCCACCGCACCGACGCTCAGGCCAAGCAGTATCGAGCGCTGGTCGAGGCGGGTGACTTCACGCCCGTCATGCATCGTCCCGGCCCGGGTCCACTGCCACCAGCCGTAGAGTTGCAACGCGGCGTAGATCACTTGCAGCAACATGTCCGAATACAGCTTCACTTCAAAGAAGATCCAGCTGTAGAGCAACACCATGACCAGGCCAATCGGCCAGCACAATGGGTTCTGTTTGACGGTCAGCCACACGGCAATCACACCGAGGGCGGCGGCAAACAGTTCAAGCCCGGACATGTGCATTCCTTGGGAGAGCAAAAGAAGGGAGCGGATTGTACTGCATTGGTCGGAACACAGAAGAACCCTTGTGGGAGCGAGCTTGCTCGCGAAGGGGCCTGTGCAGTCGAAATCTTCTTTGACTGATCTGACGCCTTCGCGAGCAAGCTTGCTCCCACAGGTTTGGGTCAGACGCGGAACTGGCGTAGCAGTCCGTTCAGTTGTTCGCTCAGTTGACCGAGTTTTGCGCTCGTCGCACTCGACTGCTCCGCTGCCATGGCCGTGCTGTGCGAAAGCCCTGCAGCCTGCGTGACGTTCTGGTTGATGTCTTCGACCACATGCGCCTGTTGCAACGTGGCGCTGGCAATCGAAGCATTCAAGCCATTGAGATTGCGCAGGGCCTGGCCGATGGCGCTCAGACTGGCGCCGGCCAGTCCGGCCTGTTCGATGGTCAGTTGCGAGGCCTTGCTGCTGTCGCCAATGACTTTGACCGCCGCCTCGGAATGATTTTGCAGGCGTTCGATCATCGACTGAATTTCCGCCGTGGATTTTTGCGTGCGTTGCGCGAGCAAACGCACCTCGTCCGCGACCACGGCGAAACCGCGACCTTGCTCGCCGGCCCGCGCCGCTTCGATTGCGGCGTTGAGCGCGAGCAGGTTGGTCTGTTCGGCAATCGAGCGAATCACTTCGAGCACGCTGCCGATCTGCGTGCTTTCCGCCGCCAGCGTGCGAATCACCTCCACCGCTTGATCGATGGTGCCCGAGAGCTTGTCGATCTGTTGCAGGCTACCGTCGATGTTGATCTGGCCTTGTTGCGCCTGTGCCTCGGCGTCGCGCATTTCGCTGGCCGCGTGCTCGGCATTCTTCGCCACGTCCTGCACGCCATAGGTGACCTCGTTGATCGCCGTGGCCACCAGTTCCATCTGCTGCGATTGCTGTTGGCTGCGTTGCTGGGCCTGCGCGGCATCGTTGCCCAGTTCGCTGGACGATTGGCCGAGGGCGCTGGCCGACACCTGCAAGTCGCCGATCACTCGGCGCAATTTGGCGGTAAATGCGTTGAAATGATGGGCCAGTTCGGTGACTTCATCCTTGCCATGGGTATCGAGGCTGCGGGTCAGGTCGCTTTCGCCGCTGGCAATATTGGCCATGGCGTTGACGGTTTCCTGCAACGGGCGAACGATGCTGCGCGCGATCAGAATCACCAGCAGCGCCATGATCAGCGCAATCCCCAGGCCGATCGCGGAAGCCTTGATGACCTGGCCCTGGAATTCGGCCTGCACATCGTCGATATAGACGCCGGAGCCGATCACCCAGCCCCAAGGCTCGAACAGTTTTACATAGGAAGTCTTGGCCACAGGGTCGCTCGCGCCGGGTTTCGGCCAGCGGTAATTGACCATGCCGGCGCCCTTGGCCTTGGCGATCGCGGCCATTTCGTTGAACACCGCAAAGCCGTCCGGATCGCGGATCGCCGAGAGGTTCTGGCCTTCCAGTTTGGGGTTGGTCGGGTGCATGACCATCACGGGCGTGAGGTCGTTGATCCAGAAATAATCGCTCTGGTCATAGCGCAAGCCGCGAATCGCGGTCAGCGCCTGTTTCTGCGCCGCATCTTTGCTCAGCGTCCCGGCGGTTTCCAGGTCGTGATAATAGGTGAGCAGACCGCTGGCGGTTTGCACCACATGCTGGGTTTTCTGCGCTTTGGCGTGATACAGGTCATCATGGATCTGCTTGAGCATCAACGCGCCCAAGGTCAGCAACATGACCACCGCCACAATCAAAATGAGCCACAAGCGTCGGCTGATCGACACACTGCGCAAGCTGTTCATAACGCTGTCACTCCGGGTTCTTGTTCTTGTAATAAACGACCGCCAGCATCCAGTCACGATTGAGTGAGCGGGCATACGCGACCCAAGTCGTATAACGCAGCAGCGCTATTAAGGCTTGTCTGATAGGATTTCGGCCCCGCGCGTGAAAACCTGAATCCAAGTTGATATTTCACGGAATTTTGACTGTTCCGTATGGATCCTGTGTGCGCGGAATCGGTACAGCATTAACCAGCTACGCTGATCGCAGTGAACGTCAGAAAAATACTATCGGGGCATGCCGTTGCGCATCGCTCTTTGGGGGATTGATGGATCTTTGGACGGCCTTGCAGGCACTGATACTAGGAGTTGTAGAGGGGCTGACGGAGTTTTTGCCCATTTCCAGTACCGGACACCAGATCATCGTTGCCGATTTGCTCGACTTCGGCGGTGAGCGAGCCATGGCGTTCAACATCATCATCCAGCTCGGCGCGATCCTCGCGGTGGTCTGGGAGTTTCGCCGCAAGATCTTCGACGTAGTCGTCGGGTTGCCGACGCAGCCCAGCGCACGGCGTTTTACCGCCAACCTGCTGATCGCCTTTCTGCCCGCCGTGGTGTTGGGTGTGATCTTTGCCGATCTGATCCATGAATACCTGTTCAATCCGATTACCGTTGCAGCAGCGCTGGTCGTTGGCGGCGTGATCATGTTGTGGGCGGAGAAGCGTCAGCATGAAGTGCATGCCGAAACCGTCGACGAGATCACCTGGAAAGATGCCTTGAAAGTCGGCTTCGCCCAGTGCCTGGCGATGATCCCCGGCACCTCGCGCTCGGGTTCGACGATCATCGGCGGCCTGCTGTTCGGCCTGTCACGGAAAACCGCCACGGAGTTTTCGTTCTTTCTGGCAATGCCGACCATGGTCGGCGCAGCGGTCTACTCGGGCTACAAGTATCGCCACTTGTTCGTGCCAGCAGACTTTCCCGTGTTCGCCATCGGCTTCATCACGGCGTTCATCTTCGCGATGATTGCGGTGCGCGGCTTGCTGAAGTTCATCGCCAACCACAGCTACGCGGCGTTCGCCTGGTATCGGATCGTGTTCGGTCTACTGATTTTGGCGACCTGGCAGTTCGGCTGGGTGGACTGGGCGGCGGCCAAGCCATGAGTGATTCCCGCGCGCGCCGACCGGAAGGGCGACCCTCGGGCGGCAACAATATCCAGAATCTGAAACTGAAGCTGGGCGTTCTGCTGATTGTCTGTGCGTTGCCGCTGTTTGGATCGCTGTCGATGTGGCTGCGCGGGATTTCCTGGGTGCCATTGGCCGCTTATGGGGTTGTCAGCGTGCTGGCGTTCTTCATGTATTGGGCGGACAAGCGCAAAGCGCGCGCCGATGCCTGGCGCACGCCGGAGAACATCCTCCACGCGGTGGAACTGGCCGGTGGCTGGCCGGGCGCGTTGATCGCTCAACAAGTGTTCCGGCACAAGACGCGCAAGGTGTCGTTTCAGATTCTGTTCTGGGTGATTGTGTTGCTGCACCAAGTGTTCTGGATCGACCAGATATTCCTCGGTTCCAACCTGCTGGCGCTCTTCTAACGAGCCACACAAAACCCCTGTAGGAGCTAGCCCTGCTAGCGATGAGGGAGTGTCAGGCAACTCATATGTTGAATGACACCGCAATCGCTAGCAGGGCTCACTCCCACAGAGATCGGGTTTACAGCAATAAACCGATTTGGGTTTTCTTTGGCAGTTTGCTCACCACCAGTTGATGCGAACGCCGCAACAACCCCTGCAACTCCTCAGCACCCAACGGGTAGGGCGGGTGCATGATGATCCACTGTGCTCGCGCCAGATACGGTGCCGGGTGAATGCCCGGGCGGTCGCAATGGCCGAGAAACAGATCTTTGTCGACCTTGAACGCCAGTGAATCTCCGCGCAGCCCCTGCAAGGCAAACATCTTGTTGCCGGCAATTGAAAACACCCGCACGCCGCCCCACTTGTAATCTTCCCGCGCGCCCGGCAACCCCAGGCAAAATTCGGCGACGTCGGCCTCGCTCATCTTTCCCTTTTTCATAACAACCGCTCCCCGCAGGCATTGAACGATTCGACCAGGTGGTCGATCCAGGCGCGTACCGCCGGCATCACCCCACGTCGATGCGGATACACCGCTTGCAGCCAGCCGCCGGGCAATGACCAGTCCGGCAACATCTGCACCAGCGTGCCGTTCTCCAGCTCCGCCTCGCAATACATCATCGGCAACAAGGTAAAACCTTGTCCCGCCAGCACGCAGGCTTTGCGCACCACAAAATCATCGATCCCGAGCCGCGCCTCCATGCTCAGCTCGAAAGGGTTGCCCTGCTGATCGAGCAAGCGCACATGCACCAGGCGATCGGGCTCCAATGCGCCGAGCACCGGCAAGTTTTTCAGGTCTTGCGGATGTTGCACCGTGTGGCCCTGAAGAAACGCCGGGCTGCCCACCACGACCATTTGCGCCTGACGCAAACGCCGGGTGACCAGCAACGGATCTTCATCACCGTGCTCGCGCACGCGCAAGGCGACGTCAAAACCTTCGCCCACCAGATCGACGCGGCGGTTGAGCAAGACCACTTCCAGCTGCACCTGGGGGAATTTGCCGAGAAACTCACTGATCACCCACGGCAACATTTCCCGGGCCAAACCCGTGGGGCACGAGACGCGCAGCCGCCCGCGCGGCTCACTCGACATGCTCGCCACGGCCTCATCGGCCATTTCCGCTTCCAGTAACATGGCCTGGCAGTGGCGCAAATAACGCTCGCCGACAGCGGTGAGGTTGAGTTGCCGAGTCGTGCGTTGCAGCAAGCGCGCACCGAGGCGCTCTTCCAGCTCGGCGATGCGTCGGGACAAGCGCGACTTGGGAATGCCCAATAAACGCCCCGCAGCGGCAAACCCGCCGGCCTCGACGACTTTGGCGAAATAGTAGAGATCGTTGAGGTCTTGCATCGGGGGGAAATCCAACTGTCCTATCAATGGGACAAACTATCGCATTTCAGGCGGCTAATCATCTATTGGTTTCTTGCGTAGGATTGTCTCCATTCCGTCGCCACCGGCGATTCCTTCCAGGAGATTCCACATGAAACTGCTGCATATCGATTCGAGCATTCTGGGCGACAACTCGGCTTCCCGTCAGTTGAGCAGCGAAGTCGTCAAAGCCTGGCAAGTCGCCGAGCCAAGCGCTGTGGTGACTTACCGTGACCTGGCCGCTGACGCCATCAGCCACTTTTCGTCGACCACTCTGGTGGCTGCCGGCACCACCGCGGAACTGCGCAACGCCGCACAACAGCACGAAGCCGAACTGAGCGCTTCGACCCTGGCCGAGTTTATCGCTGCCGATGCCGTGGTCATCGCCGCGCCGATGTACAACTTCACCGTGCCGACCCAGCTGAAAGCGTGGATCGACCGCGTTGCCGTCGCCGGTCAAACCTTCCGCTACACCGAAGCCGGGCCAGAAGGTCTGTGCGGTGGCAAGAAAGTGGTGATCGTGTCCACCGCTGGCGGCATCCATGCCGGTCAAGCGAGCGGCATCGCTCACGAAGAATACCTGAAGCTGGTGCTGGGCTTCCTTGGCATCACCGACATCGAAATCGTTCGCGCTGAAGGCCTGGCGTACGGTGATGAAGTGCGCAACAACGCGATGACCGCTGCTCAAGCGAAAATCAGCGAGCAACTGTTTGCCGCCGCGTAAGGCTTGCGTAAAGAACAGCTGACGTTCAGGTAACACCCAAAAAACTCTGTATTCTGGTTCTGCAAGGGCCAAATACGGAGTTTTTTTGTTTCCGGCTGTTACATAATCTGGCCCGGGTTATGCACTCACACAATCAGCGTCTGAATGCATTGTCGTACCGGAACACCGAATCCCCGGCGTTTCAGGCCCGCAACGCAACGGATCTTTCGATTGAGTAACAACAGGGTGGGGCATCCGATGATGCGTCTTTGTGCAACGTTACTGATTTGCCTGCTCGGCAGCCTGAATTCAGTGCAAGCTGCGCCTGGACGTCATCCGGTGTGGAGCGTCGGCTATCACGAGATGACCTTCCTCGATCCGCTGGACCTGCAACCGATGCGCGCCATCGCGTTCTACCCCTCCAGCGACCGCGAACACCTGAGCCTGCTCGAAGGCTATTCCGTTGAGGCAGGCGAAGACACCAAGGTCGCCATTGGCCGCTTTCCGATGCTGATGCTTTCCCACGGCAACACCGGTACGCCCCTGGCCCTGCACGATCTGGCCACGTCGCTGGCGCGCAAAGGCTTTGTCGTGGTGGCGGTGATTCATCCCGGCGACAACTCCAAAGACCACAGCCGACTCGGCACCCTGAGTAATCTTTACGGGCGGCCGATCCAGATTTCCGAAGCGATTACTGCAACCCTTGGCGACCGCATGCTTGCGCCGTATGTCAACGCCGATCAGGTCGGCGTGATCGGTTATTCGGCGGGCGGCGAAACGGCGCTGATTCTGTCCGGTGCGCAACCGGATCTGGATCGCCTGCGCCGTTATTGCCAAGAGCGCCCGGACGATCGTGATGCCTGCAACACCCAAGGTGAATTGATCGTCGATCGCGACGACCTGCAACCGGTGGCGGATCCGCGTGTTCACGCCTTGCTATTGATGGCGCCGCTGAGCCTGAAATTCGGCCGGCACACCTTGGCCGACGTGCATGTGCCGGTGCTGCTCTACAGCGGCGATGGCGACAAACTGGTCGCCTTCGATAAAAACGCCGCTGCCCTGGCGCGCAAACTGCCGACGGCGCCCGACTTCAAGTTATTGGCCGGGGCAGGGCACTTCGTCTTCATGGCGCCGTGCAATGAAGAACAGATCCGCGCCATGCCAGCGCTGTGTACCGACGCGGATGGCGTTGATCGCGAAGACATTCACCGCAACCTCATTTCTGAAGCCGGACGTTTCTTCTCCCATGCGCTGGGCCGGCCGACGCGGGCGGGCATGCAAACCGCAGATCAATAACCAGCCACGGAACCCATGTGGGAGCGAGCCTGCTCGCGAAAGCGGTGGATCAGTCAGCACATATATCGACTGACACAACGCCTTCGCAAGCAGGCTCGCTCCCACAGGGTCTGGTTAAAAGGCTCAGGAAATTGCACGGCGCATCAGCAGCAACGTCAACCCCAGCCCAATCACCGACAACAACGCCGCACTGAAGAATATCCACGAATACCCCAGATTCAACGCCACCGCGCCCATTAACGGCCCGGCAATCGCCAGCGCCAGATCAAAGAACACCGCATAAGCCCCCAGTCCGGAGCCGCGGCTTGAACTCGGCACCTGTTTAATCGCCTCAACTCCCAGCGCTGGATACACCAGCGACAGGCCAAACCCCGCCAGTCCGGCGCCGATCAAGGCGAAAGCCGTGGAAGGCGCCAGCCACAGCATCACCAACCCGACCGTTTCGATCGTCATGCAGGCGATGGCCGAGCGGAAACCACCAAAGCGGCTGATCGCCGAGATAAACAGCAGCCGCGACAGGATGAAACACACGCCAAACACGGTCAGGCAATAAGCCGCACCGCTCCAGCCACGGTTGAGGTAATAAAGGGTGATGAAGGTTGTCAGCGTGCCGTAACCGATCGAGGCCAGCGTCAGACTGGCGCCGTAGGGTGCAATCCGGCCAAACACTGCCCAGAACGGCAGCCGTTCGCCGCGAATCACCGGCACCGAAGGTTTGTTGCGAATCAACAGCAGCGCGCCCGCCGCCAACACAGACAGCGCAATACCCAGGCTGGTGAAACCGTACTCAGCCACCATCACCACGCCGAGCGGCGCGCCAATGGCAATCGCGCCGTATGAGGCGATGCCGTTCCAGCCAATGGATTTCGCCGTGTGTTCGACACCGACCTGGCCCATGCACCAACTGATCGTGCCCACGCCGATCAAGCCCTGCGCGACACCGAGCAGCAAACGCCCGACGATCAGGATCAGCAGGCTTGTCAGCGGAAAGCTTTGCAGCAGTGTCGATAGCAGCGTCAGCGCACCGCTGAGCACAATGCCCCACAAGCCATAAATGATCGCCCGTTTGGTGCCGATGGTGTCCGACATGCGTCCGGCCATCGGTCGGCTGAGCAGGGTGGCGAGATACTGCGAGCCGATCACCAGCCCGGCGATGATCGCGCTGAACCCCAGTTGTTCGTGGACATAACCGGGCAACACGGCAATCGGCAAACCGATGCAGAGAAAGGCAATAAAGGTGTAGAAAACGATGGAGACGATCTGCAGGGTGATCGCCATGGAGCTTTGCGGTGGCAGTTGCTGCGCAGACATGAGAACTCGTTCGCGGGCGGCGGTGGGAGAATTGGCATCATGGCTTGGGTGTTGGATAAAAGAAAGCAGGCTAACTACTTTCCTTCGCTGATCGTTCCCTCGCTCTGCGTGGTCACGCCGCCACGGACGATCAGCGTCCTGAATGCAAAAAGCCCTGTCACATGGACAGGGCTTTCAACTTGCAGCTAGCGGCTCGAAACTTGAAGCTGCTTTTTAGAACACAACACCCTGACTACGCAGGTAGTCATCGTACGTGCCGCTGAAGTCAGTCACGCCATTCGGGCTCAGCTCGATGATGCGCGTGGCCAGGGACGATACGAACTCACGGTCGTGGCTGACGAAAATCAGCGTGCCCGGGTAGTTTTCCAGCGCCAGGTTCAGCGCCTCGATCGATTCCATGTCCAAGTGGTTGGTCGGTTCGTCCATGATCAGCACGTTCGGCTTTTGCAGGATCAGCTTGCCGAACAGCATGCGACCTTGCTCACCACCGGAAATCACTTTGACCGACTTGAGGATCTCGTCGTTGGAGAACAGCATGCGACCCAGAGTGCCACGGATCATCTGCTCGCCCTGAGTCCACTGGCCCATCCAGTCGAACAGGGTGACGTCGTCTTCGAAATCGTGCGCGTGGTCCTGAGCGTAGTAGCCCAGTTCTGCGGCGTCGGTCCACTTGACGCTACCGGCATCCGGGGTCAGTTCGTTGACCAGGGTGCGCAGCAGAGTGGTTTTACCGATACCGTTCGGGCCGATGATCGCCACGCGCTCGCCCGCTTCAACCTGGAAGCTGAAGTCCTTGAACAATGGTTTGCCGTCGAAACCTTTGGCCATTTTTTCGACCATGACGGCCTGGCGGTGCAGCTTCTTGTTCTGCTCGAAGCGGATGAACGGGCTGACACGGCTGGAAGGCTTGACCTCGGCCAGCTGGATCTTGTCGATCGCCTTGGCGCGGGAAGTGGCCTGCTTGGCTTTCGAGGCGTTGGCCGAGAAGCGGCTGACGAACGATTGAAGTTCGGAAATCTGCGCCTTCTTCTTGGCGTTGTCCGACAGCAGTTGCTCGCGGGACTGGGTCGCCACGGTCATGTACTCGTCGTAGTTGCCCGGGAACAGGCGCAGCTCGCCGTAATCCAGGTCAGCCATGTGCGTGCACACGCTGTTCAGGAAGTGACGGTCGTGAGAGATGATGATCATCAGGCTGTTACGCTGGGTCAGGATGTTTTCCAGCCAGCGAATAGTGTTGATGTCCAGGTGGTTGGTCGGTTCGTCGAGCAACAGCACTTCCGGATCGGAGAACAGCGCCTGCGCCAGCAACACGCGCAGTTTCCAGCCTGGCGAGACTTCGCTCATCGGGCCGAAATGCTGTTCCAGCGGAATACCCAGACCCAGCAACAGCTCGCCGGCACGGGATTCGGCGGTGTAGCCGTCCATTTCGGCGAACTCGGTTTCCAGCTCGGCCACGGCCATGCCGTCTTCTTCAGACATTTCCGGCAGCGAGTAGATACGGTCGCGCTCGGCCTTGACCTTCCACAGCTCTTCGTGACCCATGATCACGGTATCGATCACGGTGAATTCTTCGTAGGCGAACTGATCCTGGCGCAACTTACCCAGACGCACGTTCGGCTCGAGCATGACCTGACCAGCGGACGGATCAAGATCACCGCCGAGGATTTTCATGAAGGTCGACTTGCCGCAACCGTTGGCGCCGATCAGGCCGTAGCGGTTGCCCGCGCCGAATTTGACCGAGACGTTTTCGAAGAGCGGCTTGGCGCCGAACTGCATCGTGATGTTAGCTGTAGAAATCAAGAGTTTTTCCTGCGAAGCATTCGAGTAGCGAGGGTGCGGCTGGAGCGCTTGGCCCGAGTCAACGTGCGCTGAAGCGGGAAAGACCCGTCATCAACCAAGGGGGGCGCGTAAAGTTTGGCGGCGATTGTACTGGTCTGGCTCTTTAAACGATAGGGCGTTGACGCCCGGAATGCCGATTGGCACGAACGCGGGACAGTTTTTCACAGTTCAAGGTTCACTATCGGTTACAAAGTGTGGCTAAAATGCCATCCATTCATTCAGCGCCCGTTAATGGCGTGGGCTCAAGGACGTGCCATTTGTATTCAGACCGCTGCATAAGACGCAGAGCCACAAGCCGCTCGGCGCGCAGTTTGTTCATTTCTGACGTGTGACGATTTCCGTGAAACTCATCATTGCTGCTATTTATGTCATTTCGATTGCATACGTTCATCTCCGTGGCCGTGTGCGTCACAAATTGGGTCGGCAACTGAGCGATCACTCGACGTTTCTGGCGCCGATCAACTGCTTCCTGTATCTGTTTTCGAAAAAGCCCAACAAGCCGTTTCTCGATCCGGCAGAGTTTCCTGATTTGAGCCCATTGCAGGCGCATTGGCAGGAGATCCGCGAAGAAGGCCAGAATCTGCTGCGTGCCGGTGAGATCAAACGCTCGAACCAGTACGACGATGTCGGCTTCAATTCCTTCTTCAAAACTGGCTGGAAGCGTTTTTACCTGAAGTGGTACGGCGACAGCCATCCGTCGGCAATGAAACTCTGCCCGCGAACCACTGAACTGGTGCAGAGCATCGGCTCCATCAAAGCGGCGATGTTTGCCGAGTTGCCGCCGGGCTCGAAACTGGTACGCCACCGCGATCCATATGCCGGCTCCTACCGCTATCACCTAGGCCTGGAAACGCCGAACGACGCCGGTTGCTACATCAACGTCGACGGCGAGAACTACCACTGGCGCGACGGCGAAGCGGTGATGTTTGACGAGACGTTCATCCATTACGCAGAAAACACCACTGACAAGAACCGCATCATCCTGTTCTGTGACATCGAGCGTCCGATGAAGTATCGCTGGGCGGCGGCGTTTAACAGTTGGTTCAGCCGGACCGTGATGTCGGCGGCGGGTGCGCCAAACGACGCCGGGGACAAAACCGGCGGGATCAACCGTTTGTTTACCAGGATCTACAAGATTCGCTTGCGTGGCAAAGAACTGAAGAAGCGTAACCGTAAGCGCTATTACATGGAAAAGTGGGCGATCTTTGGTGGTTTGCTGGCGATCTTCATCCTCATCTGATTATCGCTGGGATCTCGCTGGCCTCTACGCGAGCAGGATCGCTCCCACAGTAGATTTGAGCGATCGCAGATTCTTGCATTCGACTCAAAACCCTGTGGGAGCGAGCCCGCTCGCGAAGAGGCCTCAAAACCCACCGATAACCATCAGGACGCCTTCTTGGCTTTCTTCGCCGGCGCCGCCTTCGCCAGTTTCTCCGCCTTCGCTTTCGGCTTGGCCGGCGCTTTCCCGCCCAGACTGCGTTTAAGCAGCTCGGTCAAATCGATCACATCAGCCGATTTACGCTCTTCCTCGCCACCCACCGTCTCGACGTCCTCAATCTTGCCTTCATGCGCCTTCTTCTCGACCAGCGCCATGATCTTGTCTTCGAATTCGTCCTTATAGTCTTCGGGCTTCCAGTCCGCGCTCATGTCCTGCACCAGCCGTTTGGCCATGTCCAGCTCGCTTTTGGCCAGTTTCGGCTCGGTCACCTCACTGCCCAATTCGAGTTGATCGAGGCTGCGTACTTCCTGCGGCCAACGTAGTTTCACCAGTACCAATGCCGATTCCAGCGGCATCAACGCGGCCAAGTATTGTCGCGTGTGCAAAACCACGCGGGCGAGAGCGACCTTGTTGGTTTTGCTCAGCGTTTCACGCAGCAGCGCATATACCTTGCCGCCGCGTTTGTCGGGGGCCAGGTAATACGGCGTATCAATGTTCTGCAGCGGAATCTGCTCGGCATCGACAAAGGAAAAGATGTCGATGGTTTGCGTTGAAACCGGGTGCGCCGAACGAATTTCTTCCTCGCTGAGCACCACGTAGCGACCCTTTTCGTAGGCCACGCCTTTGACGATGTTTTCCTTGGTGACTTCCTTGCCGGTCACCTTGTTCACGCGTTTATAGCCCACCGGGTCCATGCTGCGACTGTCGAGCCAGTCGAAATCCACGCCTTGCGACGAGGTCGCCGAGACCAGTGCGACAGGGATGTGTACCAGTCCGAAACTGATCGCGCCTTTCCAGATTGCCCGAGCCATGGTGAGTTCTCCGAGTGATGATCAGGTGACCCGCGACGCAGCGCGAAAGTTTCCAGTGATTGCGGCGGCTACCGGTGACTTGGTCAAGTCGTGTTACATGTTGTTTAAACGCTGTGGCTTAACAAATCCGAACCCGCGGCGTAGCGTGGACTCGAAGGCTCTATCACTGGCGCATCGAGAGGCCGCTCCATGAAACGAATTCTGTGGGTCATCGCTATCCTGAGTCTCGGTACTGGCTGGGCTCAAGCGGACGTGCCGACGACCACGCTATTGCTTGCGCAGAGCCCGACCGGCAATAGCAGCAATCCCTACAACAGCCCGATTCGCCGGGCCAATCCCAACAGCATGCAAGGCACTCAGCCCAGCAATCCGCCCATCCGCGGACCGAACACCGTGCCGACGCCACGTCAGCCCACCGTCGAAAACCGCGGTATCGGTAATGGCCAGCCAATCCGTTCGGTGCCGAGTACACCCCCCACATTCATTCCCAATCCACCTTCGCGATCCACCGGCTCTACCCGTTGAACGGCAGGATTGAAGCCTGTCAGCCTTTGAAATGAACAAAAGGAATCGTGCATGTTGCGTAAAACCCTTCTCGCCAGCCTGTGTGCCGGCGCGCTGATCAGCGGCTCGGCGTTTGCTGCAGCCCCCAAAGAACTGCAAAGCGAACAGGGCACCCTCGAAGTCACCACGATCGCCCAAGGGCTCGAACATCCCTGGGCGCTGGCGTTTCTGCCGGATCGCCAAGGCATGCTGGTAACTGAGCGACCGGGCAACCTGCGGGTCGTGGGTGCCGATGGCAAACTGTCGGCGCCGATTACCGGTGTTCCGCAGGTGTGGGCCAAGGGGCAGGGCGGCTTGCTCGATGTGGCGCTGTCGCCGGATTTCAAACAGGATCGGATGGTGTACTTGTCTTACGCCGAGGGCGGCGGTGCCGGCGACAAGGCCGGAACAGCGGTGGGGCGCGGGGTCCTGTCGGACGACCTGAAAACGCTCAAAGATTTCAAAGTGATCTTCCGCCAGGAACCGAAGCTGTCGGTGGGCAACCACTTCGGCTCACGCTTGGTGTTCGACCGTGACGGTTATCTGTTCATCACCCTAGGCGAAAACAATGACCGGCCCACCGCACAGGATCTCGACAAGCTGCAAGGCAAAGTCGTGCGGATCTATCCCGACGGCAAAGTACCGGACGACAACCCCTTTGTCGGCCAGTCCGGTGTGCGTCCGGAGATCTGGTCGTACGGCCATCGCAACCCGCAAGGCGCCGCGCTCAATCCGTGGACGGGGACAGTTTGGGAAAATGAACACGGGCCCCGTGGCGGCGATGAAGTGAACATCATCGAGCGTGGCAAAAATTACGGCTGGCCGTCGGCGACCCATGGCATCAACTATTCCATGCAGCCTATCCCAGAAGCTCAGGGCAAGACCGCTGAAGGCACCGTTGCACCGCATCATGTCTGGGAGAAATCGCCGGGTGTCAGCGGTATGGCGTTTTACGACGCAGATCGCTTCAAACCGTGGCAGCACAATGCGTTCGTCGGCGCGCAGGTAATCGTCGGGCAGAATGATCCCTGAGGAGGTCTCAACGTGGGGGGCGAAGACGATTTTCGGTTTGTGCTCGGCAATGGCGGCCAGCACTTCGTTCAGCGGCGGTGGTGCGTAGGGCGCTTGGTGACCTGTCTCGACCGGTCGGGCCTTCAACACGGTGGTGGCGGCGGGGATGTTGCCCATCTCGAGAATCTGGCTCCAGCGATAGCTGAACCAGCCGTTGCGGATCACCAGGCATTGCTGGCCGGTGGCGAACTGTCGCGCCACCGCTTCCATGCCGAAGGTGCCGCTGCCCGGAACCACCGCAACGGCTTCGGCGTTGTAGACCTGCTTCAGGGTTTTGGAGATGTCCTTCATCACCCCTTGAAAGCACTGCGACATGTGATTCAGCGAGCGGTCGGTGTAAACCACGGAATACTCGACCAGCCCCTCAGGGTCGATACTGGGATAGAGCTTTGACATGGGTGCCTCCTTCGGCAGAGATCTGAAGATTATTGGCAAGCAAGTGTAGGCAAAGGGCAGGGATGGGCTCATTGAATAACAAAAATGCGGGTAGAGTGCTCACCAATGTCTCAATCGTTGCGCAAACCATGAATCTTCCGCTGTTTATCTCACTGGATGGGCCGAAAGGCACCGGCAAAACCACGCTATTGGAAGCCATCACGGCAGCACTGCGAGCAGACCAGCATAAAGTCATCCGGCTGTGCGAGCGAAAAAGCGATCCCAACCGGGGTGAAACCATGGCCCTGGTCAACCAGCTCGCCCGACATCCTTCCCGGGATCTGGAGTGGGCGGTGTGTCAGCGTTTTGCCGATAGCCGAAGCTGGATCTCCCGGCATGTGCTGCCGAAACAACCGTCGGACAGCATTATCCTGATTGATCGCTGGTACCCGTCCGACGCTGCTTTCCGCCATACGGTGCCGTTTGCCGAGATTCTGCAGATGAATCTGGAGCGAGGCGTGCAGGTGCCGGATCTGCACGTCGGAGTCGTCACTGCGCCGGACATCTCGTGGGCGCGGGCCACGGCACGCTCGCGGGGGCTCGGCGGCACAGTGATTCAGAAGCACGCCGAGCACGTTGCCTGTAGCGAGATGTTCGAGCGAGCGGTTGCCGATCACGGTTGGGTGTTGTGCCGCAACGAAGGAACCATCGAAGCGGCAACAAGGCAGGTGGTCGCAGAGATTTATAAAGTCCTGCGCTGATGGTTCAGCTTCAGATTAGCGACCTCGGCCGAACGACCGGTTAATCGCCAACAAACACAGGCCAACCAGCGTGGCAGCGCCTGCGACCAGTAGCGCAGACGGTTGTATCGGCGGGCGCAGCCGTTGCGGTCTCGCCGCGGGTTGGATTTCGGTGATCGTCTCAATGAGCGGCTGAAGTGGCGTAGCGGTTTGCGCCGCATAGGGCATTTCTTCGATGCCCAAACGCAGTCCATCGGCCAGTTCCAAGCTCAGGCCCGTGATCGTTCCGACGATTCTGTCCGGATAAACCGGTTCGCCATTGGGATCGAGCTGGTCATACAAGAAATTCTGCCCTTCGAGCCAGCCGACGGCAGTCTGCAACTCGGGGCCGAGATAATATTTCCCGTCGAGAAAAAAGCCCGGGAATTGCGGCGCGCGTTCCACGCTTTCAATGCTGTAACGCTCACCCGGTTTCATACCGGTTGCAGGGGCAATCATGGTGAATCCCTCCTCTAGTGGTTTTGCGATAGAGAACAGGGATTCATCAGGGTTCAATGCAATGGAGGAAAGGTACTCGTCACCCGCAAGCGAACAGGTCACGGCGACAGCGACATCGGCCTGTCCCCACCCGGAGGCAGGCCAAACAACTTGCGTACGCCGTTGAGAAACGCGCCATAGGGTCGGCCCAGAACGAGCATCATCACGGTCGCACCCAGCGTACCGCGCACCAGGCCGGCGCCGGAAGCGCCACTGAAGGCAATGATGGCGGCATAAATAGGCACCTGGAAACTGACCAGGGCCATGCTGTCCCAGAGCAACCTCGACATCCGACTCTCGCTGGCTCGCGTCATCACCCAATCCCGCCATAGGCCGTAGGGCCTCGCGACCGGTATCATCAGCGCCGCGCCTAAAAGGCGTGCATGCAGGACCTGATCCCAGGTCATGCCCGCGATGAACCGTTCATTGATCACGCCAGTGGTGGTGAAAAACACAATCAGCGCTGCGGTGTCTGCAAAAAACGCAGTCCGACGCGATGGCTGTGGCTGAGGGCGCGGCACATCAGAATCTCTCTTCATCGTGTTGTGACCGCGCCAACCCCGCGAGGTGCGAAGAGGAACAACTCAACGCTGAACACAGTCAACCATGAACCTTTTTATTGCCCTGTAAAACCCTGACGGATCGCACGCTGCCCATGCTCACCAACCTCTGGTATGTCGTTTCTCCATCGTCGCAGCTGACAGACGAACTGATGCCGGTTCGCTTGCTCGGACAACCTTTTGTAGCGTTCCGCGACGAGGCCGGCGTCGCTCACGTGCTGTCGGATGTTTGCGTGCATCGTGGCGGCTCGTTGTCTGCGGGTAGCAAGGTCGGCAACAGCGTGCAGTGTCCGTATCACGGCTGGCGTTTTGGCGGTGATGGCGTCTGTACGCTGATCCCGGCGCAGCCCGACCTGCGGATTCCGGCAAAGGCCCGCGTCGATGCTTACCCGACCCAGGAGCGCTACGGCTGGATCTGGGCTTTTCTGGGTGATCTGCCTGAAGCTGAGCGTCCGCCATTGCCCACACTCGACTGGATCGACGATCCCGCCATCCGGGTGGTGTCCGGCCATTTTGATTGGCAGGCGAGTTGGGACCGAATTATCGAAAACGGCCTCGACTTCGCCCACGCACCTTTTGTCCATGGCTCAACCTTCGGCGATCCCGATCATCCCGAGATTGAATCATTCGAAGTAGAGAGCGATGCATGGAGCGGCAGCGCACAGATGCTCATGCGCCGGCCGGCGCGCAAAGGTCTGCTGCGGCGTAAATCATCCAGCGAGTTTGTCAATGTGGTCACCGTTCCGGGTTTTCATTTGTCCGGGCCGTGTACAACGCTGGAGCTGCAATTACCCAATGGCTGGCGCATTCACATCGTCTCGGCCCATGTGCCGATTGACGCCAACCGCACGCGAACCTGGTGGATGATGGGCAGGACGTTCCTGCGCTCGCGACTGCTGGATCGCCGGTTCATCGCCAGCAATATCCGCATCTTCGAACAAGACCACGCCGTGCTTAAAAACGTGCGACCCGAGCGCGTGCCGGAGTCTTTTCAGCAAGAGGTGTCGTTGAAATCCGACGCGCTGCAGATTGCCTTTCGCAGAGACGTGCAGGCACTGGAGCAGCGTGGCTGGCGTATCGATGAAGAACGTCTCGCGCGAACCTTTACGGGACGCAAGGCGTGCGCGGTGCCCAGCCCCGAGCGTCGTCAAATTCGCGCTTGGGCGATTGAGCCGATTCCGCTTTTGGATATCACCCACGAGCACAAATAACTGTGGATGCGGTTACCGGAGACGTAGAGGCGTGCGTGGACGTGGGGGGGGGTGAATGAATCAGAAGGCGGTGGCACAGACAGTGTGATGGCACTTTGCACCCAGCCTCAACTATGATTGCCTGATAAAGGGAATTTCCCGGCCTCGTCTTCAAGGCAGTTCAGATAAGGATAATGTGAGTGCCAATCAAATCAACTCAACCCACAGCGCCCAACAACCATTCGGCGGACGAACTTAAAATCCATACCTTTGGGGTTGGTCATGGTGACTGCCTGTTAATCGAGTTGCTATGTGCGGGTAAAGCAGTTTTTCGCATGCTCAGCGATGCGGGAAAAGCAGGCCCGCATGTAAAAGAATTGATTACCTATCTACAAGTCAATAGAAAACAGGATCAGATTGATCTTGATTTGGTCGTGTTGTCACATGTTGATAGCGATCATCAAGGTGGAATGCTGGAGCTGTTCTCCGATCAGTCAGTCACTATAAAATCGTATTGGGCTCCATGCCTGCCCGCGTTCAGGCGTCTACGCTGGTTATTTTCCAAACGTATACAGCGTGCGGTGGACACGGCATCTTTTCTCGAATCCACACTCGATGGGCGTGGCATAAAAACCATTTATCCAATGGAGGGGCATTCGGATAGATGGGTTGGCGGAAAAGCTACGCTGAGTGTGATTTCACCACCAGCCCGATTGATTCGCCGCCTGTATGAGTCTTCCCAAGGATTTAAAGACATCGTGGAGGGCACTGGACACTTACCAATTGAGTGGCTTCTCAGCCCATCAATGAACGACGAAAGCGAAGATTCATTCCTGAACAGCTTTGACCAGCGCTCTTTCTGCGTACCCGGTGATTTCCCGGCTAATGAATTCCCTTTGGTTTCGGTGCAGCCAAAGAGCTCAGAATTCTTTTCCGATGAATCAAATGAACCGAACTTCTTCGGTAATAAAGTCCTCAACGATACATCACTGGTTCTAGCGCTGGATGTATGGCTGGACGGTAAGCACCGGCGCCGGGTCTTACTGACTGGCGATCAAGAGAATTGGGCGTACATCGCTTCTCGCCATCCAGCCGGGCTGGGCGTGGATGTACTCAAGGTTCCGCATCATGGCGGCATGGTCTACCTGACGGATAAGAAAAAAGGCGAGACTAATTTCAATGAAGCGGCCGTTGAGCAGACTTATCTCTGGCTCAGACCTCGCATCGCCATCGTCAGCGCAAGCGGTACTTATGGCTTGCCGCACAATCGGATGCGAGACGCGCTTCGGTCAGTCGGAGCGGCGGTCATGTGCACAAATGTCCGCGGTGTAGAACGCATCTCGCCTCCCGCTGCGTCATGTGATTCAGACCGAAGTTGCTTCGGTTCCTTTTCATGTGGCAAAGCCACACAGCCGATCAAGTCGGTACTTTCATTGACCTGGAATGAGGAACTAATGGATCGCCCGGGCTGTGTTTCCGACGTCGGAGCGAGGGGGGCGACCCCCATTGTCGTGATGACTCAGAGATTGGTTGAGCCTGATGAAACATTTCTTCGTTGGACGAGTGGTGAACTTCAGAAGCATGCCGACTGGCTCAAGACGTTTCTTGATAACTCCAGGGCAAAATTTTTATCAGCAGTTGGTAGTGTGGGCACTGTAGAGGTTTTAGCCCTGGAGCCATTGACTTGGGCTCAAGTCAAAGCTCACGCAAGAATCGAAGGTAGATTCCATTTCCTCGAATCACCACAGCAGGTGCTGCAGTTTGCACGTTCGCGCGGGATGATCTGGAGTTCCGCACATTCTTTCAATCGTATAAGCGATGAAGCATTATTTTATACTCAGCCATCAGATAAAGACCTGAGCAAAGTTAAGGCTATTATTTCGAAAGCACCCAACCTTATATTTAAAGTGACGCCAGACAGGGCTTCACTCATAGGAAGGGATTTGCTCGCCATCATGACTGCTGCGAATACAGATTTATTCTGTTATCTGCTTGCTAGCCAGGTTGGCTTGCCTATTCGGGTCTTTAGGGAAGAAGTCATGCCACATGCGCTTACTGAGTTAGCAGCAAGCTTTGGCTTCCGCGTGTGCAGTATGACTGATCCAAGATATGATATTAACCTGGATAATCCCGCTGAGCTGCTAGTCCATCTCAGGAACAAGGGTGCGCTCGGAGCACGCAAAATTCCTGATTTGCTCCACGTCAACTGGAATCCGTGCCTGCATGGATCTACGCTTTCACCCCTGACTAATGAAGGAATGAAATTTCTAATGAAAGAGATGAAACTGACAGGCTTTGTCGGGTTACCTATCGATATGAGTAACAGCCTCTTTCTGGGACGCGCGTTTGGTGCTAGCAGACTTGTGACTTCGCTTGGATATGAAACGCCAGTGGAGAAACCAACGTTTTCTGACTTGCTTGAACATGCGAACTGGCTAGATCTTGGTTAGATCTGCAGGGCCATGAAAACTGGCTGACGACCTTAAGAGCCCAGGAATAATCAAGCGTTGAAAGGTGTAACTTCAACGCTCATCGCATCAGAAAAAAATTTCGGCAACACAAAGCAATCGGCGTGATTTGTCGAATACTCCTTGACGCACTTCACGCCGTCGGTGCCGGCTCTCCGCTCAACGCATCGACCATCGGCGGGTGATCCTGTACAGCCTGGCGCAAATCTTCGGTCACCCGCAGTTCTGCACCGGTCGGCGAGAAAGTCGCCGCTGCCGCAAAAGGCGCGGGATTGGCCGGAACCGGGCGTTTGCCACGGCGCCACAGGAAGAACGTGACCATGCACAGATTGACCAGCGCGAAGACCCAGAACAGACCGTTGGCGCCGAACGAGTTCATCACCGGCGAGATCATCATCGGGCTGATCGCCGAGCCCAGCGAGTTGATCAGCAGCAAACCCTGAATCATCGGCACCAACGCTTCGGCGGGCGCACGGTCAGCGGCGTGGCTGACGGCCACCGGATACAACGCGAACACGCCGCCACCGAGCAAAAACAGCATCACGGCGAGCATCGTTGAAGTCAGCGGCAGCAAGACAATCACCAGCGACAACACCGTGCACGCCATCGTCAGAAGCGTCAGCACCTGCAAGCGATCCTTGCGATCGGACCAGCGTCCGACCGGGTATTGCAGGAGCATTGCACCTAGGATTGTCCAGGCCATCATGCTGCCGACTTCGCCGACATTCAGACCGGTGCGTTGCAGATACAGCGGCAGCAAGGTGTAGATCGCCGCGATGGTCACGCCCGAGCCGAAACAGCCGACCAGCCCGGTCGGCGTCACGCCCAACAGTTGCCGAGGCTTGAGCGGCTCAACCTGATCGAGCAGCGGCGACACGCGCGGCAGAATCACAATCGGCAGCACCGACAACGACGCGAGCATGCCGGCCACCATGAACGGCGCGCTGTCGCTCAAACCGGTGATCTTCCCCAGCGTTGCCTGGCCCAGAACGCCGGCGCCATACAGCACGATCATGTACAACGCGAGCAAGCGCCCACGAATCTTCGCGTCACCTGCCAGCAGCAGCCAGCTTTCGATCACCAGAAACACACCGACCGTGGCCCAGCCATTGATCAGACGGAGGACGAACCAGCCCCATGTGTCATAGAACAATCCCTGCAGCAGGATGGTCACGGCGATCAGCGATGCAAAGCTGCCGTAGGCGCGGATATGCCCGATGCGCAGAATCAACCGGTCATTGAACAAGGCGCCCAAGGTCAAACCGATGAAATACGCCGATGACACGATGCCGATCATCGTGGTCGACGCACCGGCGGCGTCCAGGCGAAGCGTGGTCAGAGAAGACAGAAAGCCGTTGCCCAGCGCAACAATGAACAGCCCGAGCAAAGGCGCCAGCGCCATGGCCAGCAAACGCGGAGACATAAAAACCTCTAGAAATCGTGCAGCGGAACGTGCGCCTCTGCGCATGCGATTGCCAAGCCGAAGGGTGAATGACGGGCAGAATGATTGAGCAGGCAGCACATTGAAGATGTGGGGTCAGCCATTCAGGTATGCGTTTGGGTGCCAGTGATGCCTTCAGCGTTCGATGTCGATGACGGCAAGAGCGCGCGGGATTCTACGGTTTATGGAGGAATTGCCAATAGCTGTTTGGTGCGGCGTTAGGACGCAGGGAAGTCGGAGCTGGGGAACTGCTGCCCTTGCGCGATGCGCCCAGGGCAGGGCGGAGCACTTTTGGCTCCGCACCGGCGCTTTAGGCTTTGTTAGCGTTGAGCTTGCGCAGCTCTTCGTAAGTCGCCGACTGGACGAACCAGAACCCGGAAACGATGCACCAAACCAATGTGCCGACCACGAAAACCCCGACAGCTGGCAAGAACCCACTGGTGAACAGGGAGACGATAGCGACCAGCCAAATCACTGCCAAAGAGACGTAGAGGACGATGTTGTTGACGCTGATGACGAAGTCTTTCACAGGGCATATTCCTTGCGGGAGATAAAAAAGCCCCCAATCCGGGGGGCTCGCATGCTATCACATTGCCTTCATTCATCAAGGAAGGCGGAACGAACCTGTTTGATGAAGAACAGGTCGGTCATGTCCTCAAATGATTGCTGGCGGTATGTTCAGCCTCAACTTGCGATCTCGTTTGCAATGAACCGTGCATCTTGCAGCGGTGGCTGTGCCGAAATGCTCATGATTAAGGGTGAAGCTGGGCGCTCGATCATGCGCGCGATTGGGTTGAGGTATTTGGACGCTTCAAGACGCGTGTGAAAAGTTACGAAGTGGTTGAGCGTGTGAAGTCCGTCGAGACGGCTGAGATCTGATTTAACATAATATACATTACACGTAACAATATGTTTCTGAATTAGCCCGGTTGCCCAGTCGATTTCAACCTGCAGAATCACCTTGAAACCAGCCCCCAGCGATTCCTTGAATTCGACACCTCTCATCACGCGTCAGCTTTTCAATCAGCGCTTGATGCTGTGGAAATTGCCGCGTGAGTTTCCGCCGATCGCCCATTTCCATATCGGCAAAATCAAACCCTGGTGAAACCGCTTCGCTGATCAATCCAAATCCGTTGTCGCCATCAAGCAACCGCGACGCTTTCCAGATTCCGCCCGGTACGTGCAATTGCAAAAGCTGTCCGGCCAGAATGTCGCTGCCCATCACCAACGTCTGTACCGATCCATCCGCGTGAATCAGGCTGTACTCAATGGCGTCGCCCAAGTGGAAATAATGCAGGATGTCGGATTGATTGAAATGAAACTGGCCGACCGGTGATTGCCGATCCAGCAGATAGTAGATCGAGGTCAACAGGAATCGCGGGCCATTGGCGGTTTCTAGCTGGTTGCGATGATCGGCCTGATAGGTTCTACGGAAATAGCCACCTCCGACGTGAGGCTGCAGATCCAACGTTTCAATCACGTCCCGGGCGTTGCTATTACGCTGGATCATGCGCACTTCTCCGTCGATTATGTAGCTAAAATATAGTTAACTCGACTAAACGGTCATTTAGTAGAGCTATGCCCCAGGAGCGTTCGACACCCTCCTCCAAAATTCATGTTCTCGCCTCCGCGCCTTCAAACAACCGCCATAGACTGCATGCGCCGCTTCAACGTGTCCGAAGGCAGTTCGGCGAATTGGCGCCGGTATTGTTCGGCAAATCTGCCCAAGTGGACAAACCCGTAATCGAGGGCCATTTCTGTCACGCTGCGCACATTGCAATCCGGATCGGCCAGGCATGCCTGGATGCGTGTCAGCTTCTGCTCACGGATGAACCGTTGCGGCGTGGTGTGCATGTGCTTTTCGAACAACGCATACAACGAGCGCACACTCAGTTGCGCCTGATCCGCAAGGCTTTGGACGCTGATGTCTTGCTGCAGGTGGCGATAGATGTAATCCACTACCCGCTCGAACGTACTGTTGGTGCACGCCAGATGTTCACGCCGCACGTTATTGCGCATCAGGGTCAACATCTTGCTGGCGACGATCTGCGCATAGTGTTCCTGCACACGCGCCAACGCGGCCCCGTCCTCGGCTTCAGTACAGATAGTGGCCATCAACGGCACAAAAGCCTGCAGTTGATCCAGCGAATAACGTTGTTGCAGAAAACGGATGCCTTCGCGCGGATAGAGCCAGCGCTGCTCTTCGCAGATCGACTCAAGCAATCGTGCAGGCACTTTGAGGATGAATTTCTCGCAGTCGTGAGAGTACGTCAGGTCAACCGGGTCGTCGGGGTTGATGAGCAACAACTCACCCGGCACCAGATGATGCACGCCAGCGGGTCCCCGCCAGAGGCAGTCGCCGCGTAGCAATACCTGTAAATGGAAGATGTCCTGCAACGCGTCGGAGACGACTCGGACGCTGGAGCCGTAGCTGATCCGGCAGAGATCCAGGCTGGCGAATTTGCGGTGATTCAACTGGGCACGCGCGTTGCTTTTGCGCGGTAATTGAATGCAATGGCTGCCGACATGCTGATTTACATATCCAGATACCGCGTGGGGGTCGGCGTTCTTGAACACCTCGCTCCGCTCGCTTAGCAGGGGCATATTCATGTCGGTCACTCTTATATTATTGTTATCAATCAGGCTTGAAGCTTAGGGATAGCGGGCTACGAACAGGCCCTCTCGATTCTCGGTCACGATCGCGTCGAATACCAATACGAAAAGAGTTGGACACCATACTCGACAGGTATCCAACTCGGTTTTCGCTGCTCATACAACAGCCGCGTTCAGCCCAGGTCGCCACCGCCAACCGGTAGCGTGACACCGGTGATGTAGGAGGCTTCATCGGAAGCCAGAAACAAAATCGCGCCGACCTGTTCATCGATCGTGCCGTAGCGTTTCATCAAGCTACTGTCCTTGGTCTGCTCGACGATTTGCGAGTACCAATGCTGTTCCTGTTCGGTGGGCACGGCGGTATTACGGGGGATTCGGCGTGGTGGTGCGTCTGTGCCTCCCGGCGCAGTCGCGTTGACTCGTACACCGCGCCCGCCCGTTTCAAACGCCAGGCAGGCCGTCAGCGCATTGATTCCGCCCTTGGCCGCGCCATAAGGCGCACGATTCACCCCGCGTGTGGCGATAGACGACACGTTGACGATCGCCCCGCTCCCCTGAGCCAACATGTGAGGCAAGGCGTTATGGCAGCACCACAGCGTGGGAAACAGTGACCGACGGACTTCTGCCTCGATTTCGTCGGGCAGATAATGCTCGAAAGGCTTGGCCCAGATTGTGCCACCCACGTTGTTGATCAAAATGTCCAACCGGCCGAAGTGCTCAATGGCTTGGCTCACCACACGCTGGCAATCGGCGTAGCGCTCAAGGTCGGCAGTCAATGCGAACACTTGCGCCGGCAGTTCGTGCACCAGTTCACTGCGATCCACAGCAACCACCCTTGCGCCTTCGAGCAGCAGACGCTCGACGACGCCTCGACCAATGCCTTGCGCAGCGCCCGTGACCAGCGCGACTTTATTGTTGAATCTCATGCTCATGGCGACCTCGAAATCCCGCTGGCTCAGGCAGCACTGGCGGCAAATTTTTCGTAGTAGAAGTTGGCGGGAGAGATGCCCTGCTCACGGATGTAATGACTGACGGCCTCGACCATCGGAGGTGGCCCGCACAGATAAATGTCGACATCGCCGCCATTCAGATGCTCAGGCGCAATGTGCTGGGTGACGTAACCCCTTTTCGGCCACTCGCTCTGCGGATTGGCCACACAGGCACTGAACGTGAAATTGGCAATGCTCGCCGTCAGGGCCTTGAGGCGGTCCATTTCTACCAGGTCGAAATCATTGGTGACGCCGTAAATCAGGTGCAATGGGTGGTCACAGCCTTGTTCGGCAATCGTCTCGAGCATTGCCGTAAACGGCGCAAGCCCAGTGCCGCCGGCCAACATGAGCAGCGGCCGTTTGATCGGGCGCAGGTAGAAGCTGCCCAAAGGACCCGCGAGGCTCATGTGATCGCCGACCTTCGCCAGCTCCGTGAGAAACTGGCTCATCAGGCCGCCAGGAACATTGCGGATCAGGAAGCTTACGCGCCCCTCCTTCTGCACCGAGCTGAATGAGTAGGCGCGCGTCTGGTTGCTGCCTGGCACTTGCAGGTTGACATACTGACCCGGCAAGAACGTCAGGTCGGCGAGTGCATCGCCCTGAATGGACAGTGACAGCGTGCTGTCAGACAGTCGACGAACTTCCTGAATCGCCCCCTCATAAGTGGATTGCTGGGTCTTGCATACGTCGGACGACGCAGGAATGCTCACCACACAATCACTTTTGGCCCGCATCTGGCAGGTCAGTACGAAGCCTTCGCCTGCTTCCTCGGCAGTCAGGGCATCATCAATGTAATCCTCGCCGAGCTCATACTCACCCGCCTCCGCAAAACATTTGCAGGTTCCGCACGCGCCATCACGGCAGTCCAGCGGAATATTGATTCCTTGGCGGTACGCGGCATCGGCGACGGTTTCACTGGCCGTCGCAACAATGAAACGGGTGACGCCGTCTTCGAAATTCAGGGCAATCTTGTGGCTCATGACAAACCTCGCATGGCTGCGCGCCTCCCCACTCGTGGCGGGTTGCGCAACGCGGCCCGATTCACAGGTGGTAGATATCGATGACCTGACGGACGTAATCGTTTTTCAGCACGACTTTCTTGGCTTTGATCAGCGGCTGTTCTCCGCGGGTATCCAAGGTGTAGAAACTGCTGCCGAAATAACTGTCGACGGTCTTGTAGCGAAAGCTCAGCGTGTGCCAGTTGAAACGCACCGCGCACTGACCTTCGCTCACCTCGGTGATCTCGATATTGCTCAGGTTATGGGAGGTGCGGGTGTCCGGAATACTCGCGCTGGAGCGCTCGGTCTTGATCCGGAAAATCCGGTCTTCCAGGCCCTCGCGACTGCCATACCAGATCAGCGAAATTTCACTTTGCGGGTCTTCAGTCAGTTCGTCGTCGTCATCCCAGGACGGCATCCAGAACGTCGCATCGGCGGCATAGAGCTCCAGCCACTGGTCCCACAGCTTGTCGTCAAGATAACGGGCTTCGCGAAAGAGGAAATCGCGCACTTGCTCGTAGGAAGCGCTCATTGCACCTCCCGCGCAGGAATGTTGCCTGCCTGTTCGACGGCCACCGCTTGAAGCATGGTGTCTTTCCAGTATTTGTGCTGTTCCACGAACAGCCCCTCGTCCTCCGTGCGCACGCCACTGAGCAACGGGTGGAGATCAATTTCCAGCGCCGCTTCATCAGGTCCTTCAACCCAGTGTTCGGCGCCGCGTGACATGTCGTTCCACGCTGTCGCGCTGCCTTGATAACCGATCTGGCAGGAACGAAACTCCTCAAGGTCATCTGGCGTTGCCATGCCGCTGACGTTGAAAAAGTCTTCGTACTGGCGGATGCGTCGCGCACGGGCGTCTGCGCTCTCCCCCACTGGGGCGATGCAGTAAATGGTGATTTCGGTTTGATTGACCGAGATGGGCCGAGCGATGCGAATTTGCGAACTGAATTGGTCCATCAAATAGACATTCGGATACAGGCACAGATTGCGCGAGTTTCCGATCATCCAGTCGGCGCGAGCCTGACCGAAGCCACTGACCAGTTCGTCACGGCGCTCATACAGAGGCCTGTCTTCCGGGTTGGCCCAGCGCGTCCAAAGCAGCATGTGGCCTTTGTCGAATGAATAGAAACCACCACCACTTTTCGCCCAGCCGCCCGCGCTCATGGTCGGATTGACGTCGCCGGACTGACGCTCTTTGCGCTGGTTTTGGGTGGCCGCGTAGTTCCAGTGCACCGAGCTGACGTGATAACCGTCCGCACCGTTTTCCGCGGTGAGCTTCCAGTTGCCCTCGTATATGTAGCTGGAAGAACCACGCAGCACTTCCAGGCCATCCGGGGACTGATCGACAATCATGTCGATGATCTTGGCAGACTCTCCCAAATGCTCGGCCAAAGGCACCACGTCTGCATTGAGACTACCGAACAGAAAACCCCGGTAGGACTCAAACCGCGCCACCTTGGTCAGGTCATGCGAGCCTTCGCAGTTGAAGCTTTGAGGGTATCCGGCATTGCTCGGATCTTTGACCTTGAGCAGCTTGCCTGAGTTGTTGAAGGTCCAGCCATGGAACGGGCAGGTATAGGAAGATTTGTTGCCGCGCTTGTGTCGGCACAGCATCGCGCCGCGATGACTACAGGCATTCAGGAAGGCGTTAAGTACGCCGTCCTTGTTCCGTGCGATGAAGATAGGCTGGCGCCCCATCTGCAGCGTGATGTAATCATTTTTCTGAGGGATCTGGCTTTCGTGTGCGAGGTACAGCCAGTTGCCTTCAAAAATATGCTTCATTTCGAGGTCGAACAGGCGGGGATCGGTGAACATCTCGCGCTTGCAGCGATAGATGCCCTCTTCACGGTTTTCCTCGAGCAAGGAATTGAGATACTCGACGCCAATGGACATGGTCTGAGCCTCCGTTGTTGTTATTGGTAGGCTCAGTGTCACCGGCAATCCGTATCAGCAATATCCGTTGCGTGCAGACCGCTATCCGGTTTGTGCAGAACAAACACGTTTCAGCTGAAGGTCGCCATTGCGCTGTTCATTATCGCCGTACTGTTCTGGGCGCTACACCTGGAATGACTCAAGGTAGCGTTCGCTGATCGCACGACATCAAGCGTCGGGCCCCCTCCCCTGGCCCATTGTTTGGCAGGCTATGCACATCGGTGCAGTAACCGTGATTCAAGCGGTTTTGTAGCCAGATTTCGCTGCCAGTCAACATGAAACATGGGGTACGCCTTGATCAATAAAACGTTTGAATCCATCGCTGCCGCGCTCGATGGGATCGCCGATGGTTCGACCATCATGGTCGGTGGTTTTGGCACCGCCGGCATGCCGTCCGAGCTGGTGGACGGTGTCATCGCCTCGGGCGCCCGGGACCTGACCATCATCAGCAACAATGCCGGCAACGGTGAAATCGGTCTTGCCGCTTTGCTTAAGGCTGGGCGAGTCGCCAAGGTTATCTGCTCGTTTCCGCGCCAATCCGATTCTTATGTATTCGACGAACTCTACCTGGCCGGAAAGGTGCAACTTGAAGTCGTCCCGCAGGGCAACCTGGCGGAGCGCATTCGTGCCGCCGGTTCAGGCATCGGTGCGTTTTATTCGCCAACAGGCTATGGAACGCTACTGGCTGAAGGCAAAGAGACTCGGGTGATCGACGGCCGTAACTACGTGCTGGAGATGCCTCTGCGCGCCGATGTGGCACTGATCAAAGCAGAGAAAGGAGACCGCTGGGGCAACCTCACCTATCGCAAGGCTGCACGCAATTTTGGGCCGATCATGGCCATGGCAGCGACAACGGCTATCGCTCAGGTCAACCAGATCGTCGAGTTGGGCGAGCTGGACCCCGAACACATTGTCACGCCGGGGATCTTCGTTCAGCGCGTGGTCGCCGTGCCGCTCGCCCGTCTTCCGAAAGCCAATGCCAACTGAGGTCCGCCATGACTGCTTTGAACAAACTTTCGCGTAGCGAAATGGCCCAGCGTGTGGCCGACGATATTCTTGAAGGCTCCTACGTGAACCTCGGCATCGGCGTGCCGACGCTGGTGGCCAATTATCTGGGTGACAAGGAAGTGTTCCTGCACAGTGAAAACGGTGTGTTGGGCATGGGTCCGAGCCCCGCGCCGGGTGAGGAAGACGATGATCTGATCAATGCCGGCAAACAACATGTGACGCTGCTGGCCGGTGGTGCCTACTTTCATCACGCCGACTCCTTTTCAATGATGCGTGGTGGACACATCGATATTGCCGTACTGGGTGCTTTTCAGGTTTCGGTCAACGGTGATCTTGCCAACTGGCACACCGGTGCTGAGGGTTCGATTCCGGCAGTGGGCGGCGCCATGGACCTCGCCACCGGCGCACGCCAAGTGTTCGTGATGATGGATCACCTGACCAAGACAGGCGAAAGCAAGTTGGTGCCGCAATGCACCTACCCGCTGACCGGTATTGGCTGCGTGACGCGGATTTATACCGACCTGGCCATCCTCGACGTGACCCCTGAGGGCTTAAAAGTCAGGGAAATTCTGGCTGATATCAGCTTTGAGGATCTGCAATCCCTCAGTGGTGTGCCGCTGATCAAGTGACAGATTCGCCAGCGCCGGACGAACATTGCGTTCGTCCGGCGACGGATTCTAGCGGCGGGGCGACTTGCGTGGAGTCGCCACCTTTCTCTTGCGTCAGTCCTGAAGCACGCGCGGGCGCAAGCTTCGCTGCTCTTGCGTTACGGCCTCTGCCGGTTGCAGTTGGAAGTCGAAAGACAGCTCGGCGAAACGCCCTTCTACACCACGCTTGGCACTCGATTGAGCGTCATCAATGAAGCGCACTTCACCGATTAAGCCTTCTCGCGTGGCGTAGGCGAAGTCGTCCCACAGGTACTTTTCGCCTGAAAGATTGATTTGAGTGGTCAGGTGGCGATAACCGGGTGCTGAAATGAAATAGTGAATGTGCGCAGGACGCTGACCGTGGCGGCCAAGCAGATTCAGGCACTCCTGAGTCGGTCCTTGAGGATCGCAGCCATACCCGGACGGGACGATACTGCGCGCACGGTAGCGGCCGTCGGCATCCGTAACGATGCGCCGACGCAGGTTGTACGCCGATTGGGATTTATCGAAGTAGGAGTAGTTGCCCTTGGTATTGGCCTGCCACAAGTCGACGATAGCGCCGGCGACAGGCTGGCCTTGCAGGTCGACGACCTGGCCTTCGATGAACAGCGTTGTCGCGACGCCCTCCTCGCTGCCATCGTCCATGCGTGCTTCGCCTTCACACAGCGGAGCGCCGGCGACATACAGCGGGCCTTCGATGGTGCGAGGCGTGCCGCCGGTGTGGCCAGCCTGTAAATCGCGGGCATCGTTGAGCAGGTCGAGGAAATGCTCGAGGCCAAGTCCGGCCATGAGCAGAGCGGCTTCACCGCGACCGCCCAGTCGATTCAGGTAGTCGATTGCGCTCCAGAATTCGTCATCGGTAATCTGCAGGTCTTCGATCAAACGCGCACTGTCTTGCAATACACGCAGCAGGATCTGTTTGACCCGCACGTTGCCTTGATCATTGTCCAAACCAGCAGCTTGTTTGAAAAATGCCTGGATCTCATCAGAGCTGGAAATTCTGACTGTCATGATTATGTTCCCATCTTTTTATTATGTTCAAAGTCGCAAAGAGCAACGCTTAACGATCGTCTGCGTGGATCGATGAAGGATGCCGGCAGAGCCCGGTCACTTCGATATCCATGTACGGGAACAGCGGCAATTGCATGAGCGTGTCATGCAAAGCCTCAACGCTTTCGACGTCAAACAAGCTGAAGTTGGCGTAGTGACCAGCGATACGCCAGAGGTGCCGCCATTTGCCTTCACTCTGTAAACGCTGCGCCAGTTCCTTTTCATCGGCTTTCAAACGCGCGGCTTTCTGTGGGTCCATGTCGACGGGAAGCTTCACCGTCATTTTTACGTGGAAGAGCATCTTTCTTATCTCCTGATAACAAGGTTTAGCGGCGACGGAAGCGGGCCAGGCGATCCTCATCGAGCGTCAGCCCCAGGCCTGGTGTGGTCGGAACATGCAAGTGAAAGTCGCGGTAGACCGGTGCTTCGGTGACGATTTCTTCGGTCAGCAGCAGCGGCCCGAACAGTTCGGTTTGCCATTGCAATTGCTCAAGCGTGATGAAGGCATGGGCCGATGCCAGCGTGCCGACGGCGCCTTCGAGCATCGTCCCGCCATACAGTGCAATGCCAGCCGCCTGGGCGATATGGGCGGTGCGCAGGACAGCGCGAGGGCCACCGTTCTTGGCGATCTTGAGGGCGAAAATACTCGCCGCGCCATCGGCGGCGAGGCTGAATGCATCCTCGACACATTCAATGGATTCGTCGGCCATGATTGGCGCCGGACTGCGCTGGTTGAGGCGAATCTGTCCGCCGCGATTGATCCGGGAAATAGGCTGCTCGATCAGGTCGATCCCGTTCTCTCCCAGTACCTGACATCCTTTGATCGCCTGAGATTCGCTCCAGTATTGGTTCACGTCGACCCTGACACTGGCGCGGTCACCAAGGGCTTTCTTGATCGCGACCACGTGAGCAAGATCTCTCTCCAGCGCGTTGGCGCCAATCTTCAGTTTGAAAATGCGGTGACGACGCAGCTCGAGCATCTGCTCGGCTTCCTGAACGTCTTTGGCGGTGTCACCACTGGCCAGCGTCCACGCCACTTCGAGTGCATCGCGAACGCGCCCGCCCAGGAGTTCGCTTACAGGGAGACCTAAACGCTTGCCTTGGGCGTCCAGCAATGCCGTTTCCACGGCCGACCGGGCAAACGTGTTGCCTTTAATGGCCTTGTCCAGACGTTGCATCGCGGCATTGATGTTCTCGGCATCCTGGCCAATCAGCAACGGCGCGAAATAGCTGTCGAGGTTGGTCTTGATGCTCTCCGGACTTTCATTGCCGTAGGCCAGTCCACCGATCGTCGTCGCTTCGCCAATGCCCTCGATACCATCACTGCAAAGCAGGCGGAGGATGACCAGGGTTTGCCCCTGCATGGTGTGCATGGCCAACTTGTGCGGGCGAATGGTGGGCAAGTCAACGATGATCGTCTCAAGGCGCTCGATCCGGGTTACGTTCATTTCTGGTTCCATTGTGCGCAGGTTCAGATGTGGGTTTTGATGCCTACGCATCGATACCCACGGAATCTTGTTTGATGTAACTTAGAATCCGCGCAACGCATCCACTGCGTCCAATATTCATTTTGTCTCTCTTCATACCTCGGAGGTATCGTGGAACTCAGACATATCCGCTACTTTCAAGCGGTGGCTGAAACGCTCAATTTCACCCGTGCCGCCGAGCGTCTGAATATCGCCCAGCCACCGCTGAGCCGGCAGATTCAGCAACTCGAAGAGCATTTAGGTACCGCGCTGCTGGAGCGCACGCGTCCGGTGCAATTGACCGAAGCGGGCCGCTACTTTCATGAGCACAGCGGTATGCTGCTCAAGCAGCTTGAACAGCTGTGCGAGAACACCCGACGCATCGGTGAAGGGCAGCGGCAATGGCTGGGTATAGGTTTCGCGCCGTCTACCCTCTATGCGCTGCTGCCTGAACTCATTCGAGAATTACGCCGCGATTCAGACCTTGAGCTGGGCCTGCAGGAAATGACCACGCTTCAGCAAATCGAGGCACTGAAAAGCGGCCGTATCGACATCGGTTTTGGTCGTATTCATTTCGACGACGGTGCCGTCCATCAGCAAGTGCTTTATGAAGATCCGCTGGTCGCGGTACTGCCAACCGGGCACCGTTTGCAGGGTGAAACCATCACGCTGGAGCGCCTGTCGCACGAATCCTTCGTGCTGTACCCGGCCAACCCGAGACCCAGCTACGCCGATCATGTTCTGGCGTTGTTTGCGAATCACGGGATGGGCGTGCGGGTT
Organism: Pseudomonas sp. WC2; assembly: GCF_050586545.1. NCBI lineage: Bacteria > Pseudomonadati > Pseudomonadota > Gammaproteobacteria > Pseudomonadales > Pseudomonadaceae > Pseudomonas > Pseudomonas sp. WC2. The sequence continues at coordinate 365,912 of NZ_JBOBDR010000002.1, read as the reverse complement.
TCCCAATGGGCCAATGAACTGCAAACAGCCTTGGGTCTGGTGGCGGCCGGATTGGGCATCACGCTGGTACCCGCGTCTGTTCAGCAACAACATCGTGCGGACCTCACCTACGCGCCCATTCAGGATTCCGAAGCAGTTTCGCCGATCATTTTGAGCCGCCGGGCTGGCGACATCAGTCCGATTGTCCAACGCTGTCTCAGCATCATCGCTTCTATCAATCGCTGATCCGTGCACGCAACGGCGTGTGCGGATCAATTCTGCCGCTTTCAGTTGAGCTGGGTGGTCAGGCGAGAAAATCCTCCACCAGTTTTACCCAGCATTCGGCGCCCAGTCGGATCAGCTCATCATTGAAGTCGTAGTGCGGGTTGTGCACGGAGCAGCCGTGAAACTCGCCCTCTCCATTGCCCAGCAAGAAATAGCACCCCGGCACTTCGGTGAGCATCCAGGCGAAGTCCTCGGTGGCCATGACCTTCGGTCCGCGGCTTTGCAGGTGGCCGGGTTCAAAAAGTGGCGCAAGGCTTTCGCGCACTCGTTGTGTTTCGGTGTCGTCGTTGATTAGCGCGGGGGCCAGCGGGGTAATTTCCAGATCAATGCTGACGCCGAATGATTGCTCGTGACCGCGGACGATCTGTTCGAGCCGCTGATTGATCTTTTGCTGAGTCTGCGGGGTGTCGGTACGCACACTGATCAGCATGCGCGCCTCATCAGGAATGATGTTGTAGACACTCCCGGCCTGCAGCATGCCGATGCTGATGACCGCGTACTCCTCCGGGCCGAGGTTGCGCGACTTGATGGTCTGGATCGCATTGATCAGGCTCGCTACGACTGGCAATGGATCAACTGATTTCTCCGGCATGGCGCCGTGTCCACCTTGCCCGCTGATGTGCAGCGACACACGTTGCGAGGACGCCATGGTCGGCCCTGCCTGAACCACGGCCGTGCCCAAGGGGTAACCCGGCATGTTGTGCAACGCGAAAATCGCATCACAGGGAAAACGCTGGAACAGGCCATTGTCGATCATCGCCTTGGCGCCACACAAGCCCTCCTCGTCCGGTTGGAAAATCAGGTTCACGGTGCCGTTGAATTCGCCGTGGGTGGCCAGACGATAAGCCGCCGCGAGCAGGATCGCGGTATGCCCGTCATGCCCGCAGGCATGCATGCGATCGGCAATCTGACTGGCATGTGCAAAGGTATTTTTTTCCTGCATGGGCAGCGCGTCCATGTCGGCGCGCAAACCGATACGGCGTGCGCCCTCGCCTTTTTTCAGGACGCCGACCAGGCCATGTCCGCCGATACCGCGATGCACCTGATAGCCCCACTGCGTGAGTTTGGCGGCGACCAGTTCAGCGGTGTTCGGGGTATCGCCGCCCAGTTCAGGCGCTGCATGGATTTGTCGGCGCAAAGCGGTGAAGCTTTGCAGTTCGGTGTCGCTCAACGTTGATAGGTTTTGTTGATTGCGCATGGGTCAGTCTCGTCCAATGTTTTCCGGGAACAGTTTCAGGCAGCACAGGCTGATCACACCGCCGACCAGCATGTAGAACGCTGGGGCTGTGGGCGTGTCGAGCGCCGAGGTCAGCCATGTCGCGATCAACGGTGAGAAGCCGCCGAACAACGTGACGCCAAAGCTGTAACTCACCGAGGTGCCGAGCGCTCGGTGTGGCTTGGCAAAGGCTTCCATGATCATCGCGAAAAACGCCCCCGAGCCCACGCAGCCTGGCAGTACCAGCAGTGCGACGATCAACATGGCGATGTACAAGTCCGTGGTATGCGACAACAGCCAAAGTGCGGGCCAGGCCGCGATGACGGGCAAGGTAATGGTCCAAACCAGCAGTTTTTTGCGCAGGCCGTGGCGATCGGCGTAGCGTCCGGCAATCGGCGTGATGACTGCCAGGCACGCGGCTGAAACGCAGGCAATCGCCAAGGCGCTGCGCTGCGGATAATGCAGCGCACTCACCAGATACGCCGGCATGTAGAAAATGAACAGGTACATGCCGATGGTGGCGCTCGCCATCAGGCCGGTGGCGAGCACGGTGTTGCGCAGATCAATGACCTCGCGCCAGCCGGGTTTGCGCGCGGTTGAAGGGGCGGCGCTGAGCGTGGTCTGCTCAAGAGTTTCTGGCAGGCAGCGGCGGATGTACCAGCCGACCGGGCCAATCAGCAGGCCGATGACGAAAGGAATACGCCAGCCCCAATCTTCGAGGTCTGGCGTGGCCATGACACTGCTCAAGAGCAGACCAATACCCGCCCCCACCAAAGCCGCGTAGCCCTGACTCGCCGCCTGCCAACTGACATTGCTGCAACGATGGCTCGTCGTCGACGACTCCATCATCAACACCGAGGCAGTACCGATTTCGCCCCCGGCAGAAAAGCCTTGAGTCAGCCGGCCGATCACCAACAGAACGGTGCCCAAGACCCCGGCTTGCTGGTAAGTGGGGGCAAATGCGATCAGCGCTGTGCCCAATGTCATCAGCGCAATGGTCAGCGTGAGTGCGGCCTTGCGACCCTTGCTATCGGCGAAACGGCCAATCACCATCGCCCCGACCGGACGCATCAGAAAGCCCACTCCGAACGCGGTCAGCGACATCAGCAAAGAAGCTATCGGCGACTGGGCGGGGAAAAAGTTCTTGGCGATGATCACCGCAAAAAAGCTGTAGATCGTGAAGTCGTACATTTCCAGGGCATTGCCCAGAGCGCACGCTACGGTGGCTTTTCTGGAGTGGGTGGTGGCCGGATTGGAACGCATCGTTCCGTTGGCCAGAGAAGTGTCCGAATGCAGGGTCGTCATGGCACGCTCCGATTTCTTATTGGCGTTATGCGAGGCCAACTATCGGGGAACTCCGAAGACGAATCACTTGCGCTTTTTGCAGGCAATTAACCAATGGTTAACTTGCTTGCTCCACGACCTTTGAAAGCGCCCTACAACAGTGCTTTGCGAGGGCATCAGGCTAGTTGACGCACCAATGGCTGCCATGGATCAGAGCCAATACGACCACTGAATCGGGGTTAATCGCCTTTTCTGAGGGTTGCCTAAGCGAATTCGGCAATTAACTTAGTGTGCATCCACTAGCAAATTAACCATTAGGCATAGCTATGACTCAGCGGCTAGCTTGGATTTGAGACCGTAGAACAAATCCCTCGCCGGCGACGTCAGCGAATGGCGGTCAACGCACACCAGATAAATCGGGTATTCGGGGATAACTTCTTCGACTTCGACGAGAACCAGTTCCGGTACCCGCCCCGGCGGAAGTGCGCTACCCAACGCCAGATTGCTCAGGGTCATGAACGCGTCGGCATTCTCGACCAGGCGCAAGGCCAGGAACAGCGAGGCGCACTCGATGACCTTCTGCGGCGGATGAATATCGTTGACCTCGAACATTTGATAGAACTGTGAGGATCGATCGTCCACCTCATCGAGGCTGATCCAGTTGGCGTACTGCAATTGCCGCAACGATGGCGAATGGCGCATCGGGTTGTTCGGACTGCAGACAACCGTGCCTTTGATCCGGTGCAGGGCCTCCCAATCGAGATTCAGGCGTTGCGTGTTCTGCTGAGACGTGAGGGCAAAGTCTAAACTCCCGTCGCGCAAACGCTGGACGATGTGACTGGGGCGCAGCTCGATCAGTTTGATCCGCACGCGAGGATTTTTCGCTTGGTAGTCACTGATGCACTTCTCAAAACCCGGCAGCATGGCGGTCAGTGAAGTGACGCCGACAGCCACCTCACCCACGGCCATGTCGTGGATATTATCGGCCTCGATCTGCAGTCGCCGCATGCTCTCGACTGCCATGTGCGCATGACGAATGATCCGCCGGCCTTCATCAGTCAACGACATGCCTTTGTAGGAACGCTGCAGCAGGGTCAGGCCCAACTCGCGCTCCAGATCTTTGATAGAACGGCTCAACGCAGGCTGGGTGACATGCAGCATCTGCGAGGCTTCATTGATGCTGCCGCACTGGTTGATCGCGACCAAGGCTCTGATTTGATGGAATTTCACAGTGTCCGACTCGCTTCTTGTTTGGCGCCAACCATAAAGCAAGATGCCGGCCAGTCAACACTCTGAAGCTGAGCGCAGCTCGCCAGGCTGATGGGGATCCGCTTTGGGTTGAACCTCTGTGGCTTACGTGGACTCCCAAACCTGAACTCAGGAGAAACGTATGACCCAGACAGCTTTGGTCGTGGGCGCCAGCGGCATCGTCGGCAGCGCCATCACGCAGTTACTCATCGACAACCAGTGGCGGGTCGCCGCGCTTTCGAGGCACCCGTCGCAGGTGCAAGGCGTGATACCTGTTGCGGCGGACCTTCAGGATCCTGCCTCGCTGGAGCAGGCGCTGGCAGATTTGAAACCCACTCATGTGTTCATCACTACATGGTCACGGCAAGCTACGGAGGCGGAGAACATTCGCGTTAATGCCGCCATGGTTCGCAATGTGCTCGCCGCCATTCGTCCAGCCAAAAGCGTTAAGCACGTAGCACTGGTGACAGGCCTGAAACACTACCTCGGCCCATTCGAAGCCTATGGTAAAGGAAGCCTTCCGCAAACACCGTTCCGCGAAGAGCAGGGTCGGCTGGATGTCGAGAATTTCTATTACGCCCAAGAAGACGAACTCTTCGCCGCGGCTGAAAAAGACGGCTTCACCTGGAGCGTTCATCGCCCGCATACCGTTACCGGGGTTGCCGTAGGCAACGCGATGAACATGGCAGCCACCCTCGCCGTCTATGCCTCGATTTGCAAACAAACCAATCGGCCTTTTGTGTTCCCGGGATCGAGAGTGCAGTGGGACAGCCTCACCGATATGACCGACGCCCGGCAGTTGGCGCAACAACAACTGTGGGCGGCCACCACGCCGGCTGCGGCCAATCAGGCCTTCAACGTCACGAATGGTGATGTATTTCGCTGGAAATGGATGTGGAGCCGAATTGCCGACTACTTCGACTTGCCTGCTGCCGATTATCCCGCTTCGCTTTCACCGCTTGAGAAGCAGATGGCTGACGACCAAGCCGTATGGACGCAAATGGTTGCGGAACACGGTTTGAAAGAATCCGATATTGGTCGCCTGGTGTCCCCATGGCACACCGATGCAGATCTCGGTCGCCCCATCGAAGTTGTCACGGATATGTCGAAAAGCCGTGCAATGGGCTTCACTGCGTATCAAGCAAGCGATCAGGCATTTTTCGACGTGTTCGACAAACTGCGCGAGATGCGCTTGATCCCCTAGATCATTCCAAACGGAAAGCCTTGGCGTTTTGGTCTGCGACCCTCGGCGCCGTCTCTTCGTCGTCATAGTGCCGGCTGAGAAATTCGCGGATCAAGACGGCAGTTCGTCTAGCGCTGGTCACCACAAAGAAGTGCCCCTCGCCCTTCAGAAGGCGAAGTTCTGATCGTCGAATTGTGCGGCGCAGGATATGGGCGTTGTATGCCTGTACCAACGGATCGCGGTCGCCGGTAAGCACCAGCGTGCGTTGAGGCAGCCGCGACAACCGAAGCAGGCTTGTCCAGCCGATCAAGGCTGCGAGCTGGAAATAGTAGGTTCGCGGATTAACCGAGAGCATGCCTTTCATCACACCGAACCGCAGCAGCGTGTGAATTGAAGTGCGCGAGCTATCTTGCCTGCGCATTTTGACGTTTTTACGCTTGCGGAAAAACTCCATAACGTCAGCAGGCTTCATCAACAGCACTGGGCCGGGAGAGGTCGCCGCGAGAATCAGCCTGCGTACCCTGCTTGGGTAACGAAGAGCGAATTCTTGAGCCAACGCACCTCCCCAGCTCACCCCGAACACATCCACCTGCTCGATTCCCAATTGCTGGAGCATCTCGGCAATCACGTCGGCATGGCTTGGCAGGCGAATGGGCCAACGGGGCATTTGCGACTTGCCGACGCCTGGCACGTCCAGCGTGATGGTCGTGAAGTCGTCGAGTTCATCGCGCAGCGGATCGAAGGTACGCATCAACCCACCCAAACCATTGAGCAGGAGCAGCGGAGAGCCTTGCCCGCAGACCGAAACATTCAACTGCAAGCCCTTCGCTATTAGCTTGTGCGTTGTCATGATTTCTCCTTGCTGCGCGCAATTGGGTGATCGAAAACCTCATCCAGAAGCCCGATTGACCAGAGTCGCATCGACCTAGCGATTCAATTCGCTGAACTGTACGGGGGGATGACCTGGCTTATCTGGACTGAATTCAATGGCCAGCGATGATCACCCTTAGCAAAAGCTGTGCAACGTACCCTGTTTTCAACGTGGAAACTCTAAAGAGCATTGCAGCCCGGGATGCTGGTTTAGCATGGAAATTTCGCCACGAAGCTGGCGTGTCAGCGACTTGATAATCTTCATGCCCACCGACGAATGCTTTTTGAGATCGAACCCTTCCGGAAGTCCTCTGCCTCTGTCAGTCACTCTCAACAGTATCTGGTCAGTGGACGCCTTTAACTCAACAAACACCTCGCCGGGTGCCTTGTCTGCATAAGCGTACTTAAGGGCGTTGGTGACCAGCTCATTCAGGACCAGGGCCAAAGGTATCGCTTTATCCAGCGGCAGGATTACGTCCTCCATATCGATTGCGAAACTCGTATGGAGGGATGCTGAGCCACGGAGGCCGTCTATCAACTCAGACAAGTAAATTCCCGCGTTAACCGTCTCCACTTGATCAGCCTGATACAGCTTTTCATGCACTGCCGCGATGCTGGTGATTCTTCTGCTGGTATCGACGAGTGCTGCCCGCGCCTGCGGATCTGTCAACTGGCGTATCTGTAACTGAATCAAGCCAATGATCAGTTGCAGGTGGTTCTTCGTTCGATGGTTGATCTCCTTGAGAAGCATATCCTTCTGTTCAAGAAGTCGGCTTTTCTGCTTTAGCGACCGTCTCAGTTCCATCTGAGCCATGACCTGTTTCGCCAGCGTTGCGAGGGCGACCTTTTGTTGCGTGCTTAACTGTCTTGGCTGGCGGTCGAGGATGCACAGAGTCCCTAGACCATAGCCCTCCGGTGTTTCCAACAAGCAGCCAGCGTAGAAGCGCAGACCTTCATCCGCTGTCACGAGAGGATTGGCGCTCATCCTCGGATCATCGCGCAGATCCGATATGACGGTGACGCCCGGTTGGAGAAGGACATGACGGCAGATGGAAACGTCCAGTGGCGTTTCACTTATCCCCAATCCTACTTCCGCCTTGAACCACTGCCGATGACTATCGATCAGGTTCATCACTGAGATAGGCGCATCACAGATGGAAGCAGCCAAACTTACCAGTTCGTCGAAATCGGACTCGCGCGGGGTGTCGAGGATCTCATAGCCATGCAGCGCGGCAAGACGTTCCGGCGAATCGCATGGATCAGTGACACGTTGCACAATCATTTGGGCTCCAGCATTGGGGCATGCACCATCAGTGCGATCAAATTCAAAGGAATCAAATGCATCGGCTGAGTGTGCTGATGGAGATAGGGAGGAAAACGAGCATACAGCATCTGGAACGATCCCTGATGACTGCAATATAAGGTTGTTTGCAGGAACTTCAGATAACGCTGCTGGACTCAGGACACACCATGATTGAGCAGCGCTCCCCAAACTGGAATACCCGCTGCCGAGCTCGCTACCGAAGGCCACTCCCGCATCCTTGACTAACCTCGCTTCTGAAAAAGCGCTGAAACACCCATCACGATAATTTCACATGTGCAGGTGTACGGTTGTGACAGCTCCTTTGGTGATTCCCGGCCCGCCCCCCATCGCGGGTCTTTTTTTCGCGCCGAATATGGACTCAACTGTCCAGCTCTGCCTGCTCCCCATCCAAGTTAGCCATCCCCTGACCAACTCACTTGAGGATTGCCCAAGGGGTGTCCGAGGGCTAGCGCGGATCCTGCTGATTGCCCCTCCCCTGCGTTTCGAGATTTGCGAAAGACTGAACGACTCAGAGCCTGTGCTTTCGAAAAATTGAGCGCTTCGAATCACGATATTCGATGCGACCCATATTTCCAATATGCGACATCTACTACCTGAAACTTGCTTAATGGAGGTGTCACGTATGCGCCAGCAAACCTCATTCATATTTGATCTGGATGGCACGTTGACTGATAGCGTCTACCAGAATGTCTTTGCGTGGAAAACCGCGCTCGACTCAGAAGACATACCATTGGCCATGTGGCGAATTCACAGAAAGATCGGTATGAGCGGCGGGCTGATGCTCAAGATGCTAGCCCGGGAGACCGGCCTGGAAATCAAACCAGACCAGGCTGAACGACTCAGCGATAAACATGCTGAAGCCTACAAGGATCTGCAAGGCCAGATAACCGCTCTCCCTGGCGCTGTCGAGCTTCTCGATACTCTGAACCGCGATCAGCTCAAATGGTGTATTGCGACCAGCGGTGGCATCGACACTGCGGCGATAAACCTGAAGGCATTGGGCTTGGATATCGCGCAGGTCAATCTCATCACCCGTGATGACGTCAAGTACGGCAAGCCCGACCCCGACCTTTTCCTCGCCGCTGCAAGCAAACTCAAGGTACCCATCGAAGATTGCCTGGTGATCGGCGACGCCATCTGGGACATGCTTGCCGCACGCCGCTGCAAGGCCACCGGTATCGGCCTGCTTTCTGGTGGTTACGACACCGGAGAGCTTGAACGCGCAGGTGCACTGCGGGTTTACGAGGATCCTCTGGCACTGCTGCGGCATCTGGATGAGGTGGCTTCCCGTCCGTGAGCAATCTGTAAGCACGCGGCTGGAACTCAGTCGCGGAACTGACTCTTTATTCTAAGTTTCATACGCGCCACTCAATACGTGAATTCATGTCACAGCTTACTTTCCATCCACTGCAAAAAGCGCCTGACTCGCGGAAAGCTGGAGTGCGCTTTTGGAATCCATCTTGTCCCGGCTGAGTGAAGTGACTCGTATGAGCATGACAGGTTGAGCGCTTCGATTAGAGGCGCCTGTTTAGCGAGAAGCTGCGCCTCACGAGAAAAGAAGCCAAAGCGACATCCTTGTCGCCCTCCCCTTCTTTTCCATCAAGCTGTAGGGATACGACGGTTGGCCAGAGCCATGCGACCAACAAAGTAGCTCAGAGCCGCCCCCAACAGAAGCATCGCCAATGTGCTCCATGCCGCGCGCGAAATTTGCTTGGCAGCAATCTCGCCAGCTTCACGCGCCTTTTGCTCAGCTTGTTGTTTCAACTCTTCAAATTTCTGCATCGCTTGCTGATAGGCCTGAGCGTAGTTGTCAACGATCTGAGTGGCCTCCTCTTTACTCTTGCCGGTACGGGCAGAAACAATGTTGACCAAAGCCTCTTTATCCGCAGCGTTGAGTGCTGGCTCACCGGAGGCTTTTACGCGCTCAAACCACTGTTTAGTTATGGGAGCAAGGCGATGTGCCTTATCCAGTCTGAGTATGGCAATTGGATATACGTTCGCCTCTAGCCAAAATGCACTATTACAGATAATGCAATTGCACCATCAGATGAAGGCATGAAATCTATTCTTTAAAGAAAAGTTGACGTCAAAATGTTTTTTGGCGCGCCGTGACCTGAAGAAACGAAGTAGAGATCCCTCACTCATAGAATGCTTTTGGCTGCGGTGGAACAATCCCTTGCTGTATCAGCAATCAAAATAGCATCATCGCCAAACACCCCATAACGATGCGTACTCAGATGCCTCACAGTCCTGCACCCTTTCCACCAAACGAGGATGAAAGAGCCCTTTCACTGGAGCATCTACGGATACTGGACTCCGCTCCGGAGCCAGATTTCGACGACATTGTGATGCTGGCAAGCACTTGGTGTGAGGTGCCTGTCGCGCTTGTTTCGCTGGTCGATAGAGAGCGTCAGTGGTTCAAGGCTTGCGTCGGACTGGATGTGAAGGAAACCCATCGCGATTTGGCTTTTTGCGCCCATGCGATCCTGGCTCCCGCTGACGTGTTGATTGTGGAAGACGCCAAACTGGACTCGCGATTTCAAAACAGCGCGCTGGTGCTTGGCCCGCCCTATATTCGCTTTTATGCGGGAGCTCCGATCATTGACGATTCGGGGCATGCACTTGGCACAGTTTGCGTGATCGACACAAAGCCGAGAACATTGACAGAACAGCAGCGAACGGCGTTGTTGGCGTTGGCTAGGCAGACCGCTTCGTTATTGCAATTACGCCTGCTCAAACATCAACGTGAGCACCGAGCAGAAATTCTGGAGAAGGAACTCTCCCAGGCGAAGGCGCTGAACAAACTGACAGAAGAATCATTGCATCATGCGAGGCGCATTTCCTCACTGGGGATGGTCACTGCGAGTATCGCTCACGACTTCAACAATATCCTTCAGGCGTTGAGCGCAAGTTTGCAAATGATTCGCTTGCGAGCCAGGCGACCGGGCGATGTTGAACAGTTCAGCGATACCGGTTTGCAGGCTGTAGACCAAGGACGCCAGCTAGTCAGTCACCTGCTGCGCAGCGTTCGGCTGGACGGCCCGAATGTCGTCTGCATAGACGTCAATGCTCGGCTTGAAGGAATGCGTGATGTATTGCTTCGCACAGCGACCGAAAGTGTCGAGTTGGCTTTCGACTTGTCGGCTCCAAACACAATCGTGATGTGTGAGGAAGACCAGCTGAATGCAGCGGTGCTAAACCTTCTAACGAATGCAAGAGACGCGCTTGCGACAGCAGGTACTGTTCGCATTTCAACACGTCTTGTTTATGTAGAGGATGACGTTTCACTGACTGGAGGCAATTACGTAGTGCTCAGCGTAAGTGACAGTGGAACGGGCATACCCACCGATCTTGCGGCTAAAATTTTTGAGCCGTTTTTCACGACAAAGGAAAGAGGAAAAGGCACCGGCTTGGGCCTATCTCAAGTGCGTGAGTTTGCAGAAAACGCTGGGGGCACAGTTAGGGTAAATACAGCACCTGACAAGGGGACAACCGTGTCCTTATACCTGAAAGCGTTAGGTCGAATCGACTCAGGGATCAACCCCGCATAACCTTCCTGGCTTCGGGATTTGGCGGCACCTTTCATGTGAAAAAGGGCCGCCAGGAATCAACGCCATATCAACGCCGATCAAACTCCCCAAATGCTTTCAAAGCTCAAGTAAAACAGATTCGTTCACGCAGAAGTTCATCCAACTCACTGATCGGCAGTGGCCTGCTGAACAGGTAACCTTGCACCTGATCACAGCCATTTGCCGTAAGAAATGCAAGCTGTTCAACGGTCTCGACGCCTTCTGCTATCACTTGTAGGTCGAGACTGTGCGCTAATTCAATGATCGTCTTGGCAATGGCGGCGTCTTGGGGGTTGCTCGTCACTTCGCGTATGAACGCGATGTCTATCTTGAGTTTGTCGATGGGAAATCGTCGCAGATACGCAAGGCTTGAATACCCGGTGCCAAAGTCATCTATGGAAACCTTGATGCCCATTTGTTGCAACGTTTTCAAACTTGCGATGGTGTGCGAAGTGTTTTCCATCAGAGAGCTTTCCGTTAGCTCGATCTCTAGCCAATGCGGATCGATCTGATGGTCAACCAGCACCTGCTGGATGCTGGCGATCAGATCTCCTTCGATTATCTGCTGGCCCGAAACGTTGACCGCCACTCGGAATGGCTTCTCCCCTGCGGTTTGCCAATCGGCGATTTGCTTGCAGACTGACGTGATGACCCATTTGCCGACTTGGGTAATCAGCCCCAGGTTTTCCAGGATAGGAACGAATACTGCTGGCGAGACATTGGGCAGCCCTGGGCGTGGCCAACGTAACAAGGCCTCCAGTCCGCAAACAGTACCGTCGGCCAAATCAATCTTGGGTTGGTAATAGAGTTCGAATGCGTGTTGCTCGACTGCATCACGTAAAGCAGCCTCCATTGCTTGACGCGCGGATGCCTCCACGTTCATTTGTGCCGTGTAGAAACGGTATGTGTCTCTGCCGATCTTTTTGGCGCGATGCATTGCAGTATTCGCGTGCTTGATCAATCCGTGAGCATCGTCTCCGTCATTCGGGTATAGAGCGATACCGATACTTGCGGTCATCGCTGTCAACTGCCCGGCAAGGTGAAAAGGCTCACGTAACTTTTCACGCACCCGCTCTACTGTTTGCAGAGGATCCGCTTGCCCCTCACGAATCATCAATATCAACGCAAATTCGTCACCGTCCATGCGCCCTACGGTGTCACTCACGTTCAGACAGTTAGTCAGTCGCTGACCTAGCTCAGTCAGCATCTGATCGCCCACCAGATGCCCCCACGTCTCGTTAACGTTGTTGAAGTCGTCCAGGTCAACGGTCACTACGGCCAATTGCCAGTTACTGAGCAATGCTTGGGTCAGCCCCATTTGCAAAGTCGTAAAGAAGAGATTGCGATTGGGCAACCCAGTCAGACTGTCGTAATGCGCCATTTTTAGCAGACGCTGATCGGTCTCCTTGCGTCGGGAGATGTCTCGCGCAATGCCAACGATGATCCAATCGTCGCCAGTTTTATAAGCTTCACGGTGCATTTCTACCGGGATGTAGCTGCCATCTTTGCAGCGAATGCGCGTTTCTATCGGCTCGATTGGGCTTCGACCAGCTATGATCTGGTCATACATGATCTCCAACTGCTCGATAGTGTTATCGCTAAGGTCGGCAGGTGTTTTGCGCAAAAGCTCTTCGACGGAATAACCCATCACCTGGCAAGCGTGTCGGTTAAATTCAATCAGCCGCATGCTACTGCGATTGATCAGAAATATGGCATCCCCAGACGCATCCATAGCCGAGCGAAATCGCTCAAGGTCTATGGTGCGTTGTTGCAGTTGTTCTTCCAGCATCAGGTTGTGGCTTTTCAGATAATCTCCAAATGCCTTGAGCCTTAGCAGATTTCGAACTCTCAACCACAGCTCTGCACTTTCTACTGGCTTGTTGAGGAAGTCCTCGGCGCCAGCCTCCAAACCCAAAATTCGAGCACTGTGCTCACCCAGTGCAGACAACATGATGATCGGGATGTTGGCCATGCTCTTATCGGACTTCAATTTACGTGCTACTTCATAGCCGTCCATGCCGGGCATCATGATGTCTAGCAGGATTAAGTCAGGCGGTTGCTGCTCAACAATAGCAAGCGCCTCCTCACCCGAAGACGCCGTCAGCGTAAGGTACCCCTGATCTTCCAACAGCATTTTTAGTAGCTTGCGGACTAGGGGTTCGTCATCGACGATTAACAACGTTGCAGCGGTTATAGACATGAAGGGAGCTCACATAGAGGGCTGTTGAGGCAGATTGTTTTGCAGCAACGTGTCGATGACCCGGTAGAGCTCCTTGTAGCGCAGAGGTTTGATGATGTAGGCGTTACACCCTGCCAGACGTGTTTTTTCTTCATCCTCCTTCATGGCCATAGCGGTGAGCGCAATCACCGGAATGGCGGCAGTCAGCTCATCACTCTTTAGCAATGAGGTGGCCTTGAGACCGTCCATTCCCGGTAATTGGATGTCCATGAGAATCAGGGCCGGCTGAAGTTCGCGAGCAAGCTTCAGACCGGTTTCGGCATCAGCCGCGCATATGACGCTATGGCCGGCACTGGTCAGAAGTAACCTGGCCAAGCGCATATTCGCGGCGTTGTCTTCGACGATCAGGATCTCGGCCACGGCGCCTCCACATGGGTCGAACTTCGGATAGGTAACCAGGCCACAAATCGAGCGCCCGCCCCTTCAAGGCTGGCCACCGCAACACTTCCGCCGTGGAGTTCAGTCAGCTGCTTAACCATTGCCAACCCTAAACCGGTGCCTTCAAATCTACGTGCCAGACTGCTGTCGATTTGACTGAAAGCCCTGAACAATTTGTCCATATTGCTCTCAGCGATACCGATGCCGGTGTCACTGACACTCAACTCCAAAAACAACTCAAAATCGCTTTCTGGAATCTGGAAAGCATGCACCGGCCAGTCCCCTCCCAGCACCCCTACTTCCTCACGCGAAACCTGTCGCACCGCCAAAGTGACAACCCCACCTGGCGAACTAAACTTCACCGCGTTGGCCAACAAGTTGTAGACGATCTGCTTGGTCTTACGCAGATCAAGTTCAATACTGCCGAGATCACCGTCAGTCTCGAGTGTCAGCTGAATGCTTTGCAGTGCGGCTTTCTCGCGCACGATCAACAAACTGTTGCTGAGCACGCTTTGAAGTTCGACGGGCTCCAGCTCCAGCTCCATCATCCCGGCTTCCACTTTGGACAAGTCGAGGATGTCATTGATCAAAGAAAGCAAATGTTGGCCGCTGTTGAAAATATCGTTGATGTACTCGCGCTGAGTCTCGGTCATGTCTCCGACCATTCCATCCTTAAGCGCTTCGGAGAAACCGATGACGGCGTTTAGCGGCGTGCGCAGTTCATGCGACATGGTGGCCAGGAACTCGGACTTCATATGGCTGGCGCGTTCCAGCTCGATATTTTTCTCTTCCAGGGTACGCTCGAAGCGTTTGCGCTCGGTAACATCCCGCGCAGCAGCAAACACGCCCTGCAGCTTGCGATCACGATCATGAAATGTTGCAGCGTTATAAGAAACAACGGTTTCAGTGCCGTTGTAAGCGCGAACGGTCAGCTCGTAGTCGCTGACTTTGTTTTCACTCAAAACGCGCTTGATTGCGGCTTCTGCACTAGCAGGATCTGTGAAAAAGTTTTTGCACGGAGCACCAATCAATTCGTCCCTGGTACGGCCCGTGAGCGCCATCATTTGTTTATTCACGTCAGAAATGATGCCTTGCGGATCAGTCATCATCAGGGCGTCGATGTTCGACTCGATCAACGAGCGCGTATAAAACTGCTGATCTCTCAAGCGCTGATCCAGCAAAGCCTGGGCGGCTTCCTCCTGCTTCCTTGCGGTGTTATCAGTCCCGATCAGCAGATAACCAATGATGGTTTCGCTGCTATCACGCAAAGAGGTGACCGACACCATCGCCGACAGCCGGCTTCCATCCTTACGGATGTAGGTCAACTCGTAAATGTCCTCAATACCCCGAGAAGCCTTGAATACAAGGGCCTCAAAACCAGGTGTGATTGGCGTTTTGAGCTCTTGGCTTAGTGCTGCTGCTCGGGTAATCAACTCAGCAGGATCGGAAATGTCTGCCGGGGTGATTTTGTTGATCACATCTTCGGAAAGGTATCCGAGCATGCGCTCGGCGCCGACATTGAAGATCTGAATGACACCTTTTTCATCGGTCGCAATACTGGAAAAGTAGGCGCTGTTGAAGATCGCGTCTTGAAGCGCGCCAGCCTTGAGCACGGTTTGCTGCCGGCGAAACTCGACAAGCTTCTCAGCTCGAGTTTGGGGATGGCTGGGCGGACTGTGTGAAGGAGGGGTATCCATTGATTAATTTTCCGTTAACTCGCGAACCTGACCGTTATGACGGTGCCGTAAAGCGTGCTTACGGAAATCGCCCGAATGAGCGATTAGAGGTGTTTAACACGATAGCAGAGACGCAGCGCTGAAGATAAACCGGAGTGCTTTCGTGAGTCTTTCAAGTCAGAGCATTTGGAGAGAAGAATTAATTTACCGGTGAGACTATTCAGCGCTATCACCTGTCACTGGACACGGTTAAAGCGTCATCAGATAGGTGGAGCACCACAAAAAATGATCCTTTCAAGGGCCCCTTTGTACTCAAACCAAATTCACTTCCTCAGCCAGGATTCAATGGTCACTGAGCTGACTCGTATTCTTTCAAAGTTTTGTGATACGGCTTTTGGTTCTACTGCATCGAAAGGATGCGAACATTTGCACCTCCCCCCTAGACGGCAGTCAACAGATCGTAGCGAGATGGAAATCCGAACAACTCTAGATAGAAAAATCCAGTGCTTGAAAGCTCTACCACCGTATTGAAACCAATGGCGTCCTAATTCACCGCTCTAAATTGAGTCAGGTCTGCTACGTATTTTTCGCCGTTGCCTCCCTCACTACCTCCCGGATCTTGTTCATCAACGCAGTCGCCGCTGGCGACTGGAGCGCTCCCGTCCTTGAGATAAAACCAATTGGTCGCGTTGTATGACTCAAGGAGAGCGGTAGCTGAACAAGATCACCGCTTAGCATTTCGTATTCCAACTGGTGTGCTGAAACAGCGGCAAGCATGTCTGAACGCAGCAGCACTCCGCGCAAAATTGCCAGGTCGCCCGTTTCAATCACGGGGCTGGGGGCGGCGATACCAATATGGCCAAAAAACACGTCTAGCAATTGCCGCGCTGGAGAGCCCGCGCGAGGCAAGATCCAGCGGGCGGCACTCAAGTCTTCATAGACTGGTGCCCTTTTCAACCAAGGGTGGTCGTGGCGTACAAGGATCACCATTTCTTCCTGCAGCAATTCCTCGCTAGACAGGTCACTGGCGTAGGCCAACGGGCGAAGAGCGCCCAGCACAAAATCCACGTCGCCTGCACGCAATTCGCCGGCCAACAAATCAAACGGGCTTTCGTTGGTGACGATTCGAACATAAGGGTGTTCCAGGGTCAGGCGCACTATGGCTTCAGGCAATATCCCCGTGCGCCCAAGAGGCAGGGCCCCTACATGCACGACGCCTTGAAGGGAACCACCCTGCGCAGCGATGTCCGCATCGATGTGGCGCAGCTCATTCAGGGCTCGGCGTACCCGCACCAACATTGCCAGGCATAGACGAGTCGGCAGCAAGCCGTGGGGGGTGCGTTCAAACAGGCTGCAGCCGCTACCCTGCTCAAGTATTTTGATAGCGGCGCTGATCGCTGGCTGGGAGACCCCCAGGATGCTGGCGGTCGTTTGCATATGGTGGGTTTCGCAGAGCTTGGCAAACGCTTCCAGGCGCCGGGTCTGTAATAAGTACAGCGGTTCGGCGGCCTGACCCAACGAGTGCCCGAATAAAGGCGGTACGGCGAGCAACTCAGCCATGGCCCGCCGAGCCCGGGGTATTGCGCGCTCTCCATAATCGGTCAGACGCATACCACTGACGTTGCGCTCAAACAACGCCACGCCGAGGCGTTTCTCCAAGGACAGGATGGCGCGAGTCACAACGGGCTGAGCCCGAAAAAGTACGGCCGAGGCCTTGGATACACTGCCGTGTTCAGCGACACGAAGGAATGCTCGAACCTGCATCAGATTGGGCAATTCAGGACTGTGCATATTCACCTGTCGGCTTTTCAGGAACTGACCGTACAGCATGCAGAACCCATCCCGATAAGTAAAACGCATACCTCTTACCGCCGAACGCATTATTCATCACTCACCTCAAATGCGAATGTGGGCTCTATCAAACAGCCGCAAGAAGAGCCCTCCCATGATCAATACAACAAAAACTGCACTGGTCGTCAGCGCCCACTCTGCCGATTTCGTCTGGCGCGCAGGTGGTGCCATCGCCCTGCACGCCCAACAAGGTCACGCCGTTCACATCGTGTGCCTTTCCTACGGAGAAAGAGGTGAGTCGGCCAAGCTCTGGCGCAAAGGCGAGATGTCCGAAGACAAGGTCAAAACCGCGCGTCGCAGCGAGGCTGAAGCCGCAGCGGAGATTCTTGGCGCGAGCGTGGAATTCTTCGACATCGGTGATTACCCGATGCGTGCCGACAAAGAGACGCTGTTCCGCCTGGCCGATGTGTTTCGTCGAGTACAGCCGGAGTTCGTCCTCAGCCACTCGATTAAAGACCCGTACAACTACGATCACCCGTTAGCGATGAACCTGACCCAGGAAGCGCGCATCATCGCCCAAGCTGAGGGCTACAAGCCTGGCGAAAAAATTGTGGGTGCCCCTCCCGTTTACAGCTTCGAACCCCATCAGCCTGAGCAATGCGAATGGCGCCCGGATGTACTGTTGGATATCACCGAGGTCTGGGACAAGAAATACGCCGCAATTCAGTGCATGGCAGGCCAGGAACATCTTTGGGAATACTACACACGCGTCGCACTGCAACGCGGCGTTCAGGCAAAGCGCAATGTGGGTATCGCCTCCACCCGCAACATCGTTTACGCCGAGGGCTATCAAAGCATCTTCCCACGGGTGACGGAGAACCTGGCATGAGCACACTGATCGGAAAAACCGGCATTGTCGTGCGCAACATCCCGCGTGCAGATGCGGCGTTGATCGACGAACTGGATCGCTTTGGCGTGGCTACCGTGCATGAAGCCCAAGGGCGTAAAGGTCTGCTGGATTCTGCCATTCGTCCCATTCAGCAAAACCAGAGCATCAGCGGAACGGCGGTGACCGTGCTGGTCGCGCCGGGCGACAACTGGATGTTTCACGTGGCAGTCGAACAATGCCAACCGGACGACATCCTCGTGGTCGCGACATCGTCGCCCTGCACCGATGGCTACTTCGGCGACTTACTCGCCACCTCGTTGATGGCCCGAGGGGTACGCGCCCTGATTATTGACGCTGGGGTACGCGATACCCGAACGCTGCGGGACATGGGCTTCAAGGTATGGTCGCGGGCGGTTCATGCCCAAGGCACCGTCAAGGAAACCCTGGGTTCAGTCAACGTGCCCATCATCTGCGCTGGCCAGTTGGTCGAGCCCGGGGATGTCGTAGTCGCTGACGATGACGGCGTGGTCATTGTTCGCCGCGAAGAACTACCCGGCGTGTTTGACACAAGCCGAAAACGCGCTCGCATCGAAGAGGAGAAACGCGTTCGCCTGGCTGCTGGCGAGCTGGGCCTGGATATCTACGAGATGCGTCAAAAGCTTATCGACCGGGGCCTCACTTATTACGACAGCCTCACTGACGTGCAAGGATGACTTTCATGCGCCAGACCCGAATTCCGTGTCTTATGATGCGTGGAGGAACATCCAAGGGCGCTTACTTTCTGGCCGACGACCTGCCGCCCGAAGGCAAGCTGCGTGATCAAGTATTACTGGCCGTTATGGGATCACCCGATGCGCGCCAGATAGATGGCATCGGTGGTGCGAACTCGCTGACCAGCAAAGTCGCCATTATCAGTCGCTCAAATCGCCCAGACGCTGATGTCGACTATTTGTTTGCTCAGGTTTCTGTCGAACATGCTCAAGTGGATTACGGCCAAAATTGCGGAAACATCCTCGCAGGTGTCGGCCCCTTTTCAATTGAGCGTGAGCTGATCAGCGCAGACGAATCGCTGACGACCGTGCGGATTTTCATGATGAATACTGGACAGATTGCCGTAGCTAACGTCTACACACCAGGTCGCATGGTCGAGTACGCAGGTGATACCCGCATTGATGGCGTGCCGGGCACCAGCGCTCCAGTGATTGTCGAGTTCGAAGACATTGCCGGCTCCAGTTGCGGAGCGCTCTTGCCTACCGGAAATGCCATTGACCGCTTCGATGGCGTTGAAGTGACGTGTATCGACAATGGTATGCCTGTAGTGCTGATCAGGGCCACTGATGTGGGGTGTACGGGCGATGAAACCCCTGCGCAACTGGACGCCAACATCGACCTCAAAGCGTTGTTGGAATCGATCCGGCTGCAGGCTGGCCCCTCGATGAATCTTGGGGATGTCCGCGAGCGCACGGTACCGAAAATGTCTTTGATAGCAGCCCCCCGCGATGGAGGCGCAATTTGCAGTCGTACCTTCATTCCTCACCGCTGTCACACATCGATTGGGGTGTTCGGCGCTGTCAGTGTCGCTTCTGCCTGCCAGGTTAAAGGAACAGTAGCGAGCGGTTTGGCCCAAGTGGACACGGGTGACCGAATACGACTGTCTGTCGAGCATCCAACCGGAGAGTTTACGGTCGAGTTGCGGTTAAGTGACGGTGAGTTAGCCGGTTGCGGGCTGGTACGCACGACACGGTTATTGTTCGAAGGCAACGTGCTCATTCCTGGCGATGTCTGGCAGAACACGGTGAAATCGTAATGAGCACTACCTTTTCACTGATCGGATTCGGCGAAGCAGGTGCCATTCTGGGCCAGGATCTTGCCGCGCTGGACGTGAAGATCTTCGCCTATGATCGACTCCTTGAAGACCCCACCAAACGAGCAGCACTGCAGGAGCGCGCTCTTCGGTGTGGCGTTCAGCTATGCAAGAGTGCGGCTCAAGCGATAGAGCTTGGCGAGTGGATCATTTCAGCCGTCACAGCGGATAACGCACTCGAGGTCGCACTGAACGCGGCGCCACTGATGAGGCGTGGTCAACTGTTCATCGATATCAACTCCGTCGCCCCCTCTACTAAGCGTGCGGCAGCTACAGCGATGCAACAGTATGGCGTTGATTACATCGATGCGGCAGTCATGGCGCCGGTTCCACCACAACGCTTGAAAACACCGATTCTGTTAGGTGGCCAACACGCTAACCTGGTTGCCGAACGATTACGCGGGCTCGGAATGAACGTGCGGGTAGTGGCTGAGGTGATTGGCGTAGCGTCGGCGATTAAGATGTGTCGGAGCATCATGATCAAGGGCCTGGAAGCGCTAACCACCGAATGCTTGAGCACCGCTCGCCAATACCATGCTGAAGACGAGGTGCTGGCATCATTGCACCAGAGTTTTCCGCAGATGGGTTGGGATGGTGCACTCCCCCACTACTTGATCAGCCGCGTGGCAGAGCACGGTCGGCGTCGTTCAGAGGAAATGAAGGAAGTGGCGAAAACCGCTCGCGATGTAGACGTTGTTCCTAACATGAGCCAAGCCATCGTCAGCGCTCAGCTAGGGCTTGTCGATGCCATGCTGGATGCCGATATTGATTACCCAAACCTTGAGCCATTCGACTGGTTAAACCTGATAGACACGTTGTATGGCAGTCCAATTGCCCGGGAAAGCGCTATGGAGGAAAAGCGGTAACATAGCCTTTTCCCAGAGTCGCACTCATGGATCTAAAACAGCTCGAATGTTTCGTCAGGGTGGCCGAGTTCGGAAGCTTCACCAAAGCTGCCGCTGTACTGAACATTTCTCAATCGGTCGTCAGCCGCCAAGTCAGGCAGCTTGAGGTCGAACTGCAGGAGCATCTGCTACTGCGAAATGGCCGGGGGGTCTTGCTGACCACTTCCGGGCAACGCTTGTTCGATCATGGCAAAGGCATCTTGCGACAGGTGCAAGTGGCTCGTGAAGACCTGCGCGAACAACGCGATACATTGTCTGGCAAAGTCGTCATCGGGCTCCCCCCTAGTATTTCCCGACGTCACACCGTGGCTCTGGTCTCTACCTTTCGCGAGCGTTTTCCCAACTGCATATTAGGGATCAAGGAAGGTCTCACCCATTCGATGCGTGAGTGGTTGCTGCTGGGTCGCCTGGATTTTGCTTTGCTCTTCAATCCCGGTCACAGCGCACAACTACAATATGAGCACATCCACTCAGAGCCGCTGATGCTCATCGGTAGCCAGCACTCTAATCTCTCCTCCCAGGTAGCCATGAAAGACTTGGGGCACTACCCCTTGATCACTCCTAGCGAACCTCACTCCATACGCCGTCTCATCGAAAGTGAAGCGTCTCGGCATGACGTGCATCTGAACGTTTGTCTGGAGATCGATAGCATCCCGTCCCTGCTGGAACTCATCAATCTAGACATGGGATACGGCGTACTTTTTCGCTCGGCTTTGGCAAATTCCGACGGAAAAATGGAAGGTTTGAAAGCTGCCCAAATCGTTGACCCATCGATTCAAACACACCTATTTATAGCCACATATGAGCAGCGTCCGCTGTCTCGTCTGGCAGAACAGACAATGCTATTGGTTCGCGAGATCTGCATAGGCTGAAGATATGCATGCAAAATGTGCATAACTGCTAGAGCCTGCATCCGGTTGTTGTAGTGCGTAGAGACGGCCAACATCGGGGCTATCGCTTCCACTAACAATGACTAAAGGACACGAGATGAAAACCTGCCTCGCACCTGACTCTAATCCTACAAAACCCACGCAGATACTTCCTGAGGGTGCTTGGGATGCTCACTGCCATGTATTCGGCCCTGCGGCTGAATTTCCTTATGCCGAAGATCGTAGCTACACACCACCTGACGCTCCCTTTGAAACTTTGCGGTCATTGCACGACCACTTGGGGTTCACTCGAGGTGTGATTGTTCAAGCCAGCTGCCACGGTAGTGATAATCACGCAATGCTGGATGCTATCGCGCGAAGTGAAGGTCGGTATCGAGGCGTAGCAATCGTTGATGGTAGTGAAACCGACGAGCAACTTGCCGAAATGGATGCTGGCGGCGTTCGCGGCGTGCGATTCAACTTCGTTGCACATCTGGGTGGTGCGCCTGACCTGGACGTCTTTGACAGCACTGTGGATCGACTTGCTGATTTTGGATGGCATGTCGTCCTGCACCTTGATGCACAAGACATCCTTACCTATGCGGACAGACTGAGCCGTATCCCCGTACCTTTCATCATTGATCACATGGGTAGGGTTAAAGCTCAGGATGGCATTGAGCAGCAGTCCTTCCTTGCGTTACAGCAATTGATGGAAAACCCGCTGGCGTGGGTCAAGGTTTGTGGCGCAGAGCGAGTATCAGCGGGCCGCCGACCATTCAATGATGCCGCTCCTTTCGCAAAGAGACTGATTGAGATTGCTCCAGATCGCGTCCTCTGGGGCACTGATTGGCCGCATCCGAACATCAGTAAAGACATGCCCAACGACGGCGAGCTGGTTGATCTGATGTTCGACTTCTGTACCGATCCTCTGCTGCGTCGAAAACTGCTGATCGACAACCCGATGAAGCTTTACGGACGCTAGCCGCTACAACCTTTGCTGCGCCTCCAAAAATAAGACTTTCAGTGAGTGACCGCTATGAACACCAGTCCTGCACCTGCTCAGGTCGAAGTATCCATTCCCATCAAGGTGAAGACCAAGCCACCTTTCTATCGCGCAATGTACTTTCAAGTGCTCCTGGGAATTATCGCAGGCGTCGCCGTCGGCCACTTCTGGCCCACCTTTGCCGCCGATCTCAAACCGCTGGGCGATGCCTTCATCAAGCTGATCAAGATGATCATCGGGCCCGTGGTTTTTTGCACCGTCGTCACTGGCATCGCAGGGATGCGCGATCTGAAAAAGGTGGGGCGAGTCGGTGGGAAAGCGCTGCTCTACTTCGAAGTCATTTCGACCGTTTCTCTGCTGATTGGTCTTATCGGCGGTCACCTGTTCAATCCAGGTGCGGGCTTCAACATTGACGTCAATACGCTGGACGCGTCGGCGGTCACCGGATTCGCTGAGAAAGCTCAGCACATGCACATGGTCGAATTTCTGATGGGCATCATTCCCTCGACGTTTGTGCAGGCCTTTGCCGAAGGTAACGTGCTTTGCATATTGCTGGTCTCCGTGCTCTTCGGGTGTGCCCTGTCAGCCATGGGAGAAAAAGGCAAACCGGTTTACGACATGATTGAAGGTCTGTCCGGCGTGTTCTTTCGCATCGTGCACATCATCGCCAAGCTCTCCGCCATCGGTGCATTCGGCGCCATCGCTTTCACCGTCGGTACTTACGGTGTAGGCGCCCTCCTCCCTCTCATGAAACTGGTAGGCAGCTTCTACATGCTGTGCGCGTTGTTCGTGATTGTGGTGCTGGGTGGAGTCGCAAAAATTTGCGGATTCAGCATCCTGCGCTTTATCTCTTACATCAAAGAGGAGTTATTGGTCGTACTAGGTACCAGTTCGTCGGAAGTGGTACTGCCTCAGATCATGGAGAAAATGGAACGACTGGGCTGCTCAAAACCCGTCGTCGGGCTGGTAATTCCCACGGGCTATTCCTTCAACCTCGACGGTACCAACATCTATCTGACCATGTCGGTGCTATTCATCGCTCAAGCCCTAAACATCGATCTGTCACTTTCGCAGCAACTCACATTAGTCATCGTGGCCATGCTCACTTCTAAAGGCGCCAGCGGCGTGTCCGGTGCAGCCTTTGTCATGTTGACCAGCACCTTAATGGTGGTGCCGCTTGTACCTGTGGCTGGCATGGTACTGATTCTAGGCATCCACCGCTTCATGGGTACCGGACTTGCCATGACTAACCTAGTGGGCAACGGTGTCGCCGCGCTAGTCGTGTCCGCGTGGGAAAAAGAGCTGGATCGCGACAAGCTCGCCATGGAACTTGGCACCAAGCAGTAACTCCCCAGCTCTACCCATCACAATATGTCTAAAAAGTCTCTGTTCGGTGTTGTACCGAACAGCGGCTTCCTGCGTCAGGAAAATAATAAAAATGAACCGCGCCTCATATATTGCTCTGCTCGCGTTAGTGTTTATGTCCATCGACATGTCCATGGCCGATGGGTTTATAACGGACAGTAAAATTCGTCTGGAAGCCCGAAACTTCTATTACAACGGAGATTTCCGCCAAGGGACAGGCGTATCCAAAAGGGAAGAATGGGCCCAAAGCTTTTTGCTCAACTACGAGTCGGGATACACACCGGGAATCATCGGCTTCGGGGCCGACGCGCTGGTGTTTTCAGGTTACAAACTGGATTCGAGCCCAGATCGTTCTGGAAGTGGCCTGCTTCCAAAGCGGGCTTCCGGAGAGGCCGCTGATGAATACTCAAAAGCGGGATATGGCGCCAAACTCAGGATATCTCAGACATCACTGCGCTATGGTATGTCATTGCCAAAGGTTCCAGTGCTTCAGTACAACAACAGCCGACTGCTTCCTCAGACGTTCCAAGGATGGCAGATCAACTCTACCGACGTGGATCGCCTGACCCTGAACCTGGCTCAATTCGACAAGACGATTACACCGGACTCTACCGACCTTCAGGACGTCTCCCTGGCAGTGAAGGACGGTCGCTATCGTGCAACGGGCGTCGGCGACAACTACCGATATGGCGGTGGGACATACAAGCTCACGTCACAGTTGAGTGCAACGTACTTCTATGGCGAGCTTGATGACGTATACCGTCAGCAGTTCGCTGGATTGATACACAACACGCGTATCGGCAAAGGCATGTTGACCACTGATCTGCGCACCTTCTCAAGTCGTGACGTCGGCGCAGCCAAAGCAGGAGAGGTTGATAACCGCGCCTACGCTGCCGCGCTCGGCTACGTCTTGGACAATGGGCATAGCGTCATGGCGACCTACCAAGTCATGGGCGGTGCTACGGGTTTTCCTTACATCAATAACCCCTACCTACCCAACTACGTTCAATACCACGACTTCGGAAGCGCGGGCGAACGTAGCTGGCAGCTACGGTATGGTTACGACTTCGCAGCCATGGGTATTCCGGGTTTGAGCTTTTTCACTGCGTATATCCGGGGGGATGGTCTGAAGACGGTCGGTGCCGAGAAAGAGTGGGAGCGTGATGTGGACGTAAACTACGCCTTCCAGGGGTCGTTGAAGGGGTTTTCTGTGCGACTACGGAACGCAACCTATCGAAGTGACGCCGCCAGAGATATTGACGAGACACGCTTGATCGCAAGCTACTTGTTCACGTCCTTCTAAACAGCAATTGAGTGACGTTGGAAGAAACCCTTTTGATGCGTAACACCCTCACAAACGCCTCCTGGATTAACTCCAGCGGTGCGACCCACTTCGATGACCGATAGACTGCTTCCTTGTCATTAGTTGCATTTTTTTGATCACGGTCCGCAGCCAAGAGATACTCTTTCCTCTTACAAAAAAAGGGCCCTCTAAGGGCCCTTTTGTATTCAAACCAAACTCATTTGGCCAGCCAAGACTCAACGGTCGCGGAGCCGTGTTGAGCTTTCCAGTCTTTCAACGTCTTGTGGTTGCCGCCCTTGGTTTCAACGACTTCGCCGGTGTGCGGATTTTTGTAGACCTTCAACTGGCGAGGCTTGCGAGTACCGGTTTGGGACTCGGCGGCTGGAGCGCGACGACCGGTTTGCGGATCAAGAAGGTTGACCACGTCCTTCAGGCTATAGCCGTATTTTGCGAGCAAATCACGCAGTTTGGTCTCGAACTCAATTTCTTTCTTGAGACCAGCATCGCCCTTGAGGGCTTCAAGCGCTTGGAGCTGTTCTGCAAGGTGTTTTTCGAGCTGGCGGAATTCGGCAAGTTTGGACATGGAAATTCTCGATGTGAGTAATATTTAGAGGTTACACCATAAATCACGAGGCGCATTTACAAGGA
Organism: Pseudomonas sp. WC2; assembly: GCF_050586545.1. Classification (NCBI taxonomy): domain Bacteria; kingdom Pseudomonadati; phylum Pseudomonadota; class Gammaproteobacteria; order Pseudomonadales; family Pseudomonadaceae; genus Pseudomonas; species Pseudomonas sp. WC2. The sequence continues at coordinate 340,024 of NZ_JBOBDR010000002.1, read as the reverse complement.
GTGGCGCCTGAGGCCTTACACCCGGCCAGCCGATATTAATATCTCTTTCCAAGTGACAATCAGCCCCGCGTTAATTCCAAGTGAATGGGCCATGCCTCTTTTATTATTGATGAGTATCCGCCTCCTCAGCCGGATAAAACTCGCCCTCCTTCCCTATCCTTTTTAGCTGTTCGCGCACGATCAACTCAATGCTGACAACAGCGGCTTGATCGTCAGGGTCGATCAACTGCAAGCACAGGCGTCGGACATTCTGATCGTGGGTGCCCTCGCTCATCATCTCGTGGGTGAAGACTTGTTCGCCACGCCAAAGGCATAGCTGGGTATGAGTCTCGCCGAGCCATATCTCGTTGATTGATCTCAGGTCGGTGGTAGCCAGTTGATCGACGGTGATTGTTTTATCCATTGCTCTTTACCTTACCTTTAAGCCGTTACCGGTAGACTTCCGGGCCCAGGAACAGTTCGCTGGCGTGTAGCGGCCGATACGCCAGCTCAGAATGCAGTTGAAATCAGTCATCGACGTCTTCAGCCAGTGACCAGGGCTGAATTAAATGCGCGCCCTGATTACGCACGTTACCCACCTCCTTGCCGACCTTGTACCAATGAAAATCCGTAGCAGGCCTGCAATGCTGCATTGCCAGTTCGCGAGCTCTTTCCGGTGAGGTGTCGGGATCTACCCATTCGCGGGCGTGCTCAGGTGCCAGGACCAAGGGCTTGCGATCATGGATATCGACCATGCCTTGGTCACTCGCGGCGGTGATGATGACGAAACCGTCGCGTTCATCCGGTTCCAGGCCTTGGTGCACTTCAGCCAAACCCGCAAAGAACATCGGAATCTGTTCTTTCAGCGTGATGAAATAGGGCTGCTTTTTCTTTGCATCATCAGGGTCTTTGACCCATTCAAACCAGCCGTTCGCCGGCGCGAGTACGCGACCATTGGGCCAGAGCTGATTGAAGAATTTCCCGGTGATGACGGTCTCGACCCGCGCGTTTATCGGGTCAGGACGCTTTCCCTTCGCCCAGAACGGCGCCCATCCCCATTTGACCTTATCGACACTCAAGCCCTCTCCCACTGGCCGGATGATTTCCACCCGCGTCGACGGCGCGACGTTGTACCGCTCGACGGGCCAAAGGTCATAGCCATTGATCACCACCTGCTTTGGCGCAAGCTCCTTGAGGTAGTGATCCATCGATTCGTAGATCGAGTAGCGTCCGCACATGGTGTCACCCGTCGAATTGTCGTACCTAAGAGATTGACCGCAAGCGAACCAAATCGTTAACTGTATGCATGTACAGTTAACCTCGAAAAGGCTTGCATCATGAGCATCACCATCCTCGGCCCTCTCGCGTCTGGCGGCAGGAAGCTTCCCTTCTATTCATCCAGGGTGCCGGCGGGCTTCCCCTCCCCTGCGGCTGATCACATCGAAAAACACATTTCCCTCGATGAGCTGTTCGATATCCGCGCGCCGCACGTGTACCTGGTGAGAATTGATGGAGACAGCATGCAGGGTGCCGGCATCTATTCAGGGGATCTGGTGGTGGTTGATCGGAGCATCGATGCGGTCAGCGGCGATATCGTCATCGCCGCACTCAATTCCGAGCCCTTCTGCAAGCGTCTGCTTCTGCGCGAGAACGCCGTGATGCTGTTGTCAGAGAATTCAAAATATCCGGCAAGGCATGTGATGGAGGGCGATGATCTGGTGATTTGGGGTGTGGTGAAATACAGCGTGCGCGATCATGACAACACCTGAGCCAGTCTTTGCCCTGATTGACTGCAACAGCTTCTACGCGAGCTGCGAGCGAGTGTTCAGACCCGACCTGGCAAAGACACCTATCGTGGTGCTGTCCAATAACGACGGCTGTGTGATTGCGCGCAGCTACGACGCCAAGCCTTTCGTGAAAATGGGCCAGCCGTACTTCCAGATCAAAGACCATCTACGCCGGCATGGCGTCGTGGCCTTCAGCAGTAATTACGCGCTGTACGGCGACATGAGCGAACGCGTGATGACGATCATCGAATCGATGGTGCCAGCGCTCGAGGTCTACAGCATCGATGAAGCGTTTGCCGATCTCACTGGCCTGCCCGGCGATCTATGTGCTTTTGGGCGGCATATGCGTTCCACTCTTTTCAAGCGCACGGGGGTTCCAGTCGGGGTGGGCATTGCCCGCACCAAAACCTTGGCCAAGCTCGCCAATCACACGGCCAAAAGGCTGCTGGATATCACCGGCGGCGTGGTCGATCTGTGCGACCCGTTCAAACGCGACTGGACGCTGCGCAACACCGATGTCGGCGAGGTCTGGGGCATCGGCAAGCGTATGAAGGCCCACCTGGAAACGATGGGCATCAAGACCGCCATGGACTTGGCGAAAGCCGATCCGTGGATGCTTCGCCAGAAATTCAGCGTGGTGATCGAGAAGACTGCTCGCGAACTTGCCGGCACCTCGTGTCTGGAACTGGGTGAAGCTGACCCACCCAAGCAAGAGATTTGCTGTAGCCGGATGTTCGGCACCCGTTTGACGCAGATCGAGCCGATCAAGGAGGCCGTCGCCACCTACACCCAGCGCGCGGCGGAAAAGCTCAGAGCGCAGAACTCGCTGTGCAAGAAGATCCGCGTGAGTATCAGGACAGGCATGTTCAATCCCGAAGAAGCGAAGTACGCGAACGGCGCACTCGTCGAACTGCCCTACCCGACCAACGACGTTCGACTCATGACCAAAGCGTCGACCGAAGCAGTCAATCGCCTCTTCCGACCAGGCTTCAAGTACAGCAAGGCAGAGGTTCTGCTGATGGATTTGCGCCAGCCTGGTGAATTCACGGATGACCTGTTTGCGCATTCCCAGCCTGTTACGGCGGACAAGGTGATGACCGTGCTGGATGAAATCAATGGCCGTTGGGGAAAGGGAGTTCTTCGGCTGGCCAGCGTGCCGGCGGCGCCGGATTGGGCTATGCGCCGGGAGTTGATGAGTCAGAGCTACACGACGAAGGTTGAGCAGTTATGGACGGTCATGGCCCGGTAAGCGGTCGTTGAAAGCGGATGGTAGCCTGCATGAACGGGCCATCGTATCGACTGCAAATCGATAGCACTTTTCCACGCTCACGTACCTCCAATGACATGTGCGTTTCTCCTGACAACCTGGAGGTCTTTTATGTCGATACGCAAGATCGTTCTGCTTTCCTGTCTGAGTGCGGCACTCGCTGGGTGCGCAGGCTCGGGCCAGGAGCCCCCTCCCACCACCATGCAAGTCGACCTGCAGAAATACCAGGGCACCTGGTATGAGCAGGCCAGGTTGCCTATGTTCTTCCAGCGCAATTGCCAGCAGTCAGAAGCGCATTACGGTCTGCGTGATGATGGCCGCATTGACGTCACCAATCGTTGCAGGGAACAGGATGGCGAATGGAAAGAGGTACGCGGAATCGCCGAATCTCAGCAGCCAGGCAAGACAGACAAGCTCTGGGTGCAGTTTGATAACTGGTTTAGTCGCATCGCGCCGGGAATAACCAAAGGCGAGTATTGGGTGCTTTACCACGATCCCGCTTACCAGTTCGCACTGGTCGGCCATCCGAACCGGGAATATCTGTGGGTGCTTTCACGCGCCTCTGGAATCAACGACGTCAACCGCGAACAGCTGCTAAAGATTGCTCAGCAACAAGGGTATGACACCAGCAAACTGATCTGGCGTCCGGCAGATCCGACCAAGCCCTAGTCCACTGGGCTGCTTAAGCCCCGAGACCGTCGAGGAAACGCGCATGCTCAAGAAATGGATACTGCTGCTATGCATTGGCCTAGCGAGTTGCAGCCAGGTGGATGTGCAGACTTACAGCCAGGAGACGCCCAAGTTTGAGTTGCGCGAATTCTTCGAGGGCCGGGTCGAAGCGTGGGGTATGTTTCAAAAGCGCTCAGGCGAGGTCACGAAGCGTTTTCATGTGGTGATCAATGGCCACTCCGAAGGCCGCAGACTGATCCTCGACGAATCGTTTACCTACAGCGACGGCACTACACAAAAACGCGTGTGGACGCTAACCCCTGCTGGCCCTGGCCAATGGCGCGGAACCGCTGGCGACGTGGTGGGCGAGGCGCTTGGCGAAGTGGCAGGCAACGCACTGCGCTGGAAATATGTGCTGAACCTTCCGTTGGATGGCGAGGTGTACCAGGTTCATCTGGACGACTGGATGTACCTGATGGACAAGAACACCCTGATAAATCGCTCGTTCATGAGCAAATTCGGTGTGGAGGTCGGCCAGATCACCTTGTTCTTCCGCAAGCAGCCTTGAGGTCGCGGTAAAAAAACAAAACCTCGAATATGGATCATGAACTTTGGCAGGAACCTGATGGCTGTCAGACCTTTTGTGTAGCCGGTGCTCAAGATTCAGATGGGCATCCACCTGGGCGGCAACCAGATATCGACCTGAGTCATGCATCATGACTCAGGTTTACGCTTACGCATCGAGCATGTGAGATTGAAGAGCGGTTGCCGTATAAATGGCAACTCGATTAGCTACGCGAGGCGGGATGCCCGTGCGGATACTTTCGGGAGTGACTAATGAGCAATGACGGCTGTGCTTTAACTGCGCGCATGATTAGAAATTTCAATGACGTACCGCTGCAATACGAGCGCCGCGACCCGCGTTATGAGAGCCATGGTGCGCGCCTCGGCACTGACACCGTCGCGCAGAAACTCGGTGCGTCGGTGGACATCGTCGCGCCAGGCAAGCGTTCTTGCCCCTACCACTTTCATTATGCTCAGGAAGAGATGTTCGTCATTCTGGAAGGGTTTGGCACCCTGCGCGTGGCGGGTGAAATGTTGCCGATCCGAAGCGGCGACGTCATTTTCATTCCGGCCGGCCCCGAGTATCCGCATCAGATCATCAACACTTCGGATGCGCCGCTGAAGTACCTGTCCATTAGCACCCGAGAAACCCCCGAAGTCTGCCAATACCCTGACTCCGGCAAATATCAGGCGATGGTCACAATCAATGGCGCGCGCGCGTTCACCGCCGTGCAGCGGCCCGGCGCTACGCTTGATTATTGGGACGACGAACCATGAGGCGCCGTGTAGCTGAAGCCTGCCAGAGAAATGAATTAGGGAAGTCGAGTGCCACTAAATCTGGTTGATTACTCACTGCTTGGGTGAGTCGCCGGACGGTTACAGCCCTCTGGCTCATGCTAGCCCGATTCTGATATCCAGCATTGTCAGAGAGCTACCACTGATGACGGGACAGCTATCGGCCAGAAGCGATCATGGGGCCGACTCGGGTGAGACGGTGGAAGCGGCCCCTGCAAAGTGTGGAGACTTCCCGAAGTACTCAATCAGGAGTTCGGTGAGGACTCTGATCTTCCGCGCAGGATGCTGACCTGGAGGGCGAACCAGATACGCTCCCGCGGGCGGAGGCGGATAACTCGTCATGATCGGCACCAGTGCCCCCGAGGCGAGGCTGTCATGAGTGAGGCAATCGGGCAGGTAAGCAAGCCCCAGGCCTGCTACGGCGGCGGCAACCAGTGCTACGCCGTTGTCTGCCTTGAATCGTCCCTGGGGGCGAACCGAAATAACCTTCGCGCCATCCATGAATTGCCAGGCCTCGGTGCCTTGCATCACGGCCTGATGGTAGGCCAGTTCCTCTGGCCGTTGCGGTGAGCCATAGGTCTCGATGTAGCCTGGGCTCGCGACCAGCCGGACTCCGATCGGGCCGACGCGTCTGCCGATGAGGTTGGAGTCATGCAGGTAGCCGACCCGTATCCCGCAGTCATATCCCTCGGCAATCAGATCGACAAAGCGATCGCTATAGCACGTCTGAATGTTCAGTTGTGGGTGTCGGCGCGCCATCTCTGCTACCACCGGGGCAAAATGCGTCGGTCCGAAAGACAGCGGCGCGGCCACACGCAGACGCCCACGGAGGGGGCCGGTGGGCAGAATGGCTTCCCGCGCTGAATCAATCTCGGCACACGCCTTGGCGGCATGGTCGCGGAATGTAGCCCCGGCTTCTGTCAACGTCGCGCCACGGGTGGAGCGTGTCAGCAACTGCACGCCGAGCTCCTTCTCCAGACGCACGAGCCTGCGACTGACGATCGATTTGGCTACTCCAAGTCGAAGCGCAGCAGACGAAACGCCTCCGGCATCAGCAACCTCGACAAATGTCAGTAGATCTTCGATATCCAACGTAGCGTTCCTCTTATTGCGACACAGCTAGTCGGGCAATGCTACTACCGGTGCGATTTGGGGAACAGCAATATGACGTTCGCAGATGCGTGGATCACATTCATAACGAGGATCAAGCAATGACGAGCGAAACGATTCGTAACCCCCACACCGACCAACTTCTGACGCCCGATAACTCGGTTTTCATCATCATCGACTACCAGCCGATTCAGGTGTCCTCCATCCGCTCGATGCCGCGCGAGGAACTGGTGTTCAACATCACAAGCGTCGCTAAAGCGGCGGTTAACTTCAATCTGCCGATCATCCACTCGACCGTCAACGTCGGCACCGGTCGCAACAAGCCACCTATTCAGCAACTGCAAGACGTGCTCGGCCACTTGCCGACCTACGATCGCACCTCAATCAATAGCTGGGAAGACAGCGAATTCAAGCAGGCGGTTAAAGCCTTGGGGCGGCGCAAACTGATCATGACAGCGTTGTGGACCGAAGCCTGTCTGGCCTTCCCGGTACTCGACGCGATTCAGGAAGGTTTTGAGGTCTATATACCGGTCGATGCGGTCGGCGGAACCTCCCTTCCCGCGCACGAAGCAGCATTGCGCCGTATGGAGCAGGCGGGCGCCAAACTGATCAGCCGCGTGCAGATGTACTGCGAGCTACAGCGCGACTGGGCGCGTGAGGCGACTGTTCCGGGCTTCATGGGCGTGTTCGAAAACTTCGACGGCTTCAACGCCGAAAAAAAGGCCGACTAGCAGAGGATTCCCCCCTGCCTCGCTGACGAATGAAGGTGACAGTGAATGCGGCCGTCACCTTCATTGCGGCCAGACATGCGCGTTTCACCTTTACTCCTCCTGCTTCGGCATCGTCCGGTAGCGTTTGCGCCAACGACGTCCACCGTCCGACCGGAGTGGCAGTGGCGACCAATCCCCATAATCCAGTCAGTCGTGACCGGACGCAGTCGGCCCAAAAGCTGCCATCCGCAGAAGGCTGCTTTCGTCCAGTCAGGGCTATAAAACATTTTTGGGGTGATTCAGCCAGCGGTCTGAATTTGCATATACTACGTGCATTGTGAGTAGTAACTATTTGATTTTAAATTGAGATTTTCGATGAACACAACTGATCTGCTTGAGTATTTAAAAGAGACCAGTTCCGAAATGACCCAAGGCAATATAGACGAAGCTATTATTCTACATTTCGACTTGATAATGGAAAGCTATCGGGAAAGGCCTTTTTTCTACAAAAACCTTCTTAAGTACGACAGGTTTATGGTGGCTCTTTCTTTATTGAGCTTTAACTACAGCGATGATCAAGTTCCTTTATCTGCAGTGAAAGCGTTTTGCCAAGCGCGCGGTTATATGTCTCGCAACAGTCTGGATTCCTATTTCTCCTTTTTGGTCGTGAGCGGATATATGAATGTCCAGCTACACGTTCAGGATGGACGCCTGCGTAATTTTCAACCCACGGACAAAACCTTATGCGCGGCCACTCTGCTGCTCAAGTCCTATTTACTGCCGTCGCAGATGATCTCTCTGTCCGATTTCTGCTTGTCAGAGTTAGGCAGATCTGCGGATTTATTACGGTTTTATGCTCGTGGGTTTGCCAGAATACTCGAATCAGGATTCTTGCTCGATAAAGTTTTACCTGAAGCAAAATGGATTCTCAATCGGGATGGCGGCCACTTGCCGATGCTCGCTCTTTATACCGATGCATTGCGTAATGGCTCGCTGGAAACCGGTTATAAAGTCTCGTCATATCTCGAAATTTCGTCGCGTCTGGGAGTCTCCAAAACGCATATGCAACGCATGATCAAAGAAGGACAGTTACAGGGTTACTTCAAATGCGACAAACGCTTCATCGAATTAAGCCCGGCATTTATCGATCTGATCAGGCGAGCGATGTCAATATATTTTGCGATTGCTCGGATTGCTATGGAGTTAGGTATTGCTGAACGCGAGGTTACTAGTAAGCCTGTCGATATCTACAGTTTTAATCCGACAGGTTAGAGAGTGGATCATTATTAAGCAATCCTCTCAAAGGCGTCTTTGACTCTGAAAACATTGTCCTGTTTTGCGCTTGCTCATCCCGGAGGTCAGTGTGTTTAATAATCGAATCAAAAAAGCTTTTTTTGACTGTCAGGAAGAACTGGCGGCATTGCTGAGTACACTCGCCGGCATCGAGGCAGTTTTCCTGTCAATACGTGTCGACTCAGCAGGGCGAATCATCTCGACCAACCAGCGGTTTGCCGAGGTGTTCGGGTATTCGTTGGAAAGGCTATCTGAGATGGCAGTGAGCGACCTTACTGATAAGCCGGATAAAAGTTTCACGCCGAACCTCTGCGCCATCGAACGGCAACGGTATCGCACCTCCGACGGCCGTACAGTGACACTCAACGTCGGTTGGATCACCGCAGCAAACCGAACTTTCCAAGGCTACGGCATCGTCGCCCCATCCCTGGCGCAGGATGAACAGGAGGCCATCGAAATGTTCAGTGCGCTGAATCGTTCAATGGCAATGATTCAATTCAACCTTGCGGGTGAAGTCATTTATGCAAACGAGTCTTTCATCCAAGCCATGGGTTATAGCCTCGCGGAGATAGAAGGCCGTCATCACCGTATTTTCTGTTTGGCAGAGGATGTGGCTTCGGCGCATTACTCCGAGTTCTGGCAGAGTCTAAAAAAGGGTGTGTTTAACGCCGGGCGCTTTCGCCGGGTTGATAAAAGTGGAAAAGTAGTGTGGTTGGAGGCGACTTATAATCCCATCAAAGATGCTTCTGGCCGGGTTTATAAAATAGCCAAATTTGCCAGCGTGGTGACCGAGCAGGTCGAGAAAGCCGAAGTAGTCAGGCAAGCAGCCAATATGGCTTACGACGTGTCGCTGGATACGGATGTGAAAGCTAACAGGGGTATGGATCTGGTCGCCGATTCCGTGCTCGGTACGCAAACTATCGCACAACAGATGGCCTCGGTTACCGACAGCATGACTGCGCTGGAATCGCAGTCGCAATTAATCGGTTCAATCGTCGACACCATTGGCGCCATCGCCACCCAGACCAATCTTTTAGCGCTTAACGCCGCAATCGAAGCGGCACGCGCCGGAGTACACGGGCGAGGTTTCGCGGTAGTGGCCGATGAAGTGCGCAAACTTGCGGGCCGCACCAGTGCAGCCACGCAAGAGATCACTGGCGTAGTGCGGCAGAATCGCGAATTGGCGAGCCAAGCGGCATTACGCGTCCAGTGCAGCAGAGACCAGGCCGACATTTTGCTGGAATTGTCCGAGCAGGCAGGCATGGCCATGTCTGCCATCCAGCTCGGCGCCAAGCAAGTAGTGCAAGCAATTGGCAGGGTCACCAGCGACCTCGACTGAATTCTTGGTGCAGCGCAGTGTTTTCAGATGGATGGGCAGTAGGCGACGCGCTTGTCGCATATGTTATTTTTTATAAAAAATGATCTCCAGCATTCGAGACATCGACGTCAGGATGAAGGTTCGCTTTGCTCTTGCAATGAAATCCAAGTCGTTTGAAAAAAGGAGTTTTAGAATGCCGAAGAATTTCAAGATCAGACCAAGAATGCGGGCACTGCTGTCCCCCGCAGTCACCAAAATAGAAATGGCGGGGTTTGTTGCCTGGATAGGAGTTTTACTGATTGCCCCCATGGTTACACTGAACCTGCCGAACATTCTCGTCACGTTATCGTTGTTGCTGGTCTGGCATGTTCATCGTGTTGTCGCTGTATTCTGGATATGGAGAATACTTGGCAGCGTCTATATCTTGTTGTTATCGCTGGGTTTTGCGCATGTCATTGCGCAGAATATCGAGTTGCGCGTCTTCACGCTTCCGCTTGCTGTAATTATCGTATTAAGCAACCCTATTCTATTTGTTACGGCTCAAGATTATTTTCTATCCGCAATACTTGTTTGGGCATTGATGTGGCCCAATCTTGACGTCAGCCTGTATCGCGAGCTAGAAGTTTATCTGGCAATTTTTTGCATTGCTTCAGTGTCCATCGGCTTTACGCTGAGCTTTACATATTTAAGAAACATGCGATCGGTGCTATTGGTGGAGAGTGAATTTAGAATGTTGGCGGAGACGGACTTTCTTACTTCGATACTTAATCGGCGTGCCTTTATGGAGACGTTCAGGAATGCATTGACAGGAGGTCACAGCGGTTATTTCATCATGTTGGATATTGACAGTTTCAAACAGAAAAATGATCAGTATGGTCACGATGTGGGTGATAAGATTTTATGCGCCATGGCCGCTTGCCTAAAATCTACTCCGGGCAGCCACAGTGTCGGGCGGATTGGTGGGGAGGAGTTCGGTGTCTTATTGTTGGGCAGCGATAACGCCGTTGCCCATGAATACGCATTGCGCTTATTGGCAGGTATTCGTAATAGTGTAATGCCTCCTCATAAATACACTTGCAGTGCCGGGATCGCGCAATTCTCAGCCACATCGGATATGTCAGCAGTGCTTAAGTGCGCGGATATCAATATGTACAAAGCCAAGGCTGACGGTAAAGATCGAGTGTTTCAGGATGGCAAACGGGTCAAGCCGCCATCTCCTGCGACTACATGATGAGGGCTTGACTGGAGGACGTCTGTGAAAGTCGTGTTTGAAGACATCGAATCTCCCCCTTGCTGCTTATTGACGCTCGGCTCCTTTACATTAATGTTTGCGAGTCGCGCGGATGCGGAACATTTTTTGCGGTTCCTTATTGGGCACGAAGACACCGCTCAGTGCCCCATAGTTGAATGACTATTCTTGCCGAACCGCCCTTCTATAACGTTACCGATTTATCAAGTGGCAATATCGATAATGAAGCAAACATGTCAGCGCGACCCACCTCAAGGTTTTCACCAGCCGATATTTTGCCTGTCATCTTCCGTGCTGAACGATGCTCATGTCGGTAACTCGCGTTGGGCCTGTCTGGTTTTTTCAGGCAGCTGCGTTTGAACCAGCCAGATGGATTTCAGTGGCATTACGCCCAGCCAGCCAAGCGAGGGCGGACGCGGCGATCAACACGGCTGCACTGAGCTCGAATGCGGCTTTATAACCGCTCAGATCAAATGCCAGACCGCCGATAATTGCGCCGCCGGCGATTGCCAGTTGGACAATGGCCACCAGCATCCCTCCCCCGGCTTCGGCATCGTCCGGCAGCGTCTGCGCCAACCACGTCCACCATCCGACCGGAGCGGCAGTGGCGACCAATCCCCACAGTCCAAGCAGTACGGCAGTCAGCAGCGGTGATTCGCCGAAGTTCACTAGCGCCAGCGCGATGGCGGCCATGATCAGAGGGATGACTGTCAATGTGCGGTACAGGCCGTTGCCCATAAACCTTTCGATCAGAAAGGTACCGATAAAACCGGCAAGTCCCAGTCCCAGCAGCATGAACGACAATGTTGAAACGCTGACGCCAGTCACGCCCTCGAGAAACGGGCGCAAATAGGTGAACAGCATGAACTGGCCCATGAAAAAAACGCTCACGGCGATCATGCCCAACGCGACGGGCAACTGCTTCATAAGCCGCAAGCCGTTGCCGCTCCCCGCCTTACGATCGGCCTTGAAGGACGGCAGGCTGATCATCAACCACACGGCTGCGAGCGCTGCCACCGGCACCACGCAGAAGAAGGCACCGCGCCAGCCAATCAACGATCCGAGAAACGCACCCGCCGGTGCGGCGATGACCGTCGCCAGCGCGTTACCGCCGTTGACCATGGCCAGCGCTCGGGGGACTTGATCACTCGGCACCAGGCGCATGGCGGTCGCCGCCGATAATGACCAGAAACCACCGATCGCGATGCCGATCAGCGCACGCCCGACCATGAATGACGGGTAGCCCGGGGCGAGCGCGACAACCGTGCCGGAGACGATCATCAGCAAGGTCAGGCCCAGCAATAATTTCTTCCGTTCAACGCGAGCGGCGACAGAGGCAATCAACAGGCTGGTGATTAGCGCAAAGGCACCGGACACGGAAATACCCTGCCCCGCCTGGCCTTCGGTGATGTGCAGATCTGCGGCAATGGGCGTCAGCAGGCTGACCGGCATGAATTCTGAAGCGACCAGGGCGAAGGCAGCCAGCGACATGGCCAGCACGGCGCTCCAGCCGCTTGTTCTTTGAGAAGGATCTGTAGAAGGAATCGTCATGGGAACTACCTGTGTTGCGAAAACTTGAGGGTGTGATGCGCAGGGGCTCAGGCCATTTTTCGCCTTTGCGGGCGCTGCCCCTGTAACAGATAGACACATTCTCCCGGTCAATCCGGCCCTTCCCTAGTGCATTCCTCTTGAATGCTTGCCTGATCCTCTGAGGATGCAGGGTCATGGATAGGAAAGGTCTCTCGCGCGGATTAGAGTTCGATCAACAGGAGTGCTCCGACATGATCGATACCCAACTGCGCCAGGAATCACCGTTGGCGTTGAACATTGACCCGCGCGTGAGCGAACCGGGTGACTTCGCCACGGCCATACCCGGACTGTCGCTGTTTCGCCGCGACCAGCCGGCGCCGCCCGCCGTGTGCATGATCGAACCCAGCCTGATTCTCGTCGGTCGCGGCGAAAAGCGTTTATGGGTAGGTGGTGAGGGTTACAGCTATGACCCTTCGCGGTTTCTGGTCACCTCCCTCGATCTGCCCGCCAATTCCGAAGTGATGCTAGCCAGTCCCGAACAGCCCTGTGTCGGTCTCGTACTGAAACTGGATGTCAGCATGCTTGCCGAGGTCATCACCAAGAGCGGTTTGCCGGCCAAGCGGCAGCCATCGACGGGCAGCGGCGCCGCGATTGGCAGCCTGTCGTCGACGCTGGAGGACGCGCTGGATCGCCTGCTGGCATTGCTCGATGAACCCGAGGCGATCCCGGTGCTGGCGCCGCTGATTCTGCGCGAAATCCACTACCGGTTGCTGCATACCGATCAAGGTGCGCGGCTGCGGCAGATCACTGCTGTCGATGGTCAGGGTTACCGCATCGCCAAGGCCATTGACTGGCTCAAAGTCAACTACACCGATGCCCTGCGCATCGACGATCTGGCCGCGCGGGTGCAGATGAGTGCGCCGACCTTTCACCTGCATTTCCGTCAGCTCACCGGCATGAGCCCGCTGCAGTACCAGAAGTGGCTGCGGCTGAACGAAGCGCGGCGGCTGATGCTGGTCGAGCGCCTCGACGTTTCGCGGGCGGCGTTTGCTGTCGGCTACGAAAGTCCCTCGCAGTTCAGCCGCGAATATGGCCGCTTGTTCGGCACCGCGCCGAGTCGTGACATTGCCCTGTTGCGCGGGCAGCCATTCGAGGCAGAAGCGCTTGGCACCATAGCGAATTAAACGAAAACCGGTGACGCGCCTCGCCGCGTGGCACCGCACATAACAATGCACGTCAACCGATGATCAAGCGGGTGAACCATGGAACTACGAATCAACCAGAAGACCTATCAGGTCGATGCCGACGCCGACACGCCCTTGCTCTGGGTAATCCGCGATGATCTGGGCATGACCGGCACCAAGTACGGCTGCGGACTGGCGCAATGCGGCGCCTGCTCGGTGCTGGTGGACGGCAATGTGGTGCGTTCGTGCGTCACGCCGGTGGCCGGTGTGGTCGGCCGCGAGGTCACCACCATTGAAGCGATTGAAAGCGATGACGTGGGCAAACGCGTGGTCTCGACCTGGGTCGATCTGCAGGTCGCCCAGTGCGGTTACTGCCAGTCCGGGCAGGTGATGGCCGCCACCGCGCTGCTCAAGCAAAACCCCAAGCCCAGTGACGCGCAAATCGAGGCGGCGATGGTCAATCTGTGCCGCTGCGGAACGTACAACGCCATTCATGCCGCGGTGCATGAGCTGGCCGGCAAGGGAGACGCCTGATGAACGTTCGAATCGACCCTGCACTGCAAGCCGCAGCCCTGGATCTGCACGAACCGATCAACGTTTCGCGCAGACGTTTCCTGACCGGAACCGCCGTCGGCGCACTGGTTCTCGGCTTCGGCCTGCCGCTGGGAGCGACACGCGTGCAGGCTGCCGTGGCGGCAGCGACGGCCGAGCGCGGCACGCAGGTCCCGGCGTTTCTCGAGATCCGCCCGGACAATCGCGTGCGTCTGCTCTGCCCGTTCATGGAGGGCGGACAAGGCACGTTCACCGCGATGGCGCAGATTGTCGGTGAAGAACTGGATGCCGACCCCGCGACCTTTCTGGTCGAAGCGGCGCCGCCCGGCGAAGCCTATGTGGTCCTGGAAAACGGCATGCGCATCACCGGCGGCAGCATGTCGGTGCGCATGAGTTACCCGGTCATGCGCCGCCTCGGCGCCCTCGCCCGCGCCATGTTATTGCAGGCGGGCGCGCAGCAACTCGGCGTGCCGGTGAGCGAGTTGAGCACCGAGCCTGGCAAAGTCGTGCATGCCAAGTCGGGCCGCTCGCTGGCCTACGGTGAACTGGCCGAGCGCGCGATGGATCTGCCGGTTCCTGATCCGGCTTCGGTGCAACTGCGTGATCCGAGCCAGTTCCGCTGGATCGGCAAACCGGTGAAGCGCCTCGATGCCTACGACAAGTCCACAGGCAAAGCGCTGTACAGCATCGATCTGAAGGTCGACGACATGCTCCACGCTGCCGTGCAACATGCCCCGCGCCTGGGCATGACGGTCGGCAACCTGCGCAACGAAGACCAGGTCAAGGCAATGAAAGGCGTGCATTCCGTGCACCGTCTGCCGGGCGCCGTAGCAGTGGTCGCCGAGCGCTGGTGGCACGCCAAACGTGCCGTCGAGGCGATCCAGGTCGACTGGCAAGAACCCACCGCCGACAGCAAAGTCCGGCCGATGCCCGCTGACTTTTCCAGCGATGCCTGGTTCAAGCGCCTCGCTGAAGACAAAGGCCCCGCCAAAGATGATGAACATGAAGGCGACGTGGCAGCGATCCTCAAGGAAACCAAAACCCGGATCGACGCCACTTACCACAATCAATACCTGAACCACGGCCAACTGGAGCCGCCTTCGGCGCTGGCCCGATTCAATCCGGACGGTTCGCTGGAAGTCTGGCTGCCGAATCAGGCGCCGGACATGTACCGTGCCGACATCGCCAAACGCACGGGCCTGGATCCGTCGCGCATCACCTTGCATTCGCCGCTGCTGGGCGGGTTCTTTGGCCGGCATTTTCTTTACGACTCGGCCAGTCCCTACCCTCAGGCGATTGAGCTGGCCAAAGCGGTTGGCCGTCCGGTCAAACTGATCTGGAGTCGCGAAGAAGAGTTCCTGCGTGACGTGCTGCGCCCTGTCGCTGCGGTGAATTTCCGCGGCGCGCTGGACAGCGACGGCTGGCCGCTGGCAATCGAAGCGATCAGCGCCACCGAAGGACCGACCGAAGCCCTCGCTGGCAAGCAAGGTGACAAGCTCGATCCGACGGCGCTTGAAGGCTTGTCGGGCAAATCCTATGCAATCCCCAACAAGCGCATCGCGCAGATCTACGCCAAAGGCCCAGCGATGCTCGGTTATTGGCGTTCGGTGGGCAATTCGCTCAACGACTTCTTCTATGAATCGTTCCTCGATGAACTGGCCGACAAGGGCGGCAAAGACCCGTTCGACCTGCGCCTGCATCTGCTGCGCGACAACCAACGCCTGACCACGCTGCTGCAAGCGGTGGGTGAGTTGTCGGGCGGCTGGAAGCGCGGCCCGTTTACCGCCGAGGATGGCAGCAAACGTGCACGCGGCGTGGCCATGGCTTCGCCGTTCGGTACCGAGACGGCGGTGATCGCCGAGGTGTCCATGGAGAACGGCCAGGTCAAGGTGCACGACATCTGGCAGGCGATTGACCCGGGCAGCATCGTCAACCCGGCGATTGTTGAGGCGCAAGTCAATGGCGCCGTGGCATTGGGACTGTCGCAAACGCTGGTGGAGGAAGCCGTGTGGCTGGATGGCAAACCTAGGGCGCGCAACTACGACCTGTATCAGATCCTGCCGCCCGCGCGGATGGCGCGGGTACATGTGCGAGTCGTCGAGAGCGGGGAAAAAATGGGCGGCATCGGTGAACCGCCGCTGCCTGCGGTCGCGCCTGCCGTCGCTAACGCGGTGGCGACGCTAACCGGTCAGCGGGTGCGCAGCCTGCCCATGAGCCGACACACATTCACCTGATCAGCGCCGGAGCGTCCATGAATAACAGCCGATTCGCAAGAACCGCTGGCTGGCTGGGGGTGCCGTGCCTGGTCGCGGCAGGCCTGCTGGCCTGGTATGTCACCCGCGAGCCTGTCTCGCGCATGGAAAACCATCAGATCGCCGTGGCCGATATCGACCCGGCACTGGTCGCCCGTGGCGAATACGTCGCCAGGCTCAGCGATTGTGTGGCCTGTCACAGCGTGCCGGGCGGCGCGCCGTTCGCCGGCGGCCTGGAAATGGCCACGCCGCTGGGCGCGATCCATGCAACCAATATCACCCCGGACACCGAAACCGGCATCGGCCACTACAGCCTGGCGGACTTCGACCGCGCCGTGCGCCACGGCGTGGCCCCCGACAGTCGCCGTCTGTATCCGGCGATGCCCTACCCGTCCTACGCCAAGCTCAGTGACGATGATGTGCGTGCGCTGTATGCGTTCTTCATGAAAGGCGTGGCGCCGGTGAAGCAGGCGAACATCCCCAGTGCGATTCCGTTTCCGCTGAACCTGCGCTGGCCGATTGCACTGTGGAACGGGGTGTTTGTCGACGCCGAGCCTTATGTCGCCAAACTGTCGCAGGATGAAACGTGGAACCGTGGCGCTTACCTCGTTCAGGGCGCCGGGCACTGCGGCAGTTGCCACACGCCGCGCGGTTTGGCGTTCAACGAAAAGGCACTGGATGAGACCGGTAAACCGTACCTCGCTGGCGCCTTGCTCGATGGCTGGTACGCGCCGAGCCTGCGTGATGATCACAACACCGGGCTGGGCCGCTGGAGCGAGCCGGAGATCGTGCAGTTCCTCAAGACCGGGCGCAATAAACATGCAGTGGTCTACGGCTCGATGACCGAAGCGTTCAACAACTCCACGCAGTTCATGAGCGATGACGATCTGACCGCAATTGCCCACTACTTGAAGTCGCTTCCCGGGGATCGTGAACGGGATGGCGAGCCTTGGCAGTATCAAGCGGTTTCGGCAGCGGAACGTCTGGACACGCCCGGTGCTCATACCTACGTGACGCGCTGTGCTTCGTGTCACAGCCTGGACGGCAAGGGTCAGGCGCAATGGATGCCGCCGCTGGCGGGCGCAACTTCTGCTCTGGCCAAGGAGAGCGCCTCGGCGATCAACATCACCCTCAATGGTTCGCAGCGTGTCGTCGCGGCCGGTGTGCCGGACGCCTATCGCATGCCGGCCTTCCGTGAGCAGTTGTCGGATCAACAGATCGCCGAAGTGCTGACCTTCATGCGCAGCACTTGGGGCAATCAGGGCGGTGCTGTTGATGCGCAGGCGGTGGGCAAATTGCGTGAACACACCGATCCGGCCAGCAGCAGCCCGATCATTCTGCAGATGCGCTAAGGGGGAATCTGATGGAAAGCATCGACTTGCTGGTCCTGCGCACCGCGCGGGACTGGCTCGCCGCTGGTGAGCGTGTGTTGCTCGCCACGGTGGCGCGCACTTGGGGCTCTTCACCGCGCCCGACGGGTTCGATGATGGCTTTGCGCAGCGACGGTCGCGTGGTCGGCAGCGTGTCCGGTGGCTGCATCGAGGACGATCTGATCCACCGCTACACCACGGCCCATGGCGGCAGTGCTTTTAGCGACAGCGCACCGCAAGTGGTGCGCTATGGCGTGAGTGCCGATGAGGCACATCGATTCGGCCTGCCCTGCGGTGGCACGCTGGAACTGATCCTTGAGTTCAACCCGGCGTGGCCGTCACTCGATGAACTCCTGACGCAATTGGACGCCGGGCAACTCGTTCGCCGTCGTCTGGCGTTGGAGTCCGGTCAAGTCACACTCGAATCCACCGCGACCCCGGAACAATTCAGCTTCGATGGCGCGCAGATGCTCAACACCTTGGGGCCGGGCTTTCGGATGCTGATGATCGGGGCCGGCGCGCTGGCCGAGTATCTGGCGACCATGGCGTTGTTCAACGGATTCAAAGTGGCGGTGTGCGATCCGCGTCCCGAGTACATCGCGACGTGGGCGGTCGATGGTGTGGAGCGCATTGTCGGCATGCCGGATGACGTGGTGCGCGACTTCGCCGTCGATCTGCGCACCTGCATCGTCGCCTTGAGTCATGACCCCAAACTCGACGATCTGGCCCTGCTCGAAGCGCTTCACGGCCCGGCGTTCTACATCGGTGCCATTGGCTCGCGGCGCAACAGCCAACTGCGCCGTGAACGCCTGATCGAACATTTTGGTGAGACCCAAGCGTCACTTGAGCGTCTGCACGGACCGATCGGCCTCTACATCGGCAGCAAGACGCCTGCGGAAATCGCCGTCAGCGTGATGGCGGAGATTCTTGCCGCGAAGAATGGCGCCAGCCTGCCAGCGCAGCAACACAGGCAGGTCGGGTAGCCGGGCTGGCGTTGCTTGGGCTGCGGATTTGACTAATGGCCGCTGACTCACTCATCACTCGGGTCGTAACTGTTCACATTCGGCACCTGCAGATGCAGGCGCCCAAGCAAGTCAACCAGCGTGTCGACCTCAGCCGGGGTCAATCCGCTGAGCAGACGCGACTCTCGCTCCAGTGCAACTTTAAGCACGCGGTCATGCAGTTCTTTACCGCTGGCCGTCAATCGCACGGTGTAACGCCGCGCGTCCTTGGGATCCAGTTGACTGGTGATCCGCCCCGCTGCTTCCAGCGTTTGCAATGAACGACTGACCGCGCTTTTGTCGAGGCCGATGGCCTGGCAGATTCGGTTGGCGGTGATGTCGGATTCAACCGCCAGCATTGAAAGCATCCGCCATTCAACCACGCCGATTCCGAAGTGTTTGCGATAGCACTGGGAAGCCCCGGTGGCGAGTTTGTTCGCCAGGAACGTCACCAGGCCAGGTACATAACGCGACAGATTCAGTTGTGTATCGGTAGCCATCGAGAAAACACCATAGATCGAAGATCTTGCAATTTGGTTGACACCGCAACCAATTTATCTGAGGATTCACTCAGCCAAGCATTGCGGACAATGCGCCGCATGATACGCCGTAGCACAACCTCAAAAAAATAATTACAGGTCTTGCTTATGAACGCTCCTCAACCGTGCCCTTCCGTGGCGCCGATAATTCCCCACAGCCTCTACTTCTTCGCGCCCGGCTGATTCGTCACCCGCTCGTTCCCCTTTTTGCCGTTCGTTTTTCAGCAGCCACTTCAATGTGGAGGGAGAAGTCATGCCTCAAGTCAACGTCACCCGCAAAGTCGTCGAAGCCGAGGGTATTTGCAGTTTCGAGCTGTGCGCAGCAGACGGTCGCCCGTTACCAGCGTTCAACGCTGGTGCTCACATCGACATCCATATTGCCGGCGGCCTCACCCGGCAATACTCACTGTGCAATGACTCCCGAGAGCGTCATCGCTACGTAATCAGTGTGCTGAAGGATCCCGCCTCCCGCGGCGGTTCCACCGCGATGCACGACAGCATCCGTCAGGGACAGACACTTAGCATCAGCGAACCACGCAACCTATTTCCACTCGCGGGCTCAGCCAAGCGTCACCTGCTGTTTGGCGGCGGCATTGGCATCACACCGATGCTGGCAATGGCCCATGAACTTCATCATCAAGGCGCGGATTTCGAGCTGCATTACAGCTTTCGATCCAGCGAACGCGCCGCGTTTATCCAATACCTGCGACAAGCACCTTTTGCCAGCCACGTGCACTTGCACGACGACAGCGGATCGCCCGAACAGAAACTCGATGCGACCGCCCTCCTCGCCGCGCCAGATATCACGACTCACCTTTACGTGTGCGGCCCCGCCGGTTTCATGAATTTCATCCTCGACACCGCGCAGACCGCTGGCTGGCCCGAAGATCGCGTGCACAGAGAGTTCTTCGCCGCCGCACCTGTCGATGCAAGCGCTGATTCGCCTTTCGAAGTTCAGTTGGCGAGCACAGGACAGATTTTTTACATCCCCGCCGATCGCACCGTTTTCGAGGTGCTCGATGAGGCCGGGATCGCCATCGAATCATCGTGCGAGCAAGGGGTTTGCGGCACCTGTGTCACGGGCCTGCTCGAAGGCATTGGCGATCACCGTGACCAGTTCATGACGGCTGCTGAACACGCTGCCAATGACCGTTTCACGCCCTGCTGCTCACGCGCCAAATCGCCCCGCCTGGTATTGGATCTTTGACCTGAACCGAGCATCGACCGCTCGCCGGAGAACATCATGACTATCGCTGCCCAACCCCTTGCACACGAAATTGCCCCGACCAATGTGCCAAGTTTCCCGCTCGATCAATGGTACGTCGCAGCGCTGGGCTGGGAACTGAAAGACCAGCCCATTGGCCGCACTCTGCTGAATAAACCTGTGGTGCTGTTTCGCACCGCCGATAACCAGGTGGCCGCATTGGAGGACCGCTGCTGCCACCGAGCGCTGCCGCTGTCCAACGGCACAGTGGAAGCACGTGGCTTGCGCTGCGGCTATCACGGCTTGTTGTTTGACGAGGGCGGTAAATGCATCGAAATTCCGGGCCAGGACAAGATCCCCAGCAAAGCCAAAGTGCCTGCCTATCCCGTTCTGGAGCAGGATCAGATCATCTGGATCTGGTTTGGCAGCGCTGAGCATCCCGAGCCGACATTCGCGCCACCGGTCTACGACGTGCACAGCAGCGGTAAGTACCTCTTCGACGGTGATGTCTACCACTACGACGCGCCCTATCAACTCATCCACGACAACCTCATGGATCTCAGTCACCTGGGCTACGTCCATTTGCACACCATTGGCGGCAACGCCAGCATTCACATGAACGCGCAGATGAACGTCGATGGTGATGACTCGATGGTTCGTGTGGTTCGCCACATGCCCGATTCCGTCCCGCCGCCGACCTACACCGCGGCCTACCCGTTCAAAGGCAACATCGACCGCTGGCAGGAGATCGAATTTCACTTCAATCACCTGCGCATCTGGACCGGCGCGATAGACGCGGGCACGGACGATCTGCATAACCCGGATCGAGGCGGTTTTCACATGCGCGGCTTTCACGGCGTGACGCCGGAAACCGACACCACAAGCCACTACTTCTGGACCATGGCCACCAACCCTGAACATGATCCTGAATCGGTCAAAGCCAAAGTGATCGAACAAACGAAACTGACGTTTGATGAAGACAAAGTTGTGATCGAAGCGCAGTACCAGAACATGTGTCGGTTCGGTACGCGCCCGATGATTGATATTCACGTCGACGTCGGTGCCAATCGTGCCCGCAGAATCATCGAGCGACTGCGCAACCCAACGAGTTGATGGCCGCAAAACAGTGGCGGCGAGAAACGCCGTCCACTGTGTTCAAAGCCTCTGCCGTATTAGTGCGGGGGAAACGCTACCCCGACCCGCTCGGCATACTTGAGCCATGCGGCTTTGAGCCGTTCGACCGTCTGCGGTTGAGCCGCCGCCAGGTCGTGGGTTTCACCCCGATCCTGTGCAACATCAAACAGCTGCCATTGCGGCGGCTGAGTGTTATCGCCGAACCCTGCTGGCGGGCGCATGCCCAACAATTTGAGATTGCCCTCACGATAATAAGCATTGCCGAACAACTCTCCGGCCAGACTCTCAGCGTCGTGAGGGCTGCCCTTGCCTTCGAGCATTGGCAGGATGGAAGTGCCGGTAATCGGGTGTTTGTCCGCTTCGCTCGGCAAAGCGATGCCCGCCAAATCAAGGAATGTCGGCGCCAGATCATCCACCCGCGCCACGCCCCTTTCTACGCCCTGACGACGCAGTGTCTTGGGCAGTTGAATGATCGCCGGCACACTGATTCCGCCTTCGGCCGTGGTGCCCTTGAACAAGTGGAAAGGCGCGGCACTGACCTCCGCCCAGCGCAAACCATAATCGATCTGCGAGCCGCGCTGGCCCAGGTTGGCCAAGCTGTTATCGGTGTTCGCGCCGGGTGGATAGAACTGCGCATGGTTTTCCGCCGCTGCGCCGTTGTCGGACATGAACACGATCACCGTGTTGTCGTACTGGCCGCTTTGGCGCAGGTAGTCGATAACCCGGCCAATGTTGTGATCGAGGTTGTCGACCATGGCCGCGTAGATCTCCATTTTCCGCGCTTCGACTTTCTGCTGTTCTGCCGTGAGTTGCT
Organism: Pseudomonas sp. WC2; assembly: GCF_050586545.1. Lineage (NCBI taxonomy): Bacteria > Pseudomonadati > Pseudomonadota > Gammaproteobacteria > Pseudomonadales > Pseudomonadaceae > Pseudomonas > Pseudomonas sp. WC2. The sequence continues at coordinate 317,703 of NZ_JBOBDR010000002.1, read as the reverse complement.
GCCAACCGGGCAGCCGTGGGTTCACGGGCAACGGTTGCGCGGGCTGAAAGTCCTTGTCCACCAGGCCGAGCTTTTTCAGCCGCTCAATGCGCGACGAGCGCAAGGTGTCGTAGCCTTGATCGAAACGGCCGCGGTATTTGTCGAGGTATTCCTTGGGCGCTTGCAACGGCCAGTGCGGTGACGTGTAGGCGGCATAGGCAAAAAACGGTTTGCCTTGGCGTTGGGTGTTTTGCAGGTAGCCAATCAGCTTGTCGGTGTAAAAGTCTGTGGAGTAGAACGTCTCGGGAACCTCTACCGGCTGACCGTTTTCACGGTAATGCACTTGCTCCAGGGGCGTCGGTGCAACGCTGGCGGGTTTGAAGTGCGTCGCCCCGCCTTCCAGCAAGGTGAACGACTGCTCGAAACCGCGCCGATCCGGGCCTTGATCGGCCTCCAGACCCAAGTGCCATTTGCCGACCATCAGCGTGTTGTACCCGCCCGCTTGGAGCAGTTCGGCAACCGAGTAGGCGCGCCCGTTCAGGAACCCTTCATACCCCGGTTTACCCCGTTGAAACGGTTGCAAGGCTTCGGCCATGGTACCCAGCCCGACAAGGTGATTGTCAGTGCCGGACAGCAACATCGAGCGGGTGATGGAACAGGTCGGCGCTGCGTACATGCTGGTGAATTGCACGCCCTGCTGGGCCAGTTCATCCAGCCTCGGAGTGTGAATCTCGCCGCCATAACTGCCCAGATCCGAGTAGCCGAGATCGTCCGCCACGATCAGCAGAATATTCGGTTGGCTGGCCGCCAGGGTCACGCCGCTGGCCAGAGTCAGGGCGCAGAAAAGTGCCGTCAGCGGTAATCGCGATAGAGCCATCGGTTTTCTCTTATTGTCGTTGAAGGAATGCCTCGGACAACCTGATCACTCTTCGAAAATAGCCACCGCGCGCACAAACCCTGCGGACGCATGCCGGATCTTGTAGGGAAAGCACGAGACGGTGAAGCCGCTCGCTGGCAGGGATTCGAGGTTGGCCAGTTTTTCCATTTGCCCGTAGCCGATATCGCGCCCGGCCTTATGCCCTTCCCAGATGATCGAGGCGTCGCCGCTGGCGGCAAAACGTTCACGGGTGTATTTGAACGGTGCGTCCCAGCTCCAGGCATCCGTGCCGACCACGCGCACGCCGCGTTCCAGCAGATACATCGTCGCTTCGCGCCCCATGCCGATGCCGGCATCGAGGTAACCCGGCTGGCCAAACAACGCCCCGGCGCGTGTGTTGATCAGCACGATATCCAGCGGTTGCAACGTGTGCTCGATACGCGCCAGCTCCGCTTCGACCTCTTCTGCCGTGACCACGTGCCCGTCGGGCAAATGGCGAAAATCCAGTTTGACCCCCGGCTGCAAGCACCAGTCCAGCGGCAACTCATCGATGCCAAATGCCGGCTCGCCGCCATCGGTGGTCGAGGCGTAATGCCATGGCGCATCCATGTGGGTGCCGCTGTGGGTGGTGATCTGCAAGCGCTCGGCGGCCCACGATTCATTGCCGGGCATCTGCTCAAGCTGCAAACCCGGAAACATCGCGGCCATTTCCGGCCAGCCTTGCTGGTGATCCATGTAATCGATCTTCGGCAACAGCGGCGGCGGGTCTGTATACGGGTTGTTATCGAGGGTCACCGAAAGGTCGACCAGACGACGTTTACGCTGGATGGGCTGTGACATGAGGCGTGTCTCCGTTCAACGGCAGATGCCGATAAGGGGCTGGGTTGAGAGCGTTGCGAATAAGCGTGGCGACGTTGCCGTCATGGCAGAAACCGGCAGCGCGGGCCTGCGGGGTTTTCAAGGGCGGCATGCGCCCGAACAGGGTTTCGAGGTCAAGGTCAGCGGCGAAACTGATCAGCCCACGGCGTTGCTCGCCGTAAGTTGCCGCGAGTGCATCGATGACCTGGGCGATGGACAGCTGCAGAACCGGCAGTTGCCAGACCCGCTGTTGCGCGGCGGCGTCATCCAGCTCGGCGGCGTGAATCAAATTGTTCACGCAACAGCGGGCCGACATCCACCACGCCGTCGCTTGCGGCGACACCGGGCAGCAATAGTCAGCGCCCTCGGCAAAAGCACGCATCAAGTCGCTCATGAAGGCCGAGCGCAAACCGTTGGGTTCACGCGGGCGCGCGACAATGCCCGGCAGGCGCACCGCTCGGCTGTCGACTTCAGCGCGCCGACCCAAATCGATCAACGCGCGCTCGACCATCAATTTGTGTGTGCCGTACGACAGTTGCGGATGCAGTTCAGCCTGCTCGTTCATCTTCGCCGGCAGATCCGCGCCGTACACCGCGACGCTGCTGGCATACACCAACACCGGAGGTCGCGCCTTGTTGCGCAGTTGATCGAGCAGTTCAAGGCTGGCCAGCAGGTTGACCTGATAACCCAGTTCGTAATGCGCCTCCGCCGCCCCACCGGGGACGCTGACCAAGTGAAAAACCACGTCGATGCCATCGGCCAGGACCCGGCGCATCAACGCCGCATCGGTCACGCTGCCGCTGTGCCGGCGCAGGCGCGGATCGTCGGGCAGGCCTTGAACGTCAGTGTCCAGCACCAGCAACGAACGAATGACTTGCCCGCGCAAACTGCCGCGCGCGAGCAGACAACGCAGCAGTTCGCGGCCGACAAAGCCATTGGCTCCGGTAATCAGTACACGCATGGGCGTTCCTCAGCCGTGGGCCTTGACAACGCGCTGGTCGATCGCGCCGAACAGCGACCGACCATCGCTGCCGCTAACGTCCATGCGCACGCGATCACCGAAACGCATAAAACCCGTCACCGGAGCGCCCTGCTCGATCATCTCAATGGCCCGACGTTCGGCGATGCACGCCGAGCCGACACTGCGCTCGGCGTTCGACACCGTGCCGGACCCGATCAGGGTTCCGGCGCGCAGGCGACGAGTTAAGGCCGCGTGGGCGATCAGCTCGCCAAAATGAAAGTTCATCTGCGCGCCGTGCGGCTGGCCAAACCATTCGCCGTTCCAGTGCACTTGCAGGGGCAAATTCACGCGGCCATCACGCCAGGCTTCGCCGAGTTCATCCGGGGTAATCGCCAGCGGGGCAAAACTGGAGGACGGTTTGGCTTGCAGGAAACCGAACCCGGTGCGCATTTCCCGCGGTGCCAGCGCACGCAGGCTGACATCGTTGATCTGCAGGATCAGTTTGATGTGCTGCAAGGCGTTTTCCGCCGAACAGCCCATCGGCACATCATCGACCAGCACGACAAATTCGCCTTCGAAATCGATGCCCTGGCTTTCGCTCGGCAGTTCGATGTCATCGTGTGCGCCGATAAAGTCATCACCGGCGCCTTGGTACATCAACGGCGTGCGGTCAGCGCCTTCGATCGGGTCGAGGTTGAACGCCTTCTGCATCAACGCGCCGTGACTGAGAAACGCCGAACCGTCACACCATTGATAAGCACGCGGCAGCGGCGCCATCGCCTGCGCGGGGTCGAAGGCAAAGGTCTGACCTTGATCGCCGTTTTCCAGTTGGTGCGCCAAGGCCTGTAAGCGCGGCTCGGTTTCAGTCCAGTTTTCGATGGCTTGCTGCAAGGTCGGCGCCACCGAACGGGCGTCGATAGCCCGAGCCATGTCGCGCGAAACCACCACCAACTGGCCGTCACGGCTAGCGTTTTTCAAGGTTGCGAGCTTCATGCCGTTTCTCCCGGGCAGTCTTGCAGTTCAGCGGCGAAACGCCCGTCCAGCAGGACAAAAACCATGCGCGCCATGGCCTCGGTACGGTTGCTCCACGCGTGATGGGTGCCACGCTGAACCACCACGTCGCCGCGCTTGAGGTGGACTTCCGTATCGTCGAGCACCAGCCAGACTTCGCCTTCGGTGACGATGCCGTAATCGAGGGTTTCGGTGCGGTGCATCAGTTTGTGCCGCGAGTTCGCCTGGCCGGTGCCGGCGTGCGCCTGGCCAATCTCGGCGAATGCAGCCGCTGCAGCGGCAGCGCTGACCTGGTTCTGCACGCTGTCTGGCGGAATGTCGACGACGCGAATCACACTGCCCTGCCGGCCGGGGCTCAGCTGTAAAGGTTTGCCGGTTGGATCATCGGCATTGTCGAGCAGTGCCGGACTGCCGCTGCTGTTCCATATTTCATGAAACACGGTGCCTGGCACCGCTTGCAGTGCGAAGACGTTAGCGGTTGCGCCGAGACTGGCGACGACCGCGCGGCCGTGGGCATCATGCCCGGTGACCACGCGTTTGAAAGGGGGAAGCGCTTGCATGGAAAATCCTCGTTCAATGGCCGTTGCCGATGGAGTCGTGACCGCCGACATGGGCGCGTTTCAACAGACCACCGAGCCTCGGCACGGACAGACAAAACAGCGCCACGACCAGTTGCAGCCAACCGATCATGGCCAACGCTTGCGGCAACGCCGTGGAAGCCCCGGAAGTGATGGCGAGTACCACCAGCGGACTGACGAATTCGCCAGCGAAAATCGCCGCGGTGAAACACCCCGCCGCTCGCCCACGCTGAGCAAAACCGACTTGCGCCATGATCCAGGTGATCAACGTCGGCAACATCAGGCCGATGCCCAGACCGTTGACCAGTACCGCGACCACCACTTGCGCGTGGCTGCCGGCAGCGGCCATCAACAGGCCGCCGATACCCGCGAGGCCATAGGCAATCAGCAACACATGCTGGCTGCGCAGACCGCTCAACAGACGAAAACTCAAGGCCCCGACAAGCACGCCGAGTTGATTGGCGCCCATGGTCATGCCGATCTGCTGCGGCGCATCCACGTGCAACAAGTTGAGCAAGTAGCCGGCCTGCACCGGCACGATGAACAGGCTGAGGCCCGCGAGCAGCGACAACGCATACAGGGGCGTCAGTGCGCGCCACGGAAAAGCACGCGGGGCTGGCACCGGCAAGGTTGCTGTCGGTTGCACGCGCGGTTGCGGCTCCCAGAGTTTCCACGCCATCAGCGGCAGGAAAATCAGCCCGACCGCGTACAGCGCAAACGGTGTGCGCCAGTCGTCCTGACCGAGAAAACCACCCAGGGCGATAAACACCGCCGCAGACAGTGAGGTCGCGACCATTTGCAACGCAAACAGGCGTTCACGGCGGGCGCCGCTGTAGTAGTCGCCCATCAGCGTCGTGCAGCAGGTCATGATCCCCGCCTCCGCCAGACCGATACCGGCGCGGCTGGCGACGATGGCCGGCAGCGAATCCAGCCACAGCGGCAGCACACCGCAGAGCGTGTACAGGGCCATGCTCGCCAACAACAGCGGTTTGCGCCCCAGCCGATCGGCGATAACCCCGGCAAACGGCGCCAGCAGTGCAATCATCAATGCCGGCAACGTCAGCACGATCGGCACCAGCACCATGCTGCCTGCGACCTCGGCAAAATGGGCCTGCATGCGCGGTAATACCGGTGCGAGCAATACCGCGCCGAGCACTGGCAGACAGCTGCCGAGCAGCAAGAGCAACGATTGCGTCAAACCGGCGCGGCGGCCGCTGTTTTCAAGTGAAGACTCAACGGCCATGACAGGTCTCCCGGTGACGCGATTGAACAACATCTACCGCCACGGCTCGCGACGGCACGGCCACATCGACTGCCTCCGCCGGCATTTCTGCGTCGGTGTTCGTGCGCCGTGCAGGCAGCAGGAAGTACGCCAGCGCTGGCAACAACACCAGTGCGCCGACCATGTTCCAGACGAACATGAACGCCAGCAGCACGCCCATGTCAGCCTGGAATTTGATCGGCGAGAAGATCCACGTGGCCACGCCAATGGCGAGCGTGATGCCGGTGAGCATCACCACTTTGCCGGTGGACACCAGCGCGCGGTAATAGGCTTCTGACAGGCTCGCACCCTGGCGCAGATGACCGAGCAGGATGCTCATCACGTACAACGCATAGTCGACGCCAATGCCGACACCCAACGCGATCACCGGCAACGTCGCGACCTTCACGCCGATGTTCAGCCAGACCATCAACGCTTCGCAGAGGATCGAGGTGACCATCAGCGGAATCACCGCGCACAGCGTGGCGCGCCACGAGCGGAAAGTGATCAGGCACAGCACGATCACCGCCCCGTAGACCCAGAACAGCATCTCGCGATTGGCCTGTTTGACCACGATATTGGTCGCCGCTTCGATGCCGGCATTGCCCGCTGCCAGCAGGAATTGCACATCATCATTGTTATTGGCAGCGGCGAATTGCTCGACGTGTTCGACCAGCCGCGTCAGCGTTTCAGCCTTGTGGTCGGTGAGGTAGGCGTACAGCGTGAGCAGGCTGCAATCCTCGTTGTACAAGCCACGCGGCGCACTGGCGGTGATCATGTTGAGCATCGCCTGATTGTTCTGCAGCTCGTACCACTTGGCGCTGCCTTCGCTGAGGCCGACCAGCATGCGCCGGTTGAGCAAGGCCAGCGAGTTGGTCGAATCCACCCCCGGCAGCGCGCGCAGTTGCCAGTCCAGCGCATCGACTTTGGCGAGGATGTCGTAACGCGCACATTGCCCGGCCGGGGTCTTGACCATCACCGCGAACAAGTCACTGCTGGCGCCGTAATGCCGGGTCAGAAACGCATCGTCCTGGTTGTAGCGTGAGTCGGCCCGCAGCTCCGGCGCGCCGGCATCGAGATCACCGATCTTCAATTGCAGGCTGACCACAAAACCCAATGCCGCCAACGCCAGGCTGATGGCGATGCACAGGCTGGCCCAGCGACGTTGGGTAAACAGATCGAGAAAACGCCAGAAGCCATGACGCCGCGCGCCGGCCTGATCGTTCTGCTCGCTCTTCAGGCTCAGTTGCGCCGCACGAGGCGTTACGCCGACGTAGGACAGCAACACCGGCAGCAGAATCAGGTTGGTGAAAATCAGCACCGCCACACCGATACTGGCGATCACGGCCAGATCCTGAATCACCTGGATCTTGATCAGCATCAGCACGGCAAATCCCACCGCGTCGCAGAGCAATGCCGTCAGCCCGGCCAGAAACAGCCGGCGGAAGGTGAAACGTGCGGCCACCACCCGGTGCATGCCGCGTCCGATGTCCTGCATGATGCCGTTCATCTTCTGCGCGCCGTGGCTCATGCCGATGGCGAACACCAGAAACGGCACCAGTACCGAATACGGATCCAGTTGATAGTCGAGCAACGGCAACAGACCCAGTTGCCAGACCACCGCCACCAGCGAGCAGAACACCACCAGCACCGTGCTGCGCAGGCAGCGTGTGTACCAGAACAGCACGGCGGTGGTGATCAGGATTGCCACGGCAAAAAACAGCAAGATCTGCTTCAGCCCGGCGATCAGGTCGCCGACCTTTTTCGCGAACCCGGTGATGTGAATGTCGATCTTTTCGTTCTGATACTGGCTGCGCAACGCCTCCAGTTGCTCGGACAGCACCGAGTAATTCAGCGCCTGACCGTCGGCAGTCGTGGCGAGCAACGGCACGTAAATGATGCTCGAGGTTTGATCGAACGCTACCAGTTGGCCGAGCTCGTTGGAGCGCTGCACGTTGCGGCGCAAGGCCTCGAGACTCGCCGGTGTGCCGGCGTAATCATCCGGAATCACCGGACCGCCATCCAGTCCGTCTTCAGTCACTGCGACCCAGCGAGTTGCCGGCGTCCACAGCGATTTCATGTAGGCGCGATCAACGCCCGGCAGCAGGTAAAGCTTGTCGCTCAGCGCCTGCAAGGTTTTCAGGTAATCAGCGTCGTAGATATCGCCCTGACGATTGGCGACGACGATGCGCAAGGAGTTGCCCAGACCACTGAGCTGCTTTTGATGTTGCAGATAATTGGCGATGTAAGGTTGTTGCGTGGGAATCATCTTTTCGAAACTGGCGTTCAGCTCCACGCGCGTGGCCTGATAGCCCAAGCAAAGCGTGGTCATCAGGCACACCAGCAACACCCACAACCGGTGATTGAACAAAGTGCGTTCCACAACCGAGCCGGAGCGCGGGTCGAAACTCGCCAGGCTGGCCGTGGCGTTGTCGAATGGTTTCATAACCTCACTCCGAAGCTGTAGCGGTGGGCGACGCCAGACGCGTCACCCCGGTGAAACCGGCCAGCACCAGGCTGCCATCGGCGGCCTGCACGACGCTGGCAATCGGTTTGCCCAGCGGTTTGCCAAAAGGCTGCAGGGTGGTTGCGTCGCCCGTGGTGCGAAACATTGCGCCCGCCTGATTGACCACCAACAGCTGGCCGTCAGCGGTGCGAATCGCTTCACTGAAGGAAACGGGCATCGGTACGGGCGCGGGCACGAAGCTGTTGCCGCCGTCGGTGGAAATGAACGCGTTGCCTTTCAGGCCTGCCGCCAACAGCGCGCCGTCATCGCGTACCTGCAGGGCGAAGAAACTGCCGCTGTACGGGCTGTCGAGCGCGACGAAGGATTGTCCGCCGTCCTCGGAACGCGCCACATAACCTTGCTCGCCGGCGATGAACCAACGCTCGCCGTGTTGCGCGATGGCATACAGGTGCGCGCCCATCGGATTGTCGATCTGGCCCATCAGCGACTGCCAGCTCACGCCGCCGTCCTCGGTGGTAAACGCGAGGCCGTAGGCGCCGACGATCAGGCCGTGACGTGCATCGGTGAACTTGAGACTCAGAAACGGTTTGTCCGCGCCTTCGCTGACCATCCGTTCGGCGGTTTGCACGCGTGCCGCCGCTGCGTCGGGGTCAGTGGCCGTCGGCAATTGCTCGCGTGCGGCGTGCAATTCGAGTTGCGCCGCGCGGTTGCCGTCCAGCTGCAGCGCCCAGTTTTCGCCACCGTCGTGGCTGACCAGCACCGCACCGGCATGGCCGACCGCCCAGCCCGTGTTGGCATCGACAAACTGCACCGCGGTAAGGCTGACGGACACCGGCACCTGCGCCTGCCGCCAATTGATACCGTTGTCATCGGAGAGCAAGACGATGCCGCGTTCGCCGACCGCCACCAACCGCGCACCTGCCCGCGCCAGATCAAGCAAGACCGCCTGCCGGGCCTGCGGCGCGCGCATCGCCGGGGTGTTCAATACATCACCGACGGCAGCGGCCTGAGCCTGGCTCACGGGTAATACGCAAGGCAGCGCCAGCAGCGCTAACAACCGCCCGAGCACCTGACAGATTCTGTTCATACCGACCTCGAAACCACCTGTGAAACCGGATCGCCACAGCGTGTCGCGATCCGGCCCGATTCAACGAACCCCGGCACCCGCCATCGCCGCCGGCGAGAATTCCGACGCCTTGTAGCGATCGACCACGCCGTATTGCTCAGGCAGGCCGGTGTAGACGTTCTGGATAAACCAGGCGCCGGAGGTCAGGTCGTAGAAACCCGAAGACAGCTGCGCCTGCGCTGGCAGATCCGGCAGCACGGCTGGCAGCGACCACAAGGTTTTGGCGAGTTGACCGTTGGCGTCCCAGCGATCGCCGAGCATCGCTTGCCAGGTGTCTTCGTCGAGGTAGTAGCGGCCCTTCGGCAATTGGTGACGCTTGCCCGGCGCGAGTTCAGCGTCTACCACCCACACGCGGTGCAGTTCCCAGCGCACGTAATCCGGATTCATGTGGTGAGCCAGAAACAGGTCTTCCGGTTTGCCTGCCGTGAGGACTTTGTTGGTGTTGTAAGGGATGTACATTTCCTGCTTGCCGACCAGTTTCCAGTCGAAGCGATCAATGCGTCCCTGAAACACGCTCAACTCATCGAACGACATCACCCCGGCGGTCGCCGGCGTCGGTGTGTCGCAGCAGGCATTCGGCAACTTGCGCACGCGGCGCTGGCCGGTCAGATAGACGTGGGCCTGGGACTTGTCGCCGTTGATATTGGTGCGCCCCATGATTTGCTCACCGGCTCGCAGCGGCGGGCCGACGTTCAGCAGGCGGAACAGCCAGTAATCACCGGCGAAGCTTTCCGGCGTGCCGTCCTGGTAGTAATACGGCATGTCCTGAATCGCCTGGCCGTCGGTGGTCATCACCTGTTTGCCGTCTGCGGTCATCAGGTAATGGCGAAAATGCATGGCCAGTGACGTGCCGCGCCAGTTGAGGATGTGGTTCCACATGGCTTCGGCGCCGTTATGCGGAATCGGGAATGGAATACCGCCAAACGCCCCTTCAGGCACCGGTCCGGCGCTGCTCTCGACCAGCTTGGCGCGGGTCGCGTTTTTCAGGGTGTTGTCATACACCCATTGTGGTGCGGCGGCCGTGCGACGGGTCGGATAGACATCGATGCGATAGGTGTCGGGAAAACGCTTGAACATCTCCTTGGTGCCATCGCTGAGCTTGGCGGCGTATTGCGCCAGATTCTTCGAGGTGATGCTGAACAGCGGCTTGTCGGCCGCAAACGGATCGCTACGTTTGCCGCCCTCCTTGAAGGCCGGATCGACCTTGGTGTAGCCGCCGTCCCAGGCTGGAATCGAGCCGTCGGCATTGCCGGCGCGCTCGGCACCGAAAGGCGTCAGCGACTTGTTCAATTTAGCCGCTTCGTCAGCCGTGGCTGCAGCAGCACCCTGACTCAATACCGCCAGGCTTCCGAGCAACGCGAAGCACAAGGCTTTGAGTGTGAACGCGGCATTTTTGTTGTTATAGGTCATGCGCAAGTCCTCTTAAAACGTGGTCTTGACGGAGAAGGCGAGGTAATCCCGATCCTTCAGCGATTGCTTGTAATTGAACTGGCTGAGGCCGTTGAGGTTGGTGTCCTCGGCGCCGTAGTAATGCGTGTAGGTCAGGCCGGCCGTGACGCGATCGAGGTAAGTGGCGGTGATGCCGATGTTGATGTCGCCACCGTTGTCCGGGCCGAACGAACTGACCACCGCTGATTTGCCCAGCGGAAAATAACTGACGCCGACGGGAATGCTGATATCGATGCCGGAGAAGAACTGGCGGTAGGTCGGCGTGTAGACGACTTTGAAACCGAGGCCATCGTCGGTGGCGTTCGGGTCCAGCGCGGCGCGATTTTTGGTGACGCTGAGCAAACGGTTCCACGCCACTTCGCCGACCAGTCCGGACTCTCGGGCGAGGAAGTTCGGGCCAAACGACGCCAACACGTTCAGGTTGACGTGAGCGGTGCGACCCACGGCGTAGAGCGCGTCATCATCGTTGTCGGCAATGACGCCGGGCAGCACGGTCTGACCGTTCGAGACCAGCGGCATGTTCCAGCGCATCGACGCTTCACCGGCGAAGCTGTACTCGTCCACCGTGGTGGAAAAACTTGCGCCCAGCGCGCGAATGTCTTCGGGGTAGACCCAGTAGTACTCGCCGATCTGGCCGGTGCTGAAGTTCGGCGCCGCCGTCGACGGTTTCAGATACAGCTTGGGCGTCTTGTCGTGGTACTGAATGGCATAGAGGCCGTACTCGACGGTCTCAGCGCTGTATTTCAGCTGCAAACCGCCCTGCCCGGAACTGCGCGCTTCCTTGTGATTACCGTGGAAAAACGCGGCGGGGCTGGCCGGATTGCCGCCGAGGAATGCCGGAAACGGCGCACCGACGATCAGGCGCTCATTGCCTTCGCCAATGGTGTCGCTGGTGGAGAAATAGCTGCCAGCGGCAGGCAGGCGGGTTTCTTCCCATTCGAGTTGGTAGTACGCGCCGAGCGAGACGTCGTCAGTCAGTTGGAAGGTGCCCGACAGTTGATTGACCGGACGGGTGATTTCCTTGAACTGCGTGTTCGGCACCGACTGCGCCTTGACCACGTCCACCGGGGCCATGCCACCGGCAATGCCGTTGGCGCCGAAGAACAGACTTTCGCCCCAGATCAGACCATGACGACCGGCGCGCACCGACGTTGCGCGGTCGGCCACTTCACCGTTCCAGTAGACGAAGGCGTCGAGGATTTCGCCGTCACCACCGTGCAAATGACGGGTGTCGTCGGTGAACTCGTCGTAGCCCACCGAACGTGCGTTGGCGCGGCTCGGATCGTTATTGTCGTTGTTGCCCTGGTACTCGCTGTCGTACCACGCTGCGCCGCTCAAGCGTGCGCCGAAATCCTGAAACGACAGATCCAGCTCCGAGAGGATGTCGGTGCGATTGGAGATCAGGCCTTTTTTGAATGCACGATCGCCATCGTCCTGATTGAACGCCACCTGACCTTCGGTCAACTTGCTGCTCGGATTCTGCGTGCGCCAGGCAGCGCTGTACTTGATCGTGTTGTCCCAGCGCAGCTTGAAATCCGGGTTGCCGGTATCGATGTCAAAAGCGTGAGCGGCCTGGCTGCACAGCACCAGCAGCGCAGCAACGCTCAAACCAAAGGGTGCAGACGAGCCGACCGAGCGACGCGCGAGCGCCGCAGTCGTAGAACTAACCATCGCGTTAACCTCTTGTTTTTATAGTGGTAACTGCTGTGGATGAGTCGCAGGTGTGGCTTAGATTGGCTCGGCAGTGCGCGCGAGCATTTGCTTGACCAGGCCAATGCGATCGAAGGCGCGGTCGTGTTGCATTTCCTTGTCGCCGGCCAGCACCGAGCTTTCGCTGATGTATTTGCAACGTTCGAAGCGCCGCGCCATGAAGCGCTGCAACTGCTGCTCGACGCTGGTGGTGGCGGACTGCTCGTGAGTGAGTTCTTCGCTGAGCACAATCGCGTCTTCGATGGCCATGCCGGCGCCTTGACCGAGGTGCGGCGTGGTGGCATGGGCCGCATCGCCGATCAGCAGGACGCGTCCGCGATGCCACGGCTCATCGACGAACACCACTTCCATCGGCTTGTAGACGACCTGGCTGTTGTCGGTGATTTGCTCGCGCAGTTCGCCGATCAGCCCGGTAAAACCTTGCAGGCGCTGGCGCATCTGCGCAGCCAGATCGGCAGGATCCATCCACGGATTGGAGGGCTCGTGGGACGTCAGAAACAGGTACATCAAGTTGCCGGCCAGCGGCACCAGCCCGGCGTTGCCGTCAGCACTTTGATAGTTGGCCAGATGATCGATCTGTGGCGCGCGGGGAAAGTTGTAGCGCCATACCGACTGGCCAGTGAAACGCGGGGTGTAGGCATCGCCAAAGACCAGGCTGCGCACTTTCGAGAACAGACCATCGGCGCCGACCACCAGGTCGTAGCTGCCTTGACTGCCATCGGTAAACAACACGTCGACCTCTGTGCCGTCGTCGTTCAGCGTTTCCACGCTCAAGCCCAAACGCACGTTGGCACCGAGTTGCAAGGCGGTTTCGCTGAGGACTTTGTGCAGCGCCAGGCGGGAAATGCCGACGTTGGCGGGGTACTGCGGGCCGGCGAGGCGTTGACCCGGAATGCGCGCCAGTTGCTGCCCGCCGGGGCCGTAGATGGCGACGTCTTCGAAGGCATAAGCGGCGTCCAGATAGCCGTCGAGAACGCCCAGTTTGGCCATCTCACGGACGACGTTGCTCTGTTGAATTATCCCGACGCCATAGACTGTCCATTCGGACTTGAGCTCGATCAGGTCGACCTCAATACCTTTACGTCGCAAGGCGATGGCCGCACACAAGCCGCCGATACCACCGCCCACGATCAGAACGCTGTTCACTGCACTCATGGTGTTCTCTCTTTTTATTCTTGTGATCGATGCTGCGTCGGGCACGGCATCGTTGGATGAAGCTTCCCGGCAAAGCAGGGATTTGACTAATCGCGAGTAAGGATGCGATGTATCGCCGTACGCGATACCTCGATTTATCCCGGCTGCGGCACCCCTTCAGGCATTTGCACCAGCAGCCAGCCGTCCTTTTCGCAGAACGGCAGCGCTTCCAGTGTCTGGCCCAGGCACGGGCCGTAGATGCATTCACCTGTCACCGGCAGAAATTGCGCACCGTGGGCGTAGCAGACGATCAACTGGCCATCGGCGGACAAGAACTTGTCCTTGCGATACTCCAGGCGCACGTCCAGATGCGGACAACGGTTGCGATAGACCCGCACCTGATTGGCGTGACGCAGGGCAAACACACTGTCGCGGCCCTGCGCCAACGGATCGAAGCCGCGCGCCCGGCCCTCCTCCAGTTCGTCCAGCCGACACAATGGCTGCGCAATACCGCTCATGATCAGCGCGGCCTCAACCGAGTTTTGGCGGCGGACCGCCCGGGGCCCATTTCTCTTTCGCGCTGAACAGGAACAGCTGCGAGTTATCCGCCGACAGCGGCGCGCGACGGGCCTCCCAGGCGTCATCGTGCTTATCCATATCGGCGTCGTATTCGATGTGGCAGCCCAGCGGACTGTTGAAGTACCAGAACCAGTTGGAGCCAAACAGGTGACGGCCCGGGCCCCAGAAACTGGTCCAGCCCTTTTGCTCGAAACGCGTCCCGGCCAGCAGCACTTCGGTGCCACTGCCCATGTGGAAGGTGAAGTGTTCGCAGCCTTTCATGTGCGGCGGGGTCTGGATCATGAACAGGCAATGGTGATCGTCAGAGCCTGCCGGGCGCATGAACGGCCCGGCGCCAATGAAGGTGTCGGTGGTGCGAAAACCCAAGCGCTCGGCGTAAAAGGCTTCAGCCTTTGCCGCATCGGGGACGAAATACACCACGTGCGACAAAGTGCGCGGAGCAGCGCCCATATCGAGGGTAATGCCCGGCTGGTTAAGTGGCCGCTGTGGCGCATGGCCGGCGGCGTTGGTCAGGTCATCCGGTGCGCTGTAAGGCTTGCGTACGCTGACCTGAAAAGCGATGGCGAAACCCATGTCGTCAACGCTGTGCAGGACGCCGTGTTGATCGCGACGGACGGAGCGGTCACGGGCCAGCTCATCTTCGATGGCATCCAGATCGCTGAGCGCAGCGACCCCGTAGACCGTCTCGCGAATCGACGGCGCCGGGCCTATTGCCGCCGGCAAGTCAGGGTCGTCGGCTCGACGGATAATTACGGCGGTGCCGTCCAGCGCTTCGAAACGCCCGCCGTTGCTGTCAACACCGACCGGCGCAAGGCCATAGTCGCGCAGGCAATCGGTGCAGGCTTGAATGTCATCGACGCCAAAAATCAGGGCATCAAGGCCAATGATGTTCATGCTTACCACTCCATTGAAATTATGATCCGGTGACTGTCGCCATGGACGCCTTGCAGCGCGCCGGGCCTGACTGGAAACCGGTGGTGGTGTCGGCTGCAGGGCCGACTGCGGCGAAGATTGGCGCAAGGGTTGGCAGCTGACTAATCGCGAGTCGGGATGCGACCTATCGGCAAACGCGATACCTGCGACGAAGGTTGACGCGCCGATGGATTCGTTCGAATGTATTGCGAAAATAAATACAAAAACGGACCTGCCCATGCGTTTCAACCATCTGGACCTGAACCTGCTGGTCGCGCTCGATGTATTGCTCGAAGAGCAGAACATCACCCGCGCTGCCGAACGCCTGCACATGACCCAGTCCGCCACCAGCGGCGTGCTCGCGCGTTTGCGGACTTACTTTGAGGATGAGTTGCTGGTCCAGGTGGGCCGCAAGATGCAGCCCACGCCTTACGCTACGGAACTGGCCAAACCGGTGCGTGAAGTCCTGCTGACGATCCAGTCCTCGATTACCGCCAAACCGGTGTTCGACCCGGCCACCAGCAAGCGACATTTTCGTTTGGTGACCTCGGACTATCTGATCAGCGTGCTGTTCGCCCAGGTGATCCAGAACATTCATCAGGAAGCGCCCAACATCACCTTCGAAATGCTTGGCCCCAGTGACAATTCCGGCGAGTTGCTGGTGCGTGGCGAGGTCGATCTGATGATTGTTCCCGAGCGCTACATCATTGAGGGGCACCCTTCGCGCCTGCTGTTCGAGGAAGAACATGTGTGCGTGGTGTGGCATGGCAATACGCAAGTCGGCGACAGCCTCACCCTTGAGCAGTACATGGAGATGGGCCATGTGTCGGTGGGATTTGGCCGTACGCGGCACATGAGCATCGAAGAATGGTTCATGAATCAATACGGCTTCAATCGGCGCATCGAGGTGATCACCAGCGACTTCAATACACTGCCGCAATTGATTGTCGGCACGCAGCGCATCGCCACGATGCACCAGCGTCTGGCGAACCTCTACGCGCACTACCTACCGCTGCGCATCCTGCCGCCGCCGGTGAAAATTCCGGTCATGCGCGAGTACATGTTGTGGCACCGCAGCGTGGACGGCGACCCGATGCACCGCTGGCTGCGCGAACGCATCAGCGAATCCATCCAGCATCTGCAACAGGTGCCCATCGTATCTCGCGATACCTCGTATCCGCCGTCACGATTGGCCAATTAGTCGGGTGATCCTTAACGTGCCTTGGGAATGCCAAGGCAACCACAAGGACAACAATAATCATGTTTCGCTATTTCCCGACCAACTACGTTTGGAATCTCTCTGTCGACCTGGCCATTGAAATGGGCGCCCGCATGGGTGAAATCGAAGAGATGTGCGCCCCGCTGCAAGAGGCTGCGAAACAGCCAGACGCGGCCGGCACCCGCGCCTTTCGCGAAACCTGGGCGAAAATGGCCGACAAGCTCTGCGGTCTGGCCGAAGAAGACGAAGGCAATGGCCGGATGCTCTCGGCTGGCGAAAAATACAACCGCGCCGCCACCTATTATTTGACCTGCGAGCGCCTGCAAGCCCACGGCGCTCCGGGGCGTACCGAGCTCTATCAACGTTTTCTGCAGACCTTCAAGCGCGGCATCGAACTGTCGCGGGAAAACTGCGAACGGGTGGAAATCCCTTACGAGGGCAAACATCTTTCCGGCTTGCTCGTGCGCGCCGAAGGCGTCGAGGGGCCTGCGCCGATTCTGGTGCAGGTCAACGGTCTGGACTCGACCAAAGAAATGAAATACCGCGTGGGCCTGCCAGCATGGCTGGCGAAACGCGGCATCTCTTCGCTGATCATCGACCAGCCCGGCACCGGCGAAGCGTTGCGCCTGCATGGCCTGACTGCACGATTCGACAGTGAGCACTGGGCCAGTCGCGTGGTGGATTGGCTGGAAACCCGAAGCGACGTTGATGCCAAACGTATCGGTCTGGAAGGTGTCTCGCTGGGCGGTTATTACTGCCCGCGTGCCGTTGCATTCGAACCGCGCTTCGCGTGCGGCGTCGTGTGGGGCGCCAACCATGACTGGCGTGATGTGCAAAAGCGTCGACTGGAAAAAGAAGGCAGCTTCCCGGTGCCGCACTACTGGGCGCATGTCTGCTGGGTCTGGGGCGCGAAGGACGTCGAAGAGTTCATGGCCATCGCCGAGAACGTCCACCTCGACGGCGTGCTCGACCGGATCAAGGTGCCCTTCCTCGTCACCCATGGCGAGCAGGATTCTCAGATCCCATTGAAGTGGGCGCATCGCACCTACGAACAACTGGTCAACAGTCCAAAATGTGAACTGAAAATCTTCACTGAACGTGAAGGGGGTGTGCAGCATTCGAGCTTCGACAACAGCATCAATGCCGGGCAATACATTGCTGACTGGATCGCTGAAACCCTGGGTGGCCGCACCGCCTGATCACTGCAAACACGCACAAAAAAACGCCGGACAATCGCTCGATTGTCCGGCGTTTTCGTTGATGGTTTCCGTCAGGCGCAGCTATTGACGCGATCAATGCTCGGCCATCGATGCAATCTGCTGGTGGCCCCCTCGCCTGCTCTTTAGCCTCATGTGCAGAACAATCACACAGTGAAAACGCCATGACTGCCCTGCACCTGAAATGCCAGACCCTGTTTGACGGCACCGGACTGCAAACCCGCCAGCAACAGACATTGATTGTCGAAAACGGCCTGCTCAGTTACGTCGGGCCTACCGCGCTGGCACCCGCCCCCAAGCCAGGCGATACGCAGGTGGATGCAGGGGATGATTTCGTGATGCCAGGGCTGGTCGACGTGCACACGCATCTGGCCTTCGGCAACGCGCAAAGCGAAGAAGACATTGATCTGTGGACCAGCGACGAATTTCGCGCGTTGCGCGGGATGTTCTTCGCACAACACGTGCTGGCTGCCGGCGTCACCAGCATGGTCTGCCCCGGCGACAGCGGCCAGCTCAGCATCGCCGTGCGCAACGCGGTGACCGCAGGTTTGTTCGAAGGTCCGAGGATCGCAGCCAGCAGCCGCGTCATCACCAACCGGCAGAGTCTCAATGACTGGTTCCCGAGTCGGGTCGGCGCCCCGGAATACTTCACCGCCCAATTGGTCACCAGCCGCAGCGACGCCCTCGCGGAGATCCGCAAGCAGGCCAAGGACGGCGTTGACCTGATCAAGATCGCCATGGACGGCACGCACCGTCGCCCCAACGGCGAAATCATTGCGGCTTTCACCGCCGACGAGACCTTCGAAATGGTCGAGGAAGCGCATCGTCTGGGCTGCAAGGTCGCCACCCACGCCTACGGTCGCGAAGCCGTGATGTACGCGGCGCGCGCGGGCGTTGATCTGGTTTTCCATGCCTTTTACATGGACGACGCCTGCATCGAAGCACTGCTTGAGGCCGGCAGCATTCTGGCGCCGACCATGACCTTCCCGCAGAACACCGTGGATTTCTGTCAGCCGCATGATCCGGCGATCAGCACCGGTTATGCCGGTTACTGTGCGCGCACACTGGACGTCGGTTCGGCGGTACTCAAACGCGCCAAAGCGGCCGGCGTACCGTTTGCCTGCGGCAGTGACAGCGGCTTCGCGGTGACGCCCTACGGTGAGTGGCACGCCCGGGAGCTCGAGTTGCTGGTGACTCGCCTCGGATTCACCCCGGCCGAAGCGTTATACGCCGCGACCGCTGTCGGTGCGCGCTGCATGCCCCGCGGCGAAACCCTCGGCACGTTGCAAGTGGGCAAGCAGGCGGATTTTCTGCTGCTCGACGGTTCACCGCTGGACGACATTCGCATCCTTCAGGATCGTTCGCGCCTCAAAGCGGTGTACAAGGCCGGCCAACCGGTGCGCATGGATCGCAGCCCCTACAACCCCAAGCAAGTGTCCGATTTCAATTCGCTGAAATGGACCGATCTTTACACCCGCGACCGCGTTGCTCAACTGGGCAAGTGGGCCGTATGAGGACTGAGATCATGCAACGACTCGACTTGCTGACTGCGACGAACATGGCCAGCGATGCCATCCGCATCGCGCGGGAAACCGGGATCAAACCGCTGGGCGTCGCCGTACTGGATGCCGCCGGCCATCCATTGGCGGTTCTGCGCGACGAAGACGCCACCTTCCTGCGCCCGCAAATCGCCATCGGCAAGGCACGCGGTTGCTTGGGCATGGGTTTTGGCGGGCGTGAACTGGCGCGACGCGCGCAGGCCATGCCGGCGTTTTTTGACGCGATCAACAGTTTGACCGGCGGTGAAGTGATCCCGGTGGCGGGCGGCGTGCTGATTCGTCATGCCGAGGGCGCGATTCTCGGGGCCATCGGCATCAGTGGTGATACCTCGGACAACGACGAGCGCTGCGCATTGCTGGCCATCGCCAACGCCGGATTGCTCGCCGACAGCGGCGATGAGCCAGAGGTTTGATCGAGCAACGCGGCCTGTTCCACGAGCAGGCCGCGAAACCATTGCATAGCCGGGTCGTGCTCTTGATAGGGATGCCATTGCAAGACTTGCACGGCTTCGGGAAACGCGACCGGCGCCGGGAGAATACGCAACGGATAACGCTGGGCGAAGCGTTGCGCCTGGCGTTGAAACACCGTGGCAATGCGTGCGGTGCCAACGATGAACTCCGGCATCAGCACAAAGCTTTCAACGGTCACCGCCACTTGCCGCTCAATCCCGAGTTCATGCAGGTGCATGGCGTCCATCGCCAGGTTGTGCCCGTCGGCAAACTCGCGCACCACATGCGCCGCAGCGCAATAGTCGGCCACGCTCAGTGGCTCGGCAAACTGTGGCTGTTGCGCGCAGACGATGCAGCAGAGCTGGTCTGTCATGAGCGGCACATGGGGATAGGCCGGATTCAGCCGTCGTTGCGGCACGATCACGCAATCACTGCGCCGATAATCGAGTGCTTCGCTGACGACATCGCCGTCGCGCGGCACGGGCATGTCACGCAGGCTCAAGCGAATGCCCGGAGCCATGCGCGCCAATGCACGGCTGACCGCTGGCAGCAGCACATCGGCGACGTAATCGGAGGCGACCAAAGTGATGTGCCGATTGCAATGTGCGGGGTCGAAATTCAGCGGCGCGTCGACGATTTCCCGGGTCAGTTCAAGCGCCGCACGCACTTTGGGCAGTAACGCCTGGCCCAACGCGGTGGGTTCCAGGCGTCGTCCCACTTGCACCAGTAGCGGGTCGTTGAAATGTTCACGCAAACGGCCCAGTGCCGAGCTGGCAGCTGACTGTCCCAGGCATAGACGCTCGGCCGCCCGGCTGACACTGCACTCGCTCAGCAAAGCGTCCAGCGCAACCAACAGATTAAGGTCGAGGCGTCGATATCGCATGTCGGTTCCGTCGAAGGATGAGTCGAGGATTTGCCCGAATGCCAGGCATGCTCGACAACAAATCATGACCTTAACCAGCGGCTCACCGATGCACCAATCGCGTGCTTCGCTGGCAGGTATCGCCAACAGCGATACCAGGCGCTATTGCCCGCCCCTCACAAACTGGTTACGCCCCAACGCCTTCGCCTCGTACAGCGCCTGATCCGCCGCTTCGATCAATCCCTGCATGCTGTCCAGTTGCGCGCCCGTTGCCGTGGCGATGCCGATGCTCACGCTCAGTCGCCCGAACGGGCTGGCGCTGTGGTTGATGTGCTCTTGCTTCAGGCGATCGAGGATAAGTTGCGCCACCACCGCAGCGCCGTCAGCGTCGGTGTCCGGCATGATGACGCCCATCTCCTCACCACCATAACGCGCCAGCAAGTCTGAAGGACGTCGCACACAATCCTGCAGCACGCGGCCAACGGTCTGCAGGCAGGCATCGCCGGCGACGTGACCAAAGGCATCATTGAACAGTTTGAAGTAGTCGATATCGATCATCAGCAATGCCAGCGTGCTGCCATCACGTTGTGCCCGCCGGGCTTCCATGGCGAGGCTTTCGTCGAAACAGCGCCGATTGGCCACCCCCGTCAGGGAGTCCCTCATCGCCAGCAACTCAAGTTGCCGATTGGATGAGAGCAACTGCTGCTGCGTCTCGCGCAATTGATCTTCAGCCTTGGTGCGCCGGCGGATATCCAGAATCAGAAACCAGCCGATCAGACTGGTCAGCCCGAGCAGCCCGGCCACCACCACGGCCGACAGCCACGCCTCCAGACGCCACGCGGCCAAGGCCTCGCGCTTGCCAAGGGCGACGGTGGTGATCAACGGCAGCCGATCACTCTTGCGGAAGGCGTACAGCCGCTCAACGCCGTCCAGGCTGGAGGTGAACGACGCGGTGCCGACTGAGCGATCGACCAGATACTTCGCATAGATCGGCGACTTGGAAAAGTTGCGGCCCATGTCCTGCTCGCGAAAGGGGTAGCGAACCAGCAACGTGCCATCGGTATAGGACAAACCGATGGCGCCGTCCTGTCCGACATCGAGCTTGCCAAACAGGCGCAGGAAGTTTTCCACCCCCAGTGTCACCGCCACCACGCCGGCAAACTCGCCGTGAGCATCGTTGAAACGGCGGCTGACGGTTATCACCCATTCCTGATTGGAACGGCTCTGAATCGGTGGTCCGATAAAGGCCTCGCGGGAGGGATCATCGCGATGATGGATGAAATAGGCGCGATCGCTGCTGTTCGAGCCGGCGGGAATCGGCCGGTTGGAAGACATCAGCCAGCGGCCCTGAGTGTCGTAGATGGTGATGCCACTGAGCTGCGGCATCAATGGTTCCTGGCGCTTGACCAAAGCACTCAGCCGCTGAATCTGCGCGGGGCCACTGCCTTCGGTTTCCAGACGTTCGACGAGGCCGAGCAACAGCAATGAACTCTGGCGCACGATGCCTTCGGAGTACGTCGCCAACGCCTGGGTCAGGTTCAAGCCATGCACGTTGACTTCTTCCAGTGCACGCTCTCGAGAAGCCAACACTTTCCACACCGTCAGTGACGCGAGGGAACAACCGATCACCCACAACAAAAGCACAACCAGATGAGTATCACGCTTCACATTGCTACCTTTTGGAAAGTCCGGTTTTCCGCTCCAGCGACTCATGATCGACCCAACGGCTGCAGACGCCTGCGCTCGCCGCGCGCAAGGATACAAGCAGTGATAAAACGTTGCAGCAACAGATTGTGCAGGGAATCACCAGAGTGAAGTCCCATGACACAAGCTCAGTAATCGAAGCCATGAATCACTTGTACGATGTCCTACCACAAGGTATTACTACGTCTCCAAAAATAAAAAAACCACGGAGATCGCTCCATGCACTCATCCCTGTCCGGCAAGCCTGAAAGCCTTGACCGAGCGGTAGGCAATACCCGCCGCAGCTTCCTGAAAAAGTCCCTCGCCGTTTCCGCCACGCTCGCCACCGTCGGCAGCACCGCCCTCACCCGGATCGCCGAGGCCGCCGAGCCCTTGAGTCAGCGCTACCCTGATCCTCTGATTCACATCCTCGATGACAGCTTCCTCGATCTGCGTATTTTCAACGCCAGCGTTGAGAAACTCGCCACCGGTATGCGCTGGGCCGAAGGACCGGTGTGGGTCGGTGATGGCCGCTATTTGTTAGTCAGCGACATCCCCAACAATCGCATCATGCGCTGGGACGAAATCACCGACACCTTCAGCGTGTACCGCGAACATTCGAACTTCTCCAACGGCATGTGCCGGGATCGCCAAGGGCGTCTGATCGTCTGCGAAGGCTCGACCACCACCAGCGAAGGCCGGCGCATCACGCGCACCGAAGCCAATGGCACGATCACCGTGCTGGCCGACAGCTTCGACGGCAAACCCTTCAACTCGCCCAACGACGTGGTCTGCAAAAGTGACGGTTCGATCTGGTTCACCGACCCGCCCTTCCAGACCGGCAACAACTACGAAGGCCACAAAATCACCCCGAGCCAACCCCACGCCGTGTACCGCATCGACGGCGAAACTAAAAAAGTTACGCGGGTCATCGACGACCTTAACGGCCCCAACGGCCTGTGCTTTTCTCCGGATGAAAAAACCCTGTACGTCGTCGAAGGACGCGCCAAGCCCAATCGGCTGATATGGGCGATTGCCGTGAAAGATGACGGCTCACTCGGGGAACGCCGCAAGCACATCGAAGGGCTGGAATATGCCGCGATCGACGGCATCAAATGCGACGAAGCGGGCAACCTGTGGTGCGGCTGGGGCGGCAATGGCGATCCCAAGGCCGACCTGGAAAAACTCGACGGCGTGCGCGTTTTCAATCCGCAGGGCAAAGCCATCGGGCACATTTCGCTGCCAGAGCGCTGCCCGAACTTGTGCTTTGGGGGACGTGAAGGGAACCGGTTGTTCATGGCCAGCAGTCACTCGATCTATTCGCTGTTCGTGAATACTCGTGGGACTACGTTTGCGTTGTAAAAGCGAGGCTCGTCTCGCGACAGTTTCGTGAGTATCGAAACGATAGTCTGCCGCGCATCCGAGGATGCGCGGTATTCAATCGCTGTTACTGTCTCCGCCTTGCCGGACCCTGTGAAACGCCCTAGCGTCAGACACCGCAAGATTGTGTTCGGAATTGATAAAAGTCTTTCCCGGATTCGCGTCTGTTTGCGCAAAACCCTCAAGCCTAAAGTTCGTCCTGCCAGCAACATCACACTTACTTTAGGAAATCACATCATGAAAACGGCAATGATCATCGTCGCACTCTTGGGCTTCAGCTCTGTGGTAGCAGCGCAGGACGATTCTGCAACGACTAAACAGGTCGAGCAATATCGCTACGGTACCCACCTGGATGTCGCCAAGGTCATCTCTGAAGACCCGGTGCCGGATGTTTGCGCAGTGGTACCGACGCACATGACCTACCAGGATTCGCAAGGCAAACGCCACGTACTGGCCTATAACGTCATGGGCCGTTGCAGCCAGGGCTAAGTCAGCTGTTCGCCGATCATTGCGCCTCGGAGAGTGGTCTCATCGAGGCGCAAATACCTTTTTGCTCCGCAGCGTTTCAATCGATAAGTTCTTTGGCCGTGGCTGCCAGCTGACTGCCAACCCGATCTTTCAGCGTTTCAATAAACCGGGTGATTTTTGCATCGACAAACTGCCGAGAGGTATAGACGGCGTACACGTTGCGCTCATAGGTATGGTAGTCAGGCAAAACCCGCACTAACTTGCCGGAACGCAAATCGTCGATGGCCGTGAACCCGGCCAGCAAGCCAATCCCGGCACCCTCTCGAATGGCCAGCGCCATTGCATCCATATCGTTGACGCTGAAACTTGGCCCTGTCGGGACAAATGTCGCGTCCCCCGCCTTGCTCTTTAGCTGCCACTCATCCCGCACATAATCCACGGTACCCAACAACAGACACTGGTGATCGCGCAGGTCTTCAGGTGTTTCCGGGGCCGCATGCCTAGCCAGGTAATCTGGCGACGCCACCAACACACAATGGCTGACGCCGATCTTCTGGCTGACATACGCCGAATCGGGGAGCGCGCGGGCGATCAGAATCGAGACATCCAGTTGGTCTTCCAACAGGTTCGGCATGCGTTGCGAGAGCAATAAGTCCACCGTCACCTCCGGGAATTGCTGGCGGTACTCCAGCACGGCCCCCGTGACCAGATGCCGAGCCAGGCCGGGTACGCAATGCACCCGCAGTGTTCCCCGAGGCTCCAGCGCGGCATTACTGGCTTCGGCTTCGGCACTCTCCAGATCAGCGAGAATTTTCGTGCAGCGCTCATAGAACCGTCGCCCGGCATCGGTGACCGACAGGCGTCGGGTCGAGCGTTGCAACAGACGCGCATCGAGCACGTTTTCCAGCGCAGAGACAGCACGCGATACGTTACCGACCGTTGAGTCCAGATGATTGGCTACGGCCGTGAAACTGCCCATCTCGACAACCTTTATGTACACCGACATGTTCGAAAGCTTATCCATCGCGACCTTCCTGTAGATCTGACGCTCACCCGTGATAACGCGCATTTTTTCCGGATGCTACACGTTCGGCTCGACACTCGATATTACCTCTGGCGACAACAATGATTCCCTTTGGCCCGTCTAAATCAATGGGCCCTCCTTCCATAGACTTGGTTGCACAGGCCGCCTGAACAGGCGCCGGGTTTCATTCGAATCTCTGACAACCAACTGAAGGGCACATCATGAAAACCTCCTACGACCCGCTTTATCTTTTCATCGGTGGTGAATGGATCAGTGCCGAAGGGCGCGACACTGCCTCCGTCGTCAACCCGGCAACCGGCCGGGAAATCGGCCGCGTCCCACTCGCCACCGCAGGCGATCTTGATCACGCCTTGGAAGTGACTCGCCTGAGCTTCGAGCAATGGCGCCAGACCGTGCCTGACCAACGCGCAAAAATCCTCAAGCGTGCCGCCGACCTGATCCTCGAGCGCGCACCGCAGATCGCCGCGCAGATGACCCTGGAGGAAGGCAAGCCGCTGAGTGAAAGCCTCGATGAAGTGACCCGCGCGGCGGAGTATTTCGAATGGTTTGCCGAAAGCGCCAGGCGTATCGATGGCCGCGTGGTTCCGGCCAACCGTCCAGGCGTGCTGCAACTGGTCAAACGCCAGGCCATCGGCCCAGTGGCCGCATTTACACCGTGGAATTTCCCGGCCATCACCCCGGCACGCAAGCTCTCGGCAGCGCTGGCCGCCGGTTGCAGCGTCATTCTCAAACCCGGTGAAGAAAGCCCTTCCACAGCGCTGGCCCTGGCGCGTGCACTCGACGATGCAGGATTGCCCAAGGGTGTGCTGCAAGTGGTGTTTGGCGTACCGGATCAAGTGTCCAGCCATCTGATCGCCTCGCCGATCATTCGCAAAGTGACCTTCACCGGCTCAGTGCCTATCGGCCGCCTGCTGTCTGCACGCGCTGCCGAAGGCGTGAAGCCCATCACCCTTGAACTGGGTGGGCACGGACCGGTGCTGGTGTTCGAGGATGCCGACATTGAAAAAGCTGCCGTTGAGGGTGTCGCTAACCGCTTTCGCGGCACCGGGCAGGTGTGCATTTCATCCACTCGGTTTCTGATCCAGCGTGGCGCCTATCAAGCTTTTGTCGATCACTTTGTCGCGGCGACCCAAGCCCTGAGAATCGGTGACGGCCTGCATCCGGACACTCAGGTCGGACCTTTGGCCAACCCAAG
The DNA here is from genome assembly GCF_050586545.1 of Pseudomonas sp. WC2. Classification (NCBI taxonomy): domain Bacteria; kingdom Pseudomonadati; phylum Pseudomonadota; class Gammaproteobacteria; order Pseudomonadales; family Pseudomonadaceae; genus Pseudomonas; species Pseudomonas sp. WC2. Next base: position 291,723 of record NZ_JBOBDR010000002.1, on the reverse strand, counting down.
GCAATTGGCAAAGATGGAAGAATTGGTCGCCGATGCCGTCGAGAAAGGGGCACGGGTATTGGTCGGTGGCGAAGCCTTGTCAGGCGAAGGCTACTTCTTCCAACCCACGGTTCTGGCGGATGTGCCGATGAACGCCCGCGTCATGCACGAAGAACCCTTCGGCCCCATCGCCGTACTGATGCCGTTCGATGAGCTGGCCGATGGGCTGCAAGAAGCCAACCGCCTGCCCTACGGACTTTCGGCCTACGCGTTCACCTCCAGCGCGCGCACGGCCATTGACGTCGCCGACGGGTTAGAGGCCGGGATGATCGGGATCAACCAATACCGCATCGTCGCAACCGAGCTCCCGTTCGGCGGCATGAAAGAAAGCGGTCACGGCTCCGAAGGTGGCATTGAAGGCATCGAGCACTATCTGACCCACAAATTCATCAGCCAGGTTTAAGGAACTCGCCCATGTCCAAGCTCAATTTCAGCAGTCCTCGGGAAGCCGCGCGCGCGTTCACGCCAAAGCTGGCGCAATTCGTCGACTCGACGCTTTATCCGCAAATCTGGAGCGATCCCGCGCTGTCCCTGCGCGACCGTAGTCTGATCACCGTGGCGGCATTGATTGCCGCTGGTCACTCGGAAGAGTTGCCTGCCCACTTACGCCGCGCGGCTGGCAACGGTGTAACCCAAGACGAACTGGCGGCAGCGATCACGCACCTGGCTTTCTATGTGGGCTTCCCTGGCGCCATCACTGCGTCTGCTATCGCCAACGCCACGTTCAGCGAAACGGAGAACAACTGAATGAAAGCCATCAACATCAGAGAATTTGGTGCGCCAGACGTCCTCGAACTCGTCGAGGTCGCCGATCCTGAAGTCCGTCCTGACGACCTGTTGGTACGTGTCTATGCCGCCGGAGTGAACCGAGCGGATCTGACGCACCGGACCGGTGGCTACGGCCATCCGGATTTCGGCGACTCGCTGATCATCGGCTTGGAAATCGCCGGCGAAGTGATCGGCAAAGGTAACGCGGTGACAGGGTTCGAGGTCGGAGATCGCGTCATGGGTGTGGTCGGCGGCGGCGCCTACGCCGAGCTGGCACGCATCGATTACCGCATGGCCATGCACATCCCTGCGCAGCTTGATTATGTACACGCGGCGGCCATTCCCGAGGTCTTCGTCACGGCCCATGAAGCGATGATGCACCTGGCCCGGCTCAAGGCCGGCGATTCGGTGCTGATTCATGCGGCCGCCGGCGGCGTCGGATCTGCTGCGGTGCAGTTGGCTTACGCCACCGGCGCCACGGTGTATGCGACCACCGAAGGCAGCAAGTTGGCGCGTGTCGAGCATTTGGGCGCAGACGTGGCGATCGACTACAAGACCCAGGATTTCGCTGAGGTGATCGCCGACAAAACCCAGGGTCGTGGCGTCGATGTGATCATCGATTTTATCGGTGAGCCCTACTTCGCCCGCAACATCGCGTCCCTTGCACGCGGCGGTCGCTTGGTTCAGGTGGGAATTCTCGGCGGTGGCGGCAACGTCACGGTGGCGCTGGAGGACATTCTTTACCGCCACTTGCAAATCATTGGCACGGTGATGAAGTCGCGCACGCAACCGGAGAAGCACGCCATGATCAAACGCTTTCGCGAGCACTGGCTTGATCGCTTCGAGGGGGCCGGAAGCCTTGAGCCGGTGGTCGATAGCACGTTTGCGCTAGCACGGGTTGCTGATGCGCATCGCCGGATGGAGTCTTCCGAAAACGTCGGGAAAATCATTTTGACGATGCAGCCAGAAGACTTGGTTTAAAACGGGTCGAATAGTCTATTAAAAACGGTGCCGTTGATGGGCACCGTTTTCTACCTATGCATGGACATGCATAAGTGTTCCGGCTTTGTCGACCTGTCCCGTACTGTCGACAACCTGCTTCTCATGCCTTTCTTTGAAAGTTCGACGTGGTGCTGCCCAAGCCTTTCGACATTGCGGTGATTGTGGCTGAGGTGAAGAAGCTGTTGGCCTCCTCATAGATACTCAACGACAAAGGCAATTTCGGCGTTGGCATCGCCTGCCTTCATTTGCGCATTGGAAGGTTCAATGCGCACGAAACGCGCTTGCAAGTCTACAGCTGCATTCCCGCCTTCCGATGTAGGCGCTTTCGTTATGTAGTTCTGATTCAGCTTGAGTGGCTTCCCGTCTCTGAAGCGCATCTGCAATGCCAAACCTTTGGCAGTGGAGCTACTGTTCAGATTTACCATGCCAGTATTAGCGTCCCACGCAGGGCTGCCCGCAGTGGGCGAAAAGGAGTAGCGGAAGTTGTTTATTCCGGCAGGACAGTTTTTCATACTGAGAAAAAAGTATTGCTCCTTGGCATAGGCACCGTTCTTCGGGAAATCGCTCAAGTTATAGCTACCCATATCAACTTTTACATCGGGTGTTTCGCAAGACTGTGAGACCACCCGCGTGCCACTTGTATTCAATGCAAGAGGCTCGATTTCAGCAGCGACAAATTTCCCTAATTGGCCTGAGGGTATCGTCGCACTACCGGAAATCTCCCCCGTCTTTACAAGCCGCAAGATGTGCTCAGTGCCATTCCACCCCCAACCGCCAGCGACGTCGGAGTCACCCGGAAAGCCTTTCCATACTTTGCCCGATGGCGGTCGAACCCATTGCCAGCCGATGCCGGTATTTCCAATGGGAAAAGTCTGCGCGCCCGCCTGGGTGGTGCCCACAGAATTGCGCACACCTTCATTGTGTACCGCAGAGCACCTGAACGAACTGGGAATGGCTCCCAGGGTCACGATTGGGCTTTCATAGATAACCGTGCCGTTCGGCGTGTCCCGCGGCACCGAGATCGTGGCCGGAAGGACAACTCGGAGGTTGCCCATGGAATTGTCGGGATAAAATTCGCATACCGCCGCCGTTGCGTTTGACGACAGCATGTACAAGAGCCCGACAATTAATATATGGCATAACTTCATAACACTCCCTCTGACTCTGCGTTGCATGCAAAAAACTGAATGATTGACGATGGTGCGAATATTTAACCGGCAGCAAAATCACCATAAACGGAGCGAAAAGATAATGAATAAATAACACTTGAGCAAAAGGTTTATTTATTCAACAACCAGACAATTCTCATAGACTTATAGCCAACTAACTAAATTCGGAATATCTATAAAAGGCCAAGTTGAACACCTTCCTTTATCAGCGCAAATAACCAACAACCAATTTAAGACTCGTCTTAAAGGCACAACGAAACTCTGGCATTACACTGGCTTCTCTTGATAGGAGAAACGATTCCGTGAGAGCCCTCGATACCCTCAATAGCGCAAAACCCCAGAGCAACGCCGCCATCTACTGCCTGACGATTCTGGCACTGGCGCTGATCGCCATGACTGTCGTCGCCGGTCATGAGCTCAACAATCTGTTTCCACTCAAGGCCGTGGTGCAACAACAGGAGGCCCAGCTCACGCAGCGCGCCGAGGCTATCCAGTCAATGAGCGCAGAACTCAAGCGTCTGGCAGAACAAAAGCAGGCCCTGGAAACCGACCTGGTTACTGCGAAGGAACAAGCGAAGGCCGCCGAGGCGGCAAAGACCGAACTCGAAAACACTCAACGCGCAGCGCAAACCAGCGCCGCGTTAGAGGACGAAGACTCACTGTGCGCGATCATTGAGCAAAATATCCGGCTCGTCGCGGACCAGCTCAATCGCGACGATTTCTTCCGCTTGCGTGATGAGCGCGAAGCTGATGCTGAAGCCGTACTGGAAAGCTATGAAAAACAACTCGCCCACTGCGTTGAACAGCTGACGGCACAAACCGCATTACCAACACAGAAATGAGCCTGCACTCGTTGCGCAATACGATTGATCGCGGACCGAAAAAGCCCTGGCAATCAGGGCTTCCCGTCAACTTTTTAAAGCTTGAATTCCTTGGTCAACTTATTCAGCGAGGCCGCCAATTGCGAAAGCTCCGCCGATGCAACTGCCGTCTGTTTCGAACCATCTGCGGTTTCGCAAGACAGGTCGCGAATGCTGATCAGGCTTCGATCCACTTCGCGCGCAACCTGAGCCTGCTCTTCGGCAGCGGTCGCCATCAGCAGGTTTCGTTCATTGATAAGATTCAGAGAGCCAGTAATGTCGGTCAGCACTTCGCCGGCGATATTGGCCATCTCAAGTGTTCTTTCCGCCTGAGAACGGGTGTGGCTCATGGACGTAACTGCCCTGCTGGTGCCCGACTGAATAGAGCTGACCATGGATTCAATGTCCTCGGTCGATTTCTGCGTACGCTGCGCCAGCCCTCTCACCTCATCTGCAACCACGGCAAAGCCACGGCCCGCCTCCCCCGCCCGCGCTGCTTCGATGGCCGCGTTCAAAGCGAGCAGATTGGTTTGTTCGGCGACTTCGCGGATCACGTCCAGCACGCTGCTGATATCGCTCGCCATCGTAGAAAGCGCCTGCACTTCTGCCGAGGTGCTATGCACGCTGGAAACCATAAGATTGATTGCCGCGACCGTTTCGCTGACTTGGGTTTTGCCGGCAATGGCTGCGGCGCTTGATTCCGACGTCAGTTGCGAGGTCGATGCGGCGTTGTCCGCAACCTGTTCCACCGCTGCACTCATTTGAGTCACGGCGGTGGCGGCCATTTCGATTTCATGACTCTGACGCTGAGTGATACGCGAAATATCTTCGGTAACGCCGTGCATGGCTTCCGAGGTTTCGGCCAACTGCGTGGACGAGTCACGGATCATGATCAGCGCATCACGCAAACTGGTTTGCATCGCCGCCAGTGACGACAGCATCTGCGCCGCCTCATCGGAACCATCCAGCGCGATGGTTTCGCTCAAATCGTTGGCAGCGATGCATTCCGCTACCCTCAGCGAGCCTGCAATCGGCACCGTCAGGCTGCGCGTGTACAACACCGCCAGGGCCAAGGAAGCACCGATGGCAATGACAATGAACACACTGACGATCAACAGCGTGTGTTCGTAGACATTGTCGGCCTGCTTGCCCGCTTCATATGCTTCGATCTCGTTGAGAGCAATCAGCTTTTTGAGCGCGACCTGCACGCCGTCCGAGGCGGCACGCATCTGATTCTTTGACAGCGCAATGGCCGCTTCAAGCTGCCCTTTTGCCACTGTTTCAAGGTATTGGTCCTGCGCCTGATCATTGACTTGTTGTGCTTTGGCGAACGCCACGAACGCCTCACGCCCGGCGTCAGTTACCAGCAGATCAATGAGCGCTCGCTGATGATTTTTGATGAGCTGACGCGACTGCTGAATCTCCATCAAGGCCTGAGCCTTGCGCTCAGGGGTTTCGATAGGGTTGCGCAGACGGGCGTTATTGCCCTTGATTTCGATGAACTCGCGATCCAGTTGGCCGAGCAGCTTGATGCTTGGCACGATGGTCGTCTCGACATAGGTTTCTGCCTTGTTGAGCAAGTCGACTTGCTGCAAGGCGATCAATCCGATCGCGATAATCATGAGACAGAACAAGCCAAAACACAGCGCCGATCGCGGCGCGAGGTTGAGTTTACGAAGCAGCATGATGCCTTACCTTAGAGTGTATTCAAGACAATGGGTCTTACGAGCTGGCAGGAAAGCTGGCGCAGACAATCAGCCGTCACCGCGCAAGGGTGCAGCTAGCGGTTTGCACACGAAGGAAGCGTGGGATCAGTTGAGGCCGGCTCCGCACTTTCATTGAGCGCGGGATCAGCCAGCATCAGAAAATCCGCCAATCGCGGCAGATCGATTTTCGAGACCAGACGCATCCAGCGTTGCGGATGCGGGTTGAAAAAAGTCTTCGACCACTGATGATCATCACTGGGGTTGAAAATCAGCAGGTGACGAATCAGCGGGTTTTCCCCAAAAAAATCGAGCGGATCCATCGCCATCTCGTTGAGCAACTCAGCATTGACCACGACCAGGCTGAGCCGTTGGGGGCAGTAATACGTCAGTACTCTCAGGTCACGATAAGTACAGACGTTCACTACGCTGAGACAGCCCAGCTTGTTGAACTGTTGTTCAATCGACAGACCTCTACGCACGTCGTTATCGGCGATCAGGATCCGCAAGGATCGACTTCGGTTATTTTCAAGAAACATCGGACACCTTTGGCAGCTCCATTCTTCCTTTCAAGAAAATAACCAAGGGCCAACTAGTCCGATATGAGACTTGTCTCAAAATAACCACAGGATTCGCTGAACGAAAAGCACACTTTGACGACAAGCCTGCGCTAGCGCGGCGTGGCTTGGTTCAAGGTTATTGGAAGGAGGGATTTTGCAACGGTGGAGAGCGGCGCAATGCCAGAAGCGCGGGACGGTTGTGTACGAACCAGACAATTCTCATTATTAATGCCCCTTGTTGTCAGTAACCTTGAAACAAGGGGCGCAAACTCATTCTTTCTCAGTCCATCAAGGCAGCGTCAGCGTCACGACGTAATTGCCAGTCGTTATCGGGTGGCCCTTGATGTCCGTGAGCAGCAGGCGCTGGTCGTAATATTTTTCCTGCTCGTGGGTATCGGCAATCATCTTCACAAACACTTGCTGGCGCGGCTCACCCCGCCCTGCCGCACTGACGTTAGTCACCGAGAATATCTGACCGGTGCTCGCCTGCGGACAATCAAGCAGCTCGACAGAAGCAGAAGCACGGCTAGCACCACTCGCCATGCAACTTGCCTCGACGATCTGTCCGCTGAAGCGAATCACTCCGCTGACGGGCGCAGACTGGGCCGCGCTGACGGTGTCAAAGCTAAGCAGGCAGAGACAGGCAATCAATAAAGGACGTCGAATGATCATCGCGAAACTCCATGGTTATTAACCAAGGTATCGCCCGTTGCAAAATGATCTTTAACGTCCCCCTTCAATACAAGGCCAGTCAGCAGGGCCCTGCGCCAATAAAGTTACAGCTCGACCCGTTTGATTTTCTTGATCAGATCAGCCTGTGCATGCTCAAGCTTCAACGCGCTGCGATTGATATCAAGTGGATCGATGACCGGCGCTTCGCACTCGGCCTCAAGGTCGTTACACGCCTCGATGACCTGATGTTCGGCGACGATGCGCGCTGCGCCCTTGATCCGATGTGCCAGGTCAGCCAACAGCCCGGGATCGCTTTCGGGTATCAGCGAATGCAACTCCTCCAGATCCTTCTCACAACTCGACAGCGCCTCGCGCAGCAGTTCTTTCATCATGTCGAGATCGCCTCCGGTGAGCTCGTTCAGACGCTCGCGAATCGATCCCAGCTCCTTGATACCCGCCGCAGGCAGGCTTTCAACTGGCTCGGTTTCGACATTCTTTTCCCAGCCGGCAAGCAGGGTCGACAAGGTGCTGAGGCTGATCGGTTTGAACAGACAGTCGTCCATCCCCGCCTCTCGGCATTTCACTTTTTCTTCCGGCTGCGCGTTGGCTGTGAAGCCCAAGACGATACACGGCGCGCCACCACTGTCGCGTTCGTCCTGGCGGATGGTGCGGGCCAGTTCATAGCCGTTCATGACCGGCATGTTGCAGTCCGTGATCACAATGTCGAATGGCTCAGAGCGCCACAATGCCAATGCCTGCGCACCATCGGCAGCATCACGCACCGACTGGCCAAGAAAGCTGAGCTGCTGCGTCAGCAACAGGCGGTTGGCACTCTGGTCATCCACTACCAGAATTCGCAGCGTCGGCACTGGCTTGTCCTGGACAACCGAAACAGGCAGCACCTTGCCGCCGAGCGGACTGAGGATATTGAAGAACAGCGACACTTCCAGGCAGGTGCCCTTGCCCAAGGTGCTGGTTATATTCAGTCGCCCGCCCATCAACTCGCACAACGAACGTGAAATCGCCAATCCCAGACCGGTGCCCCCCCGGTTCGAGGGGCCGTGATTGGCTTGCGAAAACGGCTGGAACAGGTTCTGCAAATCAGAGCTGGAAATGCCGATGCCGGTGTCCTCGACTTTGAGGTCGACCTGCAAACGTTCGTCAGCAAGGCGTTGGCCGCGAATCGAGACGCTGACATGCCCGGTATCGGTAAACTTGATGGCATTGCCGACCAGGTTCGAGAGCACTTGCTGGAAGCGCATCGGATCTACCAGTACGTCACAGCCGACAGTGGCGTCGATATCGAGTTTCAATATCAGACTCTTCTGCCTGGCCAAGCCGTCGAAGACCCGCGCTACGGACTCCACCAGTTCGCGCAGGTTGGCACGTTTGGGCGAAAGACTGACATGCCCAGACTCGATGCGAACCACATCGAGGATATCGCCGATCAGCTCCAGCAGGCCTTTCGCCGAGTCGTAGGCCACTTCAATCGCCGGTCGATCAAAGTGGCCCTGCTCGGCACGCTTGAGTGTGAGTTCTAGCATGCCGATCACGGCGCTCATCGGCGTACGGATTTCATGGCTCATTGTCGCCAGGAATGTTGTTTTGGCGCGGCTCGACTCATCAGCCAGCTCTTTCGCCGAACGCAACTCCTCAATCAGTTCGCGGCGTTCGCTGATGTCGATCCAGCCGCAGATCACGCCTCTGACTTCCCCCGTCGTGTCGTGATAAGGCTGGATCCAGTGATAAATGATCAGCCGCGTATCACCGACATGCAGTGTGCGATCCACCTCGTAAGGTTCGTCCCGCTCGATGACGCGCAGATAGTCATCGTGAAATTGCAACGCTTCCTGGCGATTGCGCTTGCCGCTTTCGAGCACGGTCTTGCCGACTACGTCCTTTTCCAGCAGGCCAAACGTTTGCAGATAATTGTTATTGCAGGTGACAAGCCGACCTTCCCGATCGCGTACGTAAATGGGATGCGGCGTGCCGTTGATCAGCGCCCCCATGAACTTCAGCTGATCGCCGAGCAAGCGCTCTGCCCTACTGCGCTCGCGGATCTGCCGGCGAATATAGAAATTCCACGCCAGCGATCCCAGGATAATCAAGAAAGCGCCAGCGCTGATTTGGTAGATCAATACCTTGTAATCTCGCCACGACAGTCCCGAGAACGCTGCAATGGGACGCCAACGGTTGAGGATCACGTCCAGCTCATCGGGTGGAATGCTCAGCAGAGCCTTGTTCAGAATACTGACCAGTTCGGTATCGGCGCGCCGGGCCGCGAAGGCGAGAAAACCCTTGTTCATGCCGACGATGTTGGAGATGCGCAAACTGTCACTGTAGATGTGAGCGATGTAGTAGCGCGCACCGTGCAACGTGGTAATCATCGCGTCCGCTCGCCCATTCTTCACGTCAGCCAAAGCGCCCAGCACTGTTTCACTGTCGACAATCTCGATGTCGGGATAATCCTTGAGCAGCTCACGCTCCGCCGAGCTTTCGGGGACGGCGACGCGCTTGCCGCGTAGCTCCTGCAGGCTTGAAGGCGCGCCTGCGTCCTTGGCGGTGACAATCACAAAGGGACTGGCAAGGAACGGGTGGGTGAAACGCATACCGACTTCACGGGAGACGGTTGGCGTCAGCAACGAGATATCGGCGCTGCCATCAAGCAAGCGAGTGCTCAAGCTGGAAAAGCTGTCGGTGCGCTCTACATCGATCTGCAAACCAGTGCGCCGCTGAATCAGCTCCAGCAGATCGGCGCCGATCCCACCAAAATTGCCATCGCCATCAAAGAACGCAAATGGCGCTTGGTCGTCATTGATCACGAACCGCGCGACCGGGTGCTGCTCAAGCCAGCGTGCTTCGCCGGGTGTCAGATCGATACGTTTGGGTGTCAGTGCCCCGCCACCACCGGACCAGCGCTTGGAGATTTCGGCTATCTTGCCTTCACCCATCGACTCAATGACCGAGTCGATCAGACGCAGCAGTTGATCATTACCTCGGCGCAAGGCAAAGCTGAAACCGCTGGTTTGCGTTTTGACGAAAGAGTGCAGGCGCACATAGTTGAAGTAGTTGAGATTGATCAGATAATTGCTGGACACCGTGTCGCCCAGAAACAGATCGACTTTGCCAAAGGCCAGTGCAGCCAGTGCCAACTCGTTCGATGGAAAAAGCACGAACTCGGCGTTGGGGTACAAACCATGCAACTGACTGGATGGCAGGTAGTCGTCGGCAACCGCAATACGCAATCCGGCCAGATTGGCCGGCATCGGTCGCCGATCATCGCCGCGCATGAACATCGCTGGCACGTCTTCGACATAAGGTTTGCTGAGCGTAACAAGGCCGTCGATCAACTCGAAACTGTTGGAGCTTCCCAACATGTCGATTTCGCCGCGCTCTAGCGCCGCCATGGCGTCGCGACGGTCAGGATAAGCCTTGACGGTAACTTCGACATGCAAGGCCTGGCCGATAATGCAGGCAATGTCAGCGGCAATCCCCTCATAACGCGTACCGCTTGCGGTCATGACATAAGGCGGAAAATCCGGAAGTGCCGATCCCAATACGAGGCTGCGTTTCTGCCGTAGCCAACTCCAGTCCTCATTGCCAAGATCGACTTGCACCTCCTTGCAGTCTGATCGACCGAACACCTGCAGAGTGCGCGGCTCTGCTGCCCACAACGACCCGCTACCGAATACGAAAAGCACACTGACGAGCAAAGCACCGCGCAACAGATGAAACATAAGCGAGTTATCCCTGGTTGTCGGCTGTCAGGCTGTGCTGCAACTTGAACAGCTCTGCATCACCACGAATGCCAAGCTTTTTGAAAGCGGCCTGTTTTTGCCCACTGATGGTTTTGCGACTGCGCGAGAACTTCAAAGCGATCTGCGTCACCCCCATACCCTCGAGGCAGCAGCGCAAGACTTCTTTCTCTTTCGGCGACAGCAGAGGATTGCTCAGAAAATCGTCGCTGTGCGCCGCGCCGTCATCATTGCTACCAGCAGGCTCATCGACTGACACAGGCAGCACATCAAGTTCGAAGGCCATTGCCTGCGACAGGTACAACTGGCCGGACGCTGCGCAGCGGATGCCGGTGATCAGGTCATCGACTGGCTGGGACTTGCCGAAGAATCCGCTGACGCCCGCTCCGATCGCCATGTTCACTACTGCCGGGCGCTCTTCGGAGGATGAGACGAGGATGCGCATGCCCGGATATTGCTTGCGCAGCAGGCGAATCAGATTAAGCCCGTCCAGCTCGCCATCGTGCAGCTTGTAGTCGAGTATCAGCAGGTCGATTTCGGTCTCGCGCAATCCAGCGAGCAACTGCGCACTGCTCGCGTACACGCCCACGACACTGAACTCGGCTTCGCGCGTCAGCCGCGATTTCATCGCCAGACGTATGAGCGAGTGATCATCAAGGATGGCAACGCGTAACGGATTCACGACTGACCAATGCATGAACAGCTCCATGATGAGGAGGGTTGAAGGATCATCAGCACTTGGCAACCGCAGCCGATCCCGGGCATCACCGAAGCATTCAGGTGCATCTGATTGATTTCTCGTCACATGATGATTGTTTTGAAGACGTGACGAAATAGGGCTTTGTCCCAAAAGTCAGACCGCGCGCGCGGATCAAAGGTCGGACGTGCCTATTGCCCGGCGCCAGGACGATTTTTGCCCCTCAAAACGCCAATCGACCAGATGCGCCCAATTCATGGGTCGAGCATAGAAGAAGCCCTGCCCCCACTGGCAACCGAGTCGAGCCAGGTGATGGACCTGATCTGCGGTTTCAATGCCTTCTGCGACCACTCGCATGTCCAGCTCGCGCGCCAAGGCCAGTGCACCGTGGATAACTGCACTGTAGCGAGCCTGCTGGAAATTCTGCACGAAACCGGCGTCGAGTTTGATTTCGTTGAACGGCATCTGACACAGTCGTTCCAGCGAAGAATAGCCGACACCGAAATCATCGATCGCCAGGCTGAAGCCGAGCATGCGCAGACGCACCATGTTTTCCATGCTGATCTCGGGCATCTGCAGCAGACCGGTTTCCGTCAGCTCGAATATGAGCCCGGCTGGCGAGGCGCCGTGAATGCGCAACAGCGCCTTGATCCGGTCGACAAGATTCGGGTTGGCCATCTGCGTGACGTCGAGATTGAAGGCGAGCTTGAACGGCTTGCCGTGGGACTGCACGAAACGCTGCAGACTCAGTCCTTGCGTGAGCAGGCTGAAAAACATTTCGTCGAGCAGCCCGCAACGCTCGATCGTTGGCAAGAACATACCCGGCGAAAGTAATCCGCGACTGGGGCTTTGCCAGCGCACCAGCACCTCGGCGCCATCCACCTCACCACTGCGCAGATGAAACTTGGGCTGGAAGTAAGCGCGAAATTCCTGCCGGCGTATCGCTTCCAGTACTTCGTTCTCCGTAGGCTGATCGAGATGACTTTCCGCCACTTTGGCCTCGACCTGGCTGTGCGGCCGATAGCGAGCCAGCAATGGCGCCAGTACATCGACCATCAAGGGCTTGCCGACACTGCCAAGCAATTCCAGGCCCTGCAGCGTGACAATTCGATCAACCGTGCGTAACAAGTCTTCAGGCAGTGAACTGCAGATGATCACTGCGCGAATCAATCCGGCCTCTCTCGCCAGGCGCAGAAAGGTCAAACCATCCATCCCGGCCATGCTCAAGTCACACAACGCAACGTCCACACCTCCTGCCTGGGAGATCACCGCCAGCGCATCCTTTCCGTCAGCCGCCTGAAAGATATTTTTGTAACCCAGACTGTTAAGCGCGCTGACCGCAGCCGTGCGCTGGAAGGCGTGATCTTCCAATACCAATATACGAAGCGTGTTCACAAACCGGGAACCTCTTTCTATCAGCCATTAATAGCGAAAAGCCTGAATCATCTTCCAACAGAAAGATTGCTCACAAACTTTGCATTGACTGAGAATTTCTGCGTCCGCGAATACTAATCAGATAGAGCTCGCGCGACTTTGAGAATTGTCTCATTTAGTCCGCTGTACTTTACTGAGAATATAAATACGCACTTCCGATATTGCCGCCTTGTTCGCACTTGCCACGCTTTAAGACAAATCTCAAAGACCCATCGCCATCACCGACCTAACATGGCCTGGCATTTCAATGCAGCACTTCACAATAACTTCGGATATAAACATGAAAAAGTTCGCTTTCGCAGTACTCACTCTTTCCGTACTGGCTGCCTCCACTGGCGCACTGGCTGAAGAAGAAGCCGCTAAAGCCGTCAAGGGCGGCAGCGGTCAAATCAGTTTCACCGGCGTCATCAACAACGACGCGTGCTCGGTAGATGGCGCTTCGGGTAACGACAAGATGATCGCTGTGGACATGGGCAGCGTATCGATCAAAGACATGGGCACCGATTCTGCCCCTGGTGCTGGTCGCGTGGCTGCCAACGATTTCAACCTGAAAGTGAACTGCAACGCCGGCACTAAGGTGTCGATGCTGTTCAAACCAACCGTCAACGGCGGTTCGGGCCTGGTTGATGGCAAGAAAGTTCTCAAGCTGCAAGGTACTGATGCGGCCAAAGGCGTAGGTATCGCGCTGCTGGACAGCAACGGCCAGTTGATCGACCTGAGCTCCGAAGCCACTGCCAAAGTACAGACCAGCCTGACTGGGGACGGCACCACTGGCGGCGACGGCACCCTGTCGTTCGCAGCCGCTTACGTCACCACCGGCGACAAGACCACCGCTACTGCAGGTACCGGTAACGCCACTCTGCCGTTCGTTCTCGAATACGAATAAGCAGCACGCAAGACCTGGACGGGGCCGCTGTGCCTCGTCCTTCCCGACCAGATCAATCGGTGAAACTATGTTAAGTCGCTATTTTCCGCTGTGCCTGGGGCTTGCCGGGGTGTTGATGACACACTCGGCATTCGCAAGCATCTCCTTGAGTTCCACCCGGATCATTTTCGATGGCGCGCACAAAGAGGCGAACGTCACCGTGCGCAACGGCGGGCAAACCATCCTGGCGCAATCGTGGCTGGATGCCGGCGACACGGCTGGCAGCGCGCCGCCATTTGCGGTGACTCCACCGCTGGCCCGACTCGAACCCAATCAACAGCAACTGTTGAGGATTCTCTATGAAGGCCGCGGCATGCCTGCAGACAAAGAGTCAGTGGTGTGGCTGAACGTGCAGGAAATCCCTCAGGCCAGCGCTGCCGATGTCAATACGCTGCAACTGGCGGTGCGTCAGCGCATCAAGGTGTTCTTCCGCCCGGACGGACTCACCGGTGACGCTGCGCAAGCGCCAGTGCAACTTGTATGGCAATTGGTCACGCAAGCTGGCAAGTCGGTACTGAAAGTAAAAAATCAAAGCAATTACCACGTATCGCTGGCCGACCTGAAAGTCGCTGCTGGAAATAAAGCGGAACTGGTGATTGATTCGACAATGATCGTTCCGGGCGAAGTTCGTTCGTTCAATTTGAAAGCGTTGCCATCCGGTTCTCCACGCCTGACTTTTTCGGCCATTAATGATTACGGCGCACAACAACGATTCGATGCACCACTCAGCGCTACCGAAAGTCATGCCGAGCGCGTGAAAGATGCATCCACCCAGTAACTTCCTCGCCCCACCCCGCCAATTCACAAGCTATTTACGAGTTCCGGACTCCGGTTGAAGCAACACGGACTGATAAGGCAAATTGCATGTTCTCCTCCCAACACCACACATCTTCAAGTTGTGTAAAGCATCACGTTGCGCGCCATAAAAGCAAAACGGCGTTGGGCTGCCTGCATCCATTGTGCTTTGCCATCAACATGGCCATTTGTGGCTTCGCCATGGGTGCCGAAGCCCCGGCCGCGGTAGCGGGTGAAGCTTTCAACACCTTGTTTCTTGAAGGTTCATCGGCGGTCGATCTGCAACCCTTGTTGAATGCCAACAGCGTTCTGCCGGGCCGATATCGCGTTGACGTGTTCAGCAACGGCACACTGGTCGGGCGTCGCGACGTTGATTTCGCGGCCAACCCGCTCAACGGCAAAGTCGAGCCACGCATCACCCTGGAATTGTTACAGCAGTTGGGCGTGGACATGCGCAAACTGCGTGAGCAAGGGCTGGTTGATGAGCAACAACCTGCTGATCACTACGATCTTGCGGCGATGATCGAGCAAGCCAGTCTCAGTTTTGACGCCAACCGCCTGCGCCTCAATATCAGCGTGCCGCAGGTCGCGATGGCGCGTGGCATGCGCGGCTATGTGGACCCAGAGCTTTGGGACGATGGCGTGGCCGCCGGGTTCATCAACTATCAGTTGAGCAGCACCCGCAGCAAAACCGATTACTCGACGCAAATCTCGAATAATCTGGGGCTGCGCAACGGCATCAACTTCGGTTCCTGGCGCTTGCGTAACGAGTCCAACCTGAGCAGTGCCACCGGCCGGCCCAATCGGTTCGTCAGCAACCGCACGTTCATCCAGCGCGACCTCACGGCGATCAAGGGGCAACTGAGCGCGGGTGAAATCTTTTCCGACTCAGACCTGTTCGACAGCGTGCGCTACCAAGGCGTAAAGGTGGCCTCTGATGAGGGCATGCGCGCAGACAGCGAGCGCGGCTATGCGCCGATCATTCGTGGCGTGGCTGAAACCAATGCGAAGATCGAGGTCCGCCAGGATAACTACATTCTTTACACCACCAACGTCCCGCCGGGTCCGTTCGAGATCAGCGATATCTATCCATCGGGCTCCAATGGTGATCTGGAGATCACCATTGTCGAGGCGGATGGTCGGCGCAAGGTCACCCGGCAGGCGTTCTCCGCCTTGCCGACGATGGTGCGTGAGGGACAGCTGAAGTACAGCCTGTCGAGCGGCAAATTCAACAACAACAGCGAAGGCTATGACAAGCCGGCCTTCCTGGGCGGCACTTTCGCCTACGGTTTGACCAGCAACCTGACAGGCATTGCCGGCATTCAGGCCAGCAACGGTTTCAAGGCGCTTTCAGTTGGTGCGGCGAAGAACACTTCGATTGGCGCGATGTCGCTGGACCTCACGCAATCGTCCAGCAAGGCATTTGGCAAAACGACCCAGGGCAGCAGCGTACGCGCGCTCTATGCAAAGACCTTCACCGGCACCGATACCAGCTTCACCCTCGCAGCCTATCGTTATTCGACCGAGGGTTACCGCACGCTGACCGACCACGTTCAGGACACCAGCACCGGCGCTACGCGGCGCGCAGGTAACGCCAAAACCCGTACCGACCTCACGGTCAACCAGACCCTGGGCGAAGCGCGCCAGTACGGCTCGCTGTACTTGAATGCCAGTGATCAGCGCTATTGGGATCGCGGTGGCTCGCGCAGCTTTTCTGCCGGTTACAACAATAATTGGCGCGACCTGAACTACAACATAAGTTTGAGTAAAACCGAGGAATTCGGCACACGCGGTGACACCACTCACGACACTCAATTGAGCGTTTCGATCTCATTCCCGCTCGGATCGACACCTCGCGCGCCTCGTGCCTATATTTCCAGCAATCATCAGAACGCCGGCACCAGTACGCAAGCCGGGATCAATGGTTATCTGACTGAAGACAGTGACACCTACTATTCCGTACAGACCGGCCGCAGTGTGCAAGGTGATCGCTCCGGCTCACTGAGCCTGAGTACCCGTACAGCGATGGGTGATCTGGGATTGGGCTACAGCCGAGGCAGCGGTTATGAATCACAGAACCTGAGCGCGGCCGGATCGATCGTGGCCCACGCGGGTGGAATCAACATGGGCCAGACCGTCGGCGAAACATTCGCACTGGTGGAAGTGCCTGGCATGTCCGGGGTCGAAGTCAGCAGCTACTCCGGCGTGAAAACCGGCCTCAACGGCTATGCCGTCGTTCCAAATGCACAGCCCTATCGCGTGAACTGGGTGACGCTGGACACACGAAATCTGGGCGCTGAAATCGAGTTGGACAACGCCACTCAACAACTCGTACCGAGACGAGGTTCAGTCGTGCTCGCGCGCTTCGAAGGCAGCAAAGGGAGACGGATCCAGTTCGAACTCTACGATGCCGAGGGCAAACCCCTCCCATTCGGAGCCGTATTGATGGACGCCGATGGTAAACAACTGGCGCTTTCCGACCCCACCGGCAAGGCGTTAGCGCTTGTTACCAAAGATCAAGGCATCATTACAATCAAGTGGCAGGGTAAAAGTTGCCCCGCCCCTTACAAGCTTCCAGAACGACTGAAGGATTTGAACTATGAGCATTACCGGCTTTCTTGCTCAACCAGCGTAGACACATCGAAATAACACGTTCAATTCGTCAATCTTCAACATCAAGGCTCTGATTTATTCAGAGCCTTGTCGTTTCTGCACGTCTAGCCATGGCGCACAAAAACAAGACAATTCCTATATCCACACGGAAAAGGCTCATTACCATAAAAGGCGTAGTGAGCACTCACGCGCAACCGTGTGAAATCAATAGCCCCAACGCCCTATAGGCGAGAAAGCCAAGAGAATTAGCCATGCCAAAAATCAGCGCAATCAGCGTAACCACCCATACAAACAAGCCAGAGAACAACCAACACATAAAATCAGATTCGCAAAATCATCTATCACTTACGAAGAAAACCACAAGCGACTACGAACTTCGAGTTGACTCAAGCGAAGAAGGTGTAAATAAAATCAAACATCCTATTAGTGCAGTCGAACTGATAAAAAAACAAATTGCCGAGATACAGCAACAACTTGCAACTCGCAAAGCAGAGCTGGCTAAAACCGAAAGAATGAATATGCCAGAAGAAGAGAAGGCTCAAAGAACAATCGAGATTCAAAATCAGATTTCTGTATGCGCTGGCAACCTCCACGCGCTGCAGGCAACATTGATCCAAATGACACTCAGCGTTGACACCCACGCTTGAAATCCCCGCCGATGGCCGCACTGGCACGGGCGAACGCCTCATGGCGCGTCGCAAAGCGACGAGCCGAAGGTAGGTGTCCCGAGCCAGTGCCTACCCATCAGCAGTTGCCGGGCGGGATGCCTTCCTTGTTAAAATCTTTAAGGCGCTTTTGCTCTTCCTCTGTGGAGTGCGCAGGCGTCGATTGATCCGGTACTTCTTCCTCAGGAAGTTGTGCTGTTTCTTCAGTCATTGCTTTGCCCTCGTTCTGGTTACTCATTTGGCATCGGCCGAGGGCTGGCAGTTCCAAAACTTCGCACCTTCTCCCTCTCGGAGAACAAGTGTTCTTAAGTCTCTGGATAGCGCAACCTCACACCACTCGCGCTTCGTTTCTAAGCGGTTACAACCAAAAACCCTTGTGCGGCTTAGCCGCCTCGCCCTCCAGCATCGGCCCGAACACACTGACCTTGCGCTGCCCCTTGGCGAACACCTCGCGGCATGGCAGAGAGAACGTCGGGTTCTCCGGATGGTCTCCCGTCAACCCAAGCAGCGCATGCTCCGACAACGCATAAACCACCCGCCCGATGCCCGTCCAGTACACCGCGCCGGCGCACATGCAGCAAGGTTCGGCGCTGGTGTACAGCGTGCACAGTTCCAGCTCTTGCGGTGACAGCAGTTTTGCAGCCGCCGCTGCCGCCACCAACTCCGCATGCTGAGTCGGATCGCCTTCCGGTGGCATCGAGTTATTCCCCGCTTCGACTATCACCTTGCCGTTGCGGTCGGCCACCAATGCCGCGAACGGATGGCGACCGCGTTGTTTCGATGCCTCGGACAAGGCGATGGTCTGGCGCAGCAAGGTCAGATCAAGTTCGCTGACGCCGGCCGGGGTGAGCTGAGTGAATTGATTCATGGGTAACTCCTGGGCAGTGGAAAACAAAAGTCAGTCGGTCAGTTCAACGCCGATGGTTTCGGTCGAATTTTTTTCGTTGTTGAGCAGGATGTTGAGGACAATGGCGGTGATCGCACCGAGGAAAATCCCACTGTCGAGCACCAGTTTCAAGGTCGGGCCGACGTGTTCGAATAGAGCCGGAAACGACATCGGCAGCACGCCAACACTGACCGACACGGCGACG
Source organism: Pseudomonas sp. WC2 (assembly GCF_050586545.1). Lineage (NCBI taxonomy): Bacteria > Pseudomonadati > Pseudomonadota > Gammaproteobacteria > Pseudomonadales > Pseudomonadaceae > Pseudomonas > Pseudomonas sp. WC2. The sequence goes on along the minus strand of NZ_JBOBDR010000002.1, from coordinate 272,975 downwards.
ATGATGCCGTTGCGCGTGCCCTCGAATTGCACCCGTGACAGCTCTTGAATTCCCGCCACCGTGGTCATGCCAAACATGACGATCGCGCAGCCGCCGAGCACCGGCGTCGGCACTGCCGCGATCAACGCGCCGAGTTTCGGGAACAGGCCCATCAGCACCATGATTGCCCCGGCCGCAGCTACGACGAAGCGGCTTTTCACGTTGGAAAGCGCAATCAAACCGGTGTTCTGGGTGAAGGCGTTGTAGGGAAAACTGTTGAACAAGCCACCGAGCATGGTCGACAAGCCGTCGGCGCGAAACGCATTGCCGAGGGTCTGTTGTGTGGTTGGTTTGCCGGTCAACTTGCCGATCGCCAGGCAGTTGCCAGTGGTCTCGGCCATGATCACCAGCATCGCCAGGGTCATGATCAGAATCGGCACCGGTGCGAATTCCGGCGCGCCGAAGGCCATCGGCGCACTCAGCTCAAACCACGCCGCTTCGCTGACCCGATTGAAGTGAGTCATGCCGCAAGCCGCTGCGATCAGACTGCCGACAAACAAGCCGATGAGCACGCTGAGGTTGCCGAGGAAGCCTTTGCATTTGGCATAGATCACCAGTGTCACGCTGACCGTGGCCAGACCCAGCAACAAGTTCGCCGGATTACCAAAATCCGCCGAGTCGGGATTGCCGCCGCCCAGCCAGATCGCCGCCGCCGGCATCAGCGAGATGCCGATAATGGTGATCAGACTGCCAATCACCACCGGCGGAAAAAACCGCAGCAAGCGGCTGAACACCGGTGCCAAGGCAATCGTAATGAAGCCTGCGGCAATCACCGCGCCGAAAATCTGACTGAGGCCAAACTCTTTACCGATCATGATCATCGGCGCCAGAGCAATGAACGAGCAGCCCTGAATCAGCGGCAGACGCGCGCCGAATTTCCAGAAACCGAGAGTTTGAATCAGCGTCGCCACGCCAGAGGTCAACAGGTTGGCGTTGATCAGCAAGACGATCTGCGCTGAAGTCAGCCCCATCGCACTCCCGAGAATCAGCGGCACAGCCACCGCTCCCGCGTACATCACCAGCACATGCTGCAAGCCAAACGTGAACAACTGTCGCAGTGGCAAAACCTCGTCCACCGGATGAATGCGTTGTGGGGTCATTTCACACGCTCCTGAAGGTGCGGCATCTGTTGAGATCGCGGGCATGCTCAGGGGCGGTTGTGAGATTGGATTCGCCCCGGAGATCGTTTGACGCGGGGCCATCTTTGAACGTTTATTGCGATGAAACAAATTAGCAACCATCGCTTTTTTCGATGGCACAATCACGCGTTCGTTAGCCGCTGCAAACCCCTCACCTCGACCCGGGAGTTCACCGCTTGCGCTTCTCACTCGATCAACTGTTGATGTTCGTCCAAGTGGTCAAAAGCGGATCGTTCTCCGCCGCCGGACGCAAACTGGGCAAGACCCAATCGACCATCAGTGCGGCGATTGCCAATCTTGAAACCGACCTGGGCGTCGACCTGTTCGACCGCAGCAACCGCAGCCCTGCCCTCACCGTCAGCGGCCACAAATTGCTGATTCAAGCCGAAGCCGTGCTCGAACGCTGCATGACCTTTGAAGCCCACGCCGACTGCCTTTCGGACAACGTCGAACCGAGCCTGACGCTGGCAATTGAAACGCCGTACGGCCCGATCATGCCGGTGCTCAAAGCCTTCGAAGCAGCGTTCCCCTTCGTCGACCTGATCATCCGCCACCCGGTGTACGGCGACGTCAGCGAGTTGGTCAGCAGCGGCGAAGCCGTCCTCGGCGTCGCGTTCTCACAGCCCGGCTACCCCAAGGAACTGGCGTTCCAGCAACTGGGCAAACTGATCATGCTGCACGTCTGCCATCCCGACCATCCATTGGCGCAACTCGACAACGTCAGCTTCGACGACCTGCACGTCCATCGGCGCCTGGCCTTCAGCGCCCACGCAAGCAAACTGCCGAGCAGCGAATACCTGCGCTCGACCCAGTTATGGCAAGCGGAAAGCTATCTGGCGTTACTGGAAATGGTCCGCGCCGGGCTCGGCTGGGCCACCCTGCCCCGCCAGCTTATTCAGCGTGAACTGGCCAAGGGTGAACTGGTGGAACTGCAGCTCTCGGCGTATCCGCATACGGACTGGCAGATTGGTGTGGATCTGCTTTGGGCGCGACAACGACCGCTGGGTAAGGCGGAGCGCTGGCTGAAGGAGAAATTGCAGGGGAACAAGGTGTATGAACTGGATCGTAACGGGCAGATCACCACGCTTTGATGGCGATTGCAGTTCACGCCGGGAAGCAAAGAGGCCCGCAGTGCGGGCCTCGATCAAGCGTTGTCGTAGCTACTTCCCGCGGCCGTTTCAGGGAGGCCGCGAGCTTGTCACACCACGGCAGCTGCAATCGTTCTGGAACGCCAGGCAAACGCCAACACCATCAGCAATCCAAGGCCCGCCATTGCCGCTCCGGCCAGAGAGATCGCCGGATAACCCAGACCCGCGTTGATCACCGCCCCACCCAGCGCCGCGCCAATCGCATTGCCGAAATTGAAGGCGCCGATGTTCACCGCCGAGGCCAGATTGGGCGCGTCCTTGGCCGCTTCCATCACGCGCATCTGTAGCGGTGGCACCAAGGCAAAGCTGGCGATACCCCAGATCAGAATGGCCACGGCGGCGGGCAGCGGCCAACGCATCAGTACGGTGAACGCCAACAAGACCAGAATCAGCACGCTCAGCGAGGCAATGAGGGTGCGGTCTATCGAGCGGTCTGCAGCTTTGCCGCCCCACATGTTGCCCAGCGTCAAACCGACACCGTAGAGCACCAGCATCGCGGTGATGAAGGCGGTAGATGCATGGGTCTCATTGCTGAGGATCGGTGCGATATAAGTGAACACGGTAAACATCGCGCTCGAACCGACGACGGTCAGGGCCAGCGCGCCCAGCACCGGGCCGCGCGCCAATACCCGAATTTCCGCCATGACCCCGACGCTTTTCGGCGCCGGCACATTGGGCAGCGCGAACCACAGCGCCGCCATGGTCACCACGCCCAGGCCGGTAATGCCCCAGAACGCCGAGCGCCAACCGTACAACTCGCCGAACCAGGCCGCCAACGGCACACCGCCGATAGTCGCCAGGGTCAGGCCCATGAACATCGCCGCCACCGCACCGGCCCGTTTCTCCGGAGCGACCAGGCTGGCGGCGACAATCGAGCCGACGCCAAAAAATGCACCGTGGGTCAGTGACGTCACCACCCTGGCGACCATGAGGCTGTAGTAATCGGTGGCCAGCGCTGACATCAGATTACCCAGGGTAAAAATCGCCATGAGCCCGATCAGCAGATAGCGCCGGGGAATTTTGCCGGTAGTCAGGGTCATCAGTGGCGCGCCGAGCAATACGCCCAGCGCATAAGCACTGACCAGCAAACCGGCGGCTGGGATGGAAACGCCAAGATCCGCGGCGATACCCGGCAACATGCCCATGGGGGCGAACTCGGTTACGCCGATGCCAAAGGCACCGACGGCGAGTGCAACAAGTGGTGGATTGATACGCATGGAAAGCTCCTCATCTATGCCGCTGATGCTACGATCCAATCCTTTCGGCCGGTAGATGGCATTTTTGGCAATCACCTTTGCGTAGGAGGCACAAGTGGATTTCAACGGCAGGTCAGGTGAAATGAGCGTGTTCGCCACCGTGGCGCAGGAAGGCAGCCTTTCAGCCGCTGCGCGGGCACTGGGCCTGACGCCCTCGGCCGTCAGCCGGATCATCGCGCGTACCGAACAGCGTCTCGGCACTCGCCTGTTATTGCGCACCACCCGAGCGATCACCTTCACCGCCGAGGGCGAAGCGTTCCTGCGCGGCGCCCGACGTATCCTCGCCGACATGGATGAAGTCGAAGAAGCCATCGCCGATCAAGGCGTACCCAAGGGGCGATTGCGCGTCAGTGCCGCCCTCGGCCATGGGCGGCTGGCCATCGTTCCCTTGGTCGCAGCCTTCAGCGCCCGTTACCCGAACATCGTCGTCGACCTCACCCTCGGCGACGAAGTGGTCGACATCCTCAGCGGCCAGGCCGACGTCGCGGTGCGCTTTGGCCATCTGCCCGATAGCCCGCTGACCGCGCGCCGGATCGGCGCCACCGGCCAGGTCGTGGTGGCATCGCCCGAGTATCTGCAGCGCCACGGCACCCCGCAAAAACCGGAAGACCTGCTGCAGCACAACTGCCTGCGCTTCAACTTTCGCCGGGCCGAGTCCAACTGGCCGTTTATCCGCGACGCAAGAGAGTTTTCCCTGAAGGTCAGCGGCAACATCGAATGCAGCAGTGGTGAAGCGCTGGCACAACTCGCGCGAGTAGGTGCCGGCATTGCCCGTATCGGTGAATTCAGCGTGCGCGAAGACCTGCAGCGCGGCGAGTTGATTGCGCTGTTGGAGGACTGCAATCCCGGGGACGAAGAACCGATCCATGCGGTGTTCGTTGGCGGAGCGGCAATGCCGGCACGGGTGCGATTGTTCGTGGACTTTTTGCTGGAACATCACCGGATGTAACAGTCGCCAGTCACTACCCCCCTCACCCCGCTTATCTGCGCGGCACCACAGTTCAAAAAAAGCAGCCTAAAATCGCAACTTGGCGGCAAAAAGTTGCGATTTACACGGAACTATTAACTTCCGCCCATGGACAGAGCTGCTATCGCGACGATAATGCAAACGTCGCACTGAAAATTCCAACAATAAATGGAGCGGATAATGGGCCGTGCAGGTAATGAGTTTGAATTCTGGTGGGGTACTTCCGGGGACTGGGTCGAACCGCCGAATGTGCGCCGCAGCGGCACCAGTGGTGTCCAGCTGATTGTGAAAGACGACAGGACATTTTTCGTCAAGCGTCAGACCGGCCATCTGTTTCGCAGCCTGCGTTATCCCACCGGCCGGCCCACCGCGCTGCGTGAGGGCGCTGCACTGTCCAGACTTCAGAAGCTGGGCGTGAATGCTCCACGACCAGTGTTTTACGGCGCGAGAAAAGTCGAAGGCGTGTGGCAAGGCGTTCTGGTGACCGAAGATCTCGGCGGCTTTATTGATCTGGATACCTGGTACGGCCAGGGTGCCGCGAGCATGCTGACGACAGAACAGCATCAGCGACTTTTAGAGCGTTTGGCGCAAATGCTCGCGCGCATGCACTCGGGCAAATGGCAGCACGGCTGCATGCGTTCCAAACACATCTTTATCAAAGCATCGATGACGGGCGAGCAGTTCGACTTCGAACTGGCGCTGCTGGATCTTGAAAAGTCTCGCGGTCGTGTGACTGCAATGGGCGCAGCGCGGCACGATATCCCGCAACTCAGACGGCATTCTTTCTGGGATCAATCGCAGTGGCAGAGTTTCCTTTCTTACTATGAGCAAGCCATTGGCCGTGCCATGTAAGCCATTGCGTGTAAAGCGGTCAGCCTCCCTCACAATCTCCGGTTTTTGAATCCAGGCATTGTGAGGGGGCGATAACGATAAGGGGTCCCGGTCGGGAGCGCCCTACATCACGGCTCAGCGGCGCAGCAGACGATTGACCAACAGCAACAAACCCGCGCCAATCGCGAGTGCGGCGACGGGCTTCTCTTTAACGAATGTCGAGACGCTGTCGAGTGTATCGCCGTAGGTTTTGGTCAGTTGGCCTGCGGCCTGGCGCCCAGCGCCCTCAGCCTCCAATGCCGAATCACCCATCAGTCTACCGACTGCGCTCTGCGCCTTGCCGGCCAGCTTCTCTGCTACACCTTCTACTTGTTCGCTCTTCATGATTCATCAAACCTGCGTGAGTGAGTGGGGAAATCCGACAGCCCTGACCGCATGGCGGGCAGCCAAACATTAGGGGCGCGCGCCGGATGATTAGTTCAAAGAGGATGCGTTCCGACAGTTTTCCCTCCGTTCATAGAACCCCTCCCAACGAGAGGGGTCTGCTCTTGAATCACTTTCGGGAATTGATCCAATGTCCGCGCAACGCAGCCTTGTCATACTCGCTCGGGGAGGCTACGCCGCTCGGGGCGTGCTTTACCTGATCATCGGTCTATTCGCCTTGCTGGCAGCACACGATTCGACAAAACCCAAAGACAGCCACAGAAGCCTCGAAGCCTTGCTGGCTCAGCCATTCGGTTATTTTCTGGTTGGACTTGTGGTGGCCGGTCTGCTCGCTTTTGCCGCCTGGCGTTTCCTGCAAGCGACCCGCGATGTCGACCATCACGGCAAGAATCTGAAAGGTCTGGTGATTCGCGTGGGTTTGTTTGCGGGCGGCCTGGTCAACGGTGCGCTGGCATTCTTTGCCTTGGGCCTGCTGGTCAGCGGCATCAAAAGCTCGGGCGATTCCGGCGGCCAAACCAAGGACTGGCTGGCGCATCTGTTGTCCTGGGAATACTCGAATTTATTGGTGTACGTGATCGCGCTCATTCCGCTGGGTGTGGGAATTGCTCACATCATCAAAGGCTGGAAGGCCTCATTCGAGAAGTATTTTGAAGCCGACGAAGACGTCATGCAGTACGTCCGCCCGGTGTCGCGGTTCGGCCTGATCGCCCGTGGCGTCGTGTTCATCGAAATTGCCTTGCTGCTGGCCGTCAGCGGCTCCGCGTATAAAGCCATGGATCCACCGGGCATGAAGGAAGCCCTCGACGCCCTGCAGAATCTGCCAGCGGGATGGCTGATATTGATGGTGATGGCCGCAGGGCTGATTGCCTTCTCGGTTTACAGTTTCTCTGAAGCGTTTTGGCGCAAGATCAATATGGATGTGCCGGGCGTGGCGGGATTGTAGAAAATCACAGAGGGATCGATTGCCAAGGGCGAAGAGAGCTTGCTCCCTTCGCCCATTACAGCGTGATCATCAAAAATCGACAGTAGCCGACAGCAGATAAGTCCGCGGTGTCGACAACGTCAGCCCCGGCTCACTGTCATCCGAAGCCCCTGCCGAACTCCAATAGCGTTTATCCAGCACGTTCTCGATATTGCCGCGCAAGGTGATGGTCTTGTCGTCAACCTTGAAGGCATAGCGCGTGCCCACGTCGAAGCGTTCCCACGAGTCGATCTCCTTTTCGTTGGACTGATCCAGATACTGCGAACTCGAATAAATGCCACGGGTTGTCAGCGTCAATCCCTGCACAGTCGGCACGTCCCACTCGGCGCCGAGGTTGACGTTGTATTTCGGCGTCGCCGGCGCGCGGTTGCCGTCGAAAGTGCCGTTGCTGGTCTGGGTCAGTTCGCTGTCGATGTACATCACACCACCCAACAGCCGAAAGCCTTTGAGCGGTTCGCCGAACACGCTCAACTCCACGCCATTGTTCTCGCGCTTGCCATTGGGCCCGAACACTCGCGTGGTCGCATTGGTTTCATAAGCGGGTTGCTTGATGCGGAACAGCGCCGCGGTCAGCGCGTAGGCGCCGGCATCGTATTTGGCGCCGACTTCAACCTGGCGACTAATGAACGGCGGGAAGATTTCGTCTTCGTTGATGGAAGTCGACGGTGCGATTTTGCCTTGGCTCAAACCTTCCATGTAGTTGGCGTATAGCGAAAGCTTGTCGGTTGCCTTGAACAGAATCCCGCCCGAGGGCGAAACCTTTTCTTCGTCGTAAGCGGTGTCGCCTTTGATGTCATCGCTCCAGTCATCGACTTTCACCCGCTGCCAGCGCGCGCCGAGGGTCAGCAGCAAGCGGTCATCAAAAAATCCCAGGGTGTCGGACAGCGCCACGCCGCTGAAGCGGTTTTCGGTATAGACCTTGGCGTCATTGCGCGTCGGCGTGCCGGGTTTTGCCGTTTCCACCGGGTCATACAGATTGCTGCGCCCTGCGGCGTAACGCGCGCCGCCGTTCTCGAAATCCATGTAGAAGTAGCTGGCCGCGAGATTGACCTCGTGGCTCACCGGCCCAGTGTGGAACCAGTTGCGCACGCCGGCGGTGGCCGTGCGCACGTTTTCGTCGCGGGTGAAGTCCCGTGGCAGAACGCTGAAATCACCGGCGTCGTTGGTCACGGAGACGGCGTGGCGCAGGAAGTCATGATTACTTTTGCGCGCACCGACGCCGCCGTACAGCATCACTGAATCACTGACGTCGAACTCAGCGTTGAGCGTGCCGAAGGTGTCCTCGGTTTTCGCCTGGCTCCACGGTTGCGCGTAGTTGCGATGGACGCTGTTCGCGCTGGGCACCTTGGCGTTGGCCGCAACCTGCACGCGTTCCTGCGGTGCATCGGTGTCGCGTTCGGTGTGGCCGATATCGGTCGAAAGCCGCAGGCGTTCACCGCGAAAATCCAAGCCTAGAACGGCCATGTCACGGTCGACACTTTGGTGATCCCACTCGGTGTCACCGGACTGTTTGACGCCATTGAAGCGCAGGCCGAACTGATTGTCCTCGCCGAAGCGCCGCCCGACATCTACCGCGCCGCCGGCCTGATTGTTCGAGGCGTAATTGGCCGTCAGCGAGGTGATCGGTTTGTCGGTGGCACGCTTGGGCACCACGTTGATCCCGCCACCGACACTGCCCCGTGGCGAAATACCGTTGATGAGTTGGCTCGGGCCTTTGAGGATGTCGACGCGATCAGCCATTTCCATATCGATGGTGTACGTCGGGAGCACGCCATAGAGACCGTTGTAGGCGACGTCGCTGTTGAACAGGCTGAAACCACGGATGGTGAACTGCTCGTAGCGGCCACCGGCCGGGTTGGTCGCACGCACCGACGGATCGCTGGCAATCAGATCGCCCAAGGTGCGCGCCTGCTGATTCTTCACCGCCTCACTGGTGTAGGTGGTCATGCTGAACGGGGTTTCCATGAAGTCTTTCGACCCCAGCAAACCCTGCGAGCCACGCCGGGCGACCTGGCCGCCGGCAAACACATCGGTATCGCTGGAACCGGTGGCGCCGAGAATCGACGTCGGCGCCAGTTGCAGGCTGCTGCCCTCGGCGGCTGGAATCAGTGTGTAGGCATGATCGCCCAGCGGTTGCAGTAGCAGACCGGAGCCCAGCAGCAAGCGGGTGAAGCCCTCCTCCACAGCGAATTCACCGGACAAACCACTGCTGTTGCGGCCACTCACCAACGCCGGATCCACCGACAGATTGACCCCGGCCAACCCGGCAAACCGGGTCAGCGCGGCACTCAGGCTGCCGGCGGGCACTTGGTAACTGCGGCGGGCGGCATCTTCGGCCCAACTGGATTGAATCAACACCGGGCTGGCACTCAGGCTCAGCACGAAGCTCAACTGCAACAACGGACGCAAACGACTTGGGAATACTGCGGGCATTGGAAGAAGCTCTCGATTTTGTTCACTTACCTGCAATGACCGGTGAGGCGAAAAAAAGGGACAGGCTTCAGACGATATTTTTTCGCGGCGTCAGCGTCACCCAGAAACGCGTGCGCGAATGCACCTCCAGCGGCAGACTCGCCGCCAGCAGCGCCAGGACTTTATCGGTATCGTTGAGGCGGAAACTGCCGGTGACACGCAGACCTTCCAGTGGTGGCTCCCAGCGCAAAAGGCCCGAGCGATAACGGCTCAACTCGCGCAGGAAATCACCCAGCGGCTGGTTTTGCGCCATCAACACACCGTCACGCCAACCCGGCATTTTTGCGTCGAACAGCGCGACAGCTCCGGCGCCGGAAGCCTGCAGATTCACCTGCTGCCCGGCGTTCAACCAAAGCGTCGGCCCGTGCAACGGCTGCAACTGCACCGAGCCGCTGACCACCGACACGTTGCAATCACGTTCGTTGAGGCGCACGCAGATTTCGCTGCGGCTGACGAGGATCCGACCGTACGGCGCGTTGACCGTCAATGCCGTGCTGCCCGGAACGTTGAGCGCCATCTCGCCGCGCACCAAGGTCAACTGGCGGCTGGCCAGATCGACGTTCACCGCACTGGCGGTGTTCAGTTGCAAGGAGCTGCCGTCGGCCAACCGTGTTCGAGTGTGTTCGCCGGTGGAGGTGTGCAAATCGGCGCGCCAAACGTCGAGCGGCAACTGGCGACTGATCAACCACGCCGTCGGCACCAGTGCCGCCAGACCCAGCGCCCTTTTCAGAGCCGCCCGCCGCGCCAGATCCGGGCGATCCAGCGTGGCCATGGCCAATTCTGTCGGCAGACTGCAAAAGCGCTGACGCAACGATTGAATCTTCTGCCAGGCGTTTTCATGGCGGCTATCGCTGTCGCGCCAAGTCTTCAGGCGCACGTGATCGGCTTCACTGGCCTCGCCGGATTCGAGCAATGCCAGCCATTGCGCGGCGGCACGCGCCACTTCCCGCGCTTCGGTGTTGGGCGCCACGCGCATCATAGATCCAACATCAAGCAATGCTCATAAGCCATTGCCATGTAACGTTTTATGGTTCGCTCCGAAACTTGTAAACGCTCGGCGATTTCTCGGTAACCGAGGCCTTCGAGCTGACTCAAGAGAAAGGCCCGACGCACCGCTCGCGGTAAACCATCGAGCAATTCATCCAGCGCTTGCAGGGTTTCCAGCAGCACCCACCGTTGCTCGGGCGACGGCACGCATTCTTCGGGCAACTGCGCGAGGGCTTCGAGATAGGCTTTTTCCAGGCTGCGGCGGGTGTAGAAATTGCTCAGCAGACGTTTGCCCACGGTCAGCAAATACGCGCGCGGCTCGCGCATGTCGGCGATCGGTTGCGCACTGCACAGCACGCGCACAAAGGTGTCCTGACTGAGATCAGCCGCATCCCACGCATTGCCCATGCGCCGCCGCAGCCAGGTTTCCAGCCAGCCACGATGATCGCGATACAGTTCGTGCAGGTGCTGCGGCGATGGCGTCGCTGCTTCAGTCATCTCAAGAGTACCTGCGCGAAGTCAGTTTCAAATGAGAGTGATTCTATTTAACTTGCGCGCCGAGACAAAGCCTTTTTATCCGCAACGGCACTTATTAGCGCTTCAGCGTCTCGCTCGGCAACTCCTTGAACAACGCGCGATAACTGCTTGAAAAACGCCCCAAATGCCAGAATGACCACTGCATCGCCACCTCGGCAACCGTGGTTTCCGTGGGCCGGCGTTTGAGCAATTCACGATGTGCGCTGTTCAACCGGCGCAGGCGCAACCAGTGACTGGGCGTCATCCCGGTGTAGGCCTTGAACGCTTGTTGCAACTGGCGCAACGAGACGCCGGCGACTTGGGAAAGCTCCAGCAGATTGGCCGTGTCTTCCGGCGAATCAGCGGCCCATTCGCCGACGCGTTTCATGATGGTTCGCTCTTCCGTGCGCCGCTGCAATCCACCGCCGTCCAGGCACACCCGCGCGTTGTCGAGGATGTACAGACAGTCATCCAACAGCTGTTTTGTCAGGCTATCTTTATCAAGCGGATCAACAGCTTGCGACAACTTCGTGAGAGTCGAGCTTAACCAGCGGCTGAACAGCGCGTTCTGCCCGCAGTTGAGCTGAGTCATGAACAAGCCTTCCAGTTTCGCTACATCGAGACCGTGCAGGCGGACGAATTCCGGGCCGAACACCACGGCGATTTCCTGGTAGTTCTCCGGGGTGATCCAGATGTTGCGGCTCTCTTCGTTGAGCAGGTACAGCGCGTTGTCGCTGCGATCAAAACAGAACGCCAGCGCCCCCGACGGCGCACTGAAATTCTGCTCGACGCGGGTGTTCATCTGTTCTTCGTAGACCTCGACACCCTGCAGATCCAGATAGCGGATCTGCCCGGCGAAATGCCCCGGCGACATCTGTTGGTAATGCTGGACCCAGCCCGGTGTTACGCGGACTTGCTCGGCCACATCGGCGGTGTTGAACGCTTGAACCTGGAGCGGATTGCACGTTGTCATGGGGTGACCTTGCGCACTCTTTTGGTGCGCTTTGGTGCTGCTTAAAGTGGATAGATGGAACTGCAAGGCTCGCCCAAGATAGTCGTCAACGCGCCACAGGGGAAGGGGCGGAAGATGAAACCCGCCCTCCCCGGCGTCTATAAAACCAATAACGAGGTCTTTATGAATGCCCCTTTCGATCAGCTGTTCACGTGGCTGAAAGATCACAAGATTACCGAAGTTGAATGTGTGGTCAGTGACCTGACCGGCATCGCCCGCGGCAAGATCGCACCGACCAACAAGTTCCTGCATGAGCGAGGCATGCGCCTGCCGGAAAGTGTGCTGCTGCAAACGGTAACCGGGGATTTTGTCGACGACGACATCTACTACGACCTGCTCGATCCTGCCGACATCGACATGGTCTGCAAGCCAGTGGCTGACGCGGTCTACGTGATTCCATGGGCGATCGAACCGACCGCCATCGTCATCCACGACACCTTCGACAAGTTCGGCAACCCGATCGAACTGTCGCCGCGCAACGTCCTCAAGAAAGTCTTGCAGCTCTACACCGACAAAGGCTGGAAGCCGATCGTTGCGCCGGAAATGGAGTTCTACCTGACCCAACGCTGCGAGGACCCGGACTTGCCGCTCAAGGCACCGCTGGGCCGCTCGGGCCGTGCGGAAAGCGGTCGGCAGTCGTTTTCCATCGATGCCGCCAACGAATTCGATCCGCTGTTCGAAGACGTCTATGACTGGTGCGAACTGCAAGGTCTGGACCTCGACACCTTGATCCACGAAGACGGCCCGGCGCAGATGGAAATCAACTTCCGTCACGGCGACGCGCTGGATCTGGCTGACCAGATCACCGTGTTCAAACGCACCATGCGTGAGGCGGCGCTCAAGCACAACGTCGCCGCGACATTCATGGCCAAGCCGATCGGCGACGAGCCGGGCAGCGCCATGCACATTCACCAGAGCGTGGTCGACATCGCCACCGGCAAACCAGTCTTCGCCAATGACGACGGGCAGATGAGCGAGCTGTTCCTGCATTACATCGGCGGTCTGCAGAAATACATCCCGAAAGTGCTGCCGATGTTCGCGCCGAACGTTAACTCGTTCCGCCGCTTCCTGCCGGACACTTCGGCACCGGTCAACGTCGAATGGGGCGAAGAAAACCGCACCGTCGGCCTGCGTGTGCCGACCTCCAGCCCGGAAGCGATGCGCGTCGAGAACCGTCTGCCGGGCGCCGATGCCAACCCGTATCTGGCCATCGCGGCGAGTCTGCTCTGCGGTTACATCGGCATGGTCGAAGGCATCGCGCCAAGCGCCGCCGTACAAGGCCGCGCCTACGAACGCCGCAACCTGCGTCTGCCGATCACCATCGAAGAAGCGCTGACGCAAATGGAAGAGTGCGAAACCGTCGCGCAATACCTTGGCGATAAGTTCGTGCGCGGCTACGTCGCGGTGAAACGCGCCGAGCATGAAAACTTCAAGCGCGTGATCAGCTCGTGGGAGCGTGAGTTCCTGATGCTCAGCGTTTAACCCAAGCCAAAAAGATCCCCTGTGTCGATCGTTCCCACGCTCTGCGTGGGAATGCAGCCCGGGACGCTCCGCGTCCCATCCAAAGCCGAACGCGGAGCGTCCGTTGAGGCATTCCCACGCAGAGCGTGGGAACGATCATTCGAAGAAGAGGTGTCGAAATGCGTCTATTGAAAACCCTGGTTCCCGCCACTCTGGCCCTGATGTGCAGCGTCGCCGCCCAAGCCCAGCCCCAGGTCAGCGTCTACAACTGGACCGACTACATCGGCGAAACCACCCTCGCCGACTTCCAGGCCAAAACCGGGATCAAGGTGATCTACGACGTTTTCGATTCCAACGAAACTCTGGAAGGCAAACTCCTCGCTGGCCGCACCGGCTATGACGTGGTCGTGCCGTCCAACCACTTTCTCGCCCGTCAGGTGAAGGCCGGCGCGTTCCTCAAACTGGACCGCGAACAACTGCCGAACTTCAAGAACCTCGACCCGAAACTGCTCGAGTTGCTGGAGAAAAACGATCCGGGCAACGCGCATTCCGTGCCTTACCTGTGGGGCACCAACGGCATCGGCTACAACGTCGACAAGGTCAAGCAAGTGCTGGGCATCGATCACGTCGATTCCTGGGCCGTGCTGTTCGAGCCTGAAAACCTGAAGAAGCTCACCCAGTGCGGCGTGTCGATGATGGACTCCGCCGACGAAGTCTTCCCCGCCGTGCTCAACTACATGGGCATGGACCCGCGCAGCGAAAACCCGGAAGACTATAAAAAGGCTGAAGCCAAACTGCTGAGCATCCGCCCGTACATCACCTATTTCCATTCGTCGAAATACGTCTCGGACCTGGCCAACGGCGATATCTGCGTGGCGTTCGGCTATTCCGGCGACGTGTTCCAGGCCGCCAACCGCGCCAAGGAAGCCAAGAACGGCGTCAACATCGCCTACGCCATTCCGAAAGAAGGCGCCAACCTCTGGTTCGATCTGTTGGCCATTCCCGCCGACGCCAGCAACACCAAAGAAGCCCACGCCTTCATCAATTACCTGCTCGATCCGCAAGTGATCGCCAAGGTCAGCGCGTCCGTCGGCTACGCCAACCCGAACCCGGCCGCCAAGCAGTACATGGATCAGGCACTGGTCAACAATCCTGAGGTTTATCCGCCGCAAGAAGTCCTCGACAAGCTCTACATCTCCACCACCCCGCCTCAAGCGATCATGCGTCTGATGACCCGGTCGTGGAGCAAAGTGAAGTCGAACAAATGAATCAGTACACCCAAGAGCACGCCCGCTCCTATTACGCCGCTTCAGCGCGGGCGACGACACCTTATCCAGTATTGGACGGTGACCTGACAGCCGATGTCTGCGTGATCGGCGGCGGGTTCACCGGCGTCAACACCGCGATTGAACTGGCGCAGCGTGGGCTCTCAGTGATCTTGATCGAGGGTCGCAAGATCGGCTGGGGCGCCAGCGGGCGCAATGGCGGGCAGTTGATTCGTGGCATCGGCCATGATGTCGAGGGATTCGCCAAGTACGTCGGTGAGGACGGCGTGCGTTACTTGCGGCGCGCCGGCATCGACTCGGTGGATCTGGTACGTCAGCGCATCGGAGACAACAGCATCGAGTGCGACTTGCGCTGGGGCTTCTGCGATCTGGCCAACACCCCGGCGCAGTTCGATGCGTTCAAGGACGAATTGGTCGACCTCGCCGAGCTTGGCTACGCCCACGAAACCCGACTGATCGCGCCGGAGCAGGTCAGCCAGCAAGTGGTCAACTCCGACATTTATGCCGGTGGTCTGGTGGACATGGGCTCGGGGCATCTGCATCCGCTGGATCTGGTGCAAGGCGAGGCGCGGTTGGCGGCATCACTCGGCGTGCGGATCTTCGAGCAGAGCCAAGTGCTGGAAATCATCCACGGCCCGACCGTGCAGGTGCGCTGCGCCAGCGGCACGGTGCGCGCCGGCAGTCTGGTGCTCGGCTGCAACGCGCATCTGGACGAACTCGAACAGCGGCTCAGTGGCAAAGTGCTGCCCGCCGGCAGTTACATCATTGCCACCGAACCGTTGCCCGAGGAACGCGCCGCGCAACTGATCCCGCACAATTTGGCGGTGTGCGACCAGAAAGTCGGCCTTGATTATTACCGGCTCTCGGCGGATCGGCGTTTGCTGTTCGGCGGTGCCTGCCACTATTCCGGGCGTGATCCTGCGGACATCGCCGCCTATATGCGCCCGAAGATGCTCAAGGTCTTCCCGCAACTGGCGGATGTGCGCATCGATTACCAATGGGGCGGCAAGATCGGCATCACCGCCAACCGCTTCCCACAGGTCGGCCGGCTCAAGCAGCATCCGAATGTGTTCTACGCACAGGGCTATTCCGGTCATGGCCTCAACGTCACCCACTGGTGCGCGAAGCTGCTCGGCGAGGCAATTCACGCCGGGCACAGCCAAGGCATGGACGTGTTCAGCGGCGTGCCGCACATGACCTTCCCGGGCGGCCCCGCCCTGCGCTCGCCGCTGCTGGCACTGGGGATGTTCTGGTATCGCCTGCGCGAAATCCTCGGCTAACCCCCTACCCAATCTGATCGTTCCCACGCTCTGCGTGGGAACGATCAACGATCAATCGCGGCGCATGCGCTATACACATTTGCTCTATCGCCAAGCACTTCTATATTGATGAGGTGCTTTTGCGTTCCTGACGCTCAGTGCCCAATCAATCGAGGAGGACATGGATGAAGTCGTCAGCCACCGACGAGCCGCGAGCGCCAGGCCAAGCCCCCGTCAAAACCCGTCGTTTCGGCGTTTCACTTGTGTGGATCGTGCCGATTGTCGCCGTGCTGGTGGGCATCTCGCTGGTGGTGCACAACATCCTCCAGGAAGGCCCGACCATCGTCCTCACCTTCAAGACCGGCAGCGGTCTGACCGCCAATAAAACCGAAGTGAAATACCGTAACGTGGTGGTGGGCCAAGTCACCGACGTTGAATTGAGCGACGATCAGAAAAGCGTGAATGCCACGGTCAAGCTGTCCAAACAGGCGGAAACCTTCACCCGCGAAGATTCACAGTTCTGGGTCGTGCGCCCTCGGATCGGTG
Organism: Pseudomonas sp. WC2; assembly: GCF_050586545.1. Classification (NCBI taxonomy): domain Bacteria; kingdom Pseudomonadati; phylum Pseudomonadota; class Gammaproteobacteria; order Pseudomonadales; family Pseudomonadaceae; genus Pseudomonas; species Pseudomonas sp. WC2. The sequence goes on along the minus strand of NZ_JBOBDR010000002.1, from coordinate 256,630 downwards.
CCGGTGGCGTGTCCGGGATCGACACCCTGCTCTCCGGCGACTACATCGGCGCCGACATCGGCCAGTCCAATACCCGCGCGAAAAACTTCAAAGGCCTGGAAAACCCGCCGCCTATTACCTACGGCGAACCCGGCAAGCGCTTCATGCTGCATGCCTCGGACCTCGGCTCACTGGACATCGGTTCTCCGGTCTATTACCGCAAGATCCCGGTCGGCCAGGTCGTCACTTACGCCCTCGACCCCGACGGCAAAGGCGTGAACATCGAAGTGTTCATTCATTCGCCGAACGACGCCTTCGTCACCGAAAACACCCGTTTCTGGAACGCCAGCGGCATCGACGTCAATGTCGGCGCCAACGGCTTTGCGGTGAAAACTGAATCACTCTCGACGCTGCTGGTCGGTGGGATCGCTTTCCGCGCGCCGGATTACAGCCCCAACGATGTCGCCGCCGCCGATGACAAAGACTTCGACCTGTTCGCTGACCAGACCACCGCCCTCGCCCCGCCCAACGGCAAGGCGCAATACCTGAGCCTGCGCTTTGATCAGTCCCTGCGTGGCTTGAAGGTGGATGCACCGGTGGAATTCCTCGGCATGGAAATCGGCCGGGTGGTGGCGATCAATCTGGACTTTGACGCGAAAAAACGCAGCTTCCCGCTCAACGTCGGCATCGTCATTTACCCTCAGCGGCTCGGTCTGGCCTACGGCAAGATGCTCACCGCGTTCAAGCATGATCCCAATGACGAGGCCGCCGGTATCCGCCTCATCGGCACTTTCATCGACAATGGTCTGCGCGCCCAGGCCCGCAGCGGCAACCTGCTGACCGGGCAGCTATACGTCGCCCTGGATTTCTTCCCGAAAGCCGAGAAAGTCGCCTTCGACCCGACGGCTCGCCCTGTGGTGATTCCGACCGTGCCTGGCAGCCTCGAACAATTGCAGGAAAAACTCGAAGCGGTGGTCGACAAGCTCAACAAACTGCCGGTCGATCGCATCGCCAGCAACCTCGACAGCAACTTGGTCGAATTGCGCAAAGGCCTGGCCCAGTTCAATGCGAAGACCTTGCCGGGCGTGCAGAGCACCCTCGCCGATGTCAGCAAAACCCTGCAATCCGCCAGTTCGACCCTGGCCGAGGACTCGCCGCAACGCGAGAAGCTCACCGAAACCCTCGACGAACTGGGGCGGATGTCGCGCTCTCTGCGTGAACTCTCGGATTACCTGGGCCGTCATCCGGAATCGCTGATCCGCGGCCGCCCCGACAACGCGGCGCCACTGGATCTGAAAGGACCGCCACGCAATTGAGCACAGGAGCTTAACCATGGCTTTACCGCTGAAGATCACCGTGCTCGCTGCATTCATGTTGCTGGGCGCTTGTCGCAGCGACCCGATCAGCTTTCATACGCTGACTCCGATGCAATTGGGCAGCGCCCGCGCCGGGGCGCAAATCCCGATTGAAGCCATCACTGTGCCGCCGCAGGTCGATCGTCCGCAAATCGTCATTCGCGAAGGTAATAGCGGTTTGGCGATCCTTGAGACGCAATGGTGGGGCGCGAGTCTGGCGGACGAGTTGCGCAGTGCGCTGGTCGATCAACTGAGCAATTCCAGCGGTCGCGGCAATGTCTCGGTGCGCATCGAGGTGCAAAGGTTTGACTCGATCCCCGGCCAATACGCGTTGATCGATGCGAAATGGCGGTTGCGCCCGCTGGGCGATACCGACAGTGGTCTGGTCACTTGCCGTTCGACTTTGCAAACACCCTCGGGGCCGAGCATCGATGAACTGGTGACCGCCCAGCAAAACAACGTCAAACGCCTCGCTGCACTGATCAGTCAGGCGGCGGGCAATCCGCGCGGGTGCCCGTCCTCCTCTTGAATCACCCCTTCTGGCTTGAAGTTAAGACGCACGGCTCTCGTGCGTCTTCCAGTCGCTGCTAATCTGAATGGGAATGACATCGATTAACGGTCGGTTTGACGTTTTTTCTCGTTCGCCAACCTGAATTGCCTGCGACTCAACACCGGTAGACCATTCGCCCCACGCCCGGCGAAGGTTTGCCCATAACGCCTAAAAAGCCAGGAGCCCGCCCGCCATGAGTCCACACGTTCCCGCCTTGCTGAAACGCGCCCTGCTGGCCACCGCCCTGTTCAGCGCCAGCCAGGCCTATGCCGCCGATGGCGTTGGTCTGCTGGTCTATAACGCCCAGCACGAAAGCCTGACCAAAGCCTGGGTCGCCGGGTTTACCGAAGAGACCGGCATTCCGGTGACGATCCGCAATGGCGATGACACCGAGATGGGCAATCAACTGGTGCAGGAAGGCGCGGCGTCTCCGGCGGATGTGTTCCTCACCGAGAACTCCCCGGCGATGGTGCTGGTCGACAACGCCAAGCTGTTCGCGCCGATTGCGCCAGCGACGCTGGAACAAGTGGACGCCGCTTACCGCCCGGCCCACGGCCAATGGATCGGCATCGCCGCGCGTTCGACGGTGTTCGTCTACAACCCGGCGAAACTGGCTGAGAAAGACCTGCCGAAATCCTTGCTCGATCTGGCCAAACCCGAATGGAAGGGTCGCTGGGCGGCGTCTCCGGCCGGCGCTGACTTCCAGGCCATCGTTGCCGCCGTGCTCGAGCAGAAAGGCGAAGCCGCGACCCTTGACTGGCTCAAAGGCATGAAGACCAACGCCACCGTGTATCGCGGCAACAGCGCCGTGCTCAAAGCGGTGAATGCCGGGCAGATCGACAGCGGCGTGATCTACCACTATTACAGCTTCGTCGATCAGTCCAAAACCGGCGAAAACAGCAAGAACACCAAGCTCTATTACTTCAAAAATCAGGACCCCGGCGCGTTTGTCAGCACCTCCGGTGCTGGCGTGCTGGCTTCGAGCAAACATCAGGAAGACGCGCAGAAGTTCGTCAAATACATCACCGGCAAGGAAGGCCAGGAAATTCTCCACAGCGGCACCTCGTTTGAATACGCGGTCGGCAAAGACGCACCGTCCAACCCGAAACTGACGCCGTTGAAGGACCTCGATGCGCCAACAGTCGATGCGTCGAAACTCGACAGCAAGAAAGCCGTCGAGCTGATGACTCAGGCGGGAATCCTCTAAGTGATCCCGGAACCGTTACCGGCCGACGTCGCAGCGGCTTCTTCCGCACACCTGCCGCTGAAAACCCGCGCCCTCAATGGTCGAGGGGGTTCGTGGGTGGTGGCCTTGGCGATCACCGTGTCCCTGCTGTCGTTGCTGCCGATCCTGTTTGTCATCGGAGTGTCGTGGGCCACCGGTTGGGCGACCATCGAAGCGCTGGTGTTTCGCCCCCGGGTCGGCGAACTGCTGATCAACACGGTGCTGCTGGTGTTGATCACCCTACCCTTGTGCATTGTCCTCGGCACCACGCTGGCGTGGCTGACCGAACGCAGCAATCTGCCCGGGCGACGGATGTGGTCGTTGCTCGCGGTGGCGCCATTGGCGGTGCCAGCGTTCGTGCACAGCTATGCGTGGGTCAGCCTGATCCCATCGATTCACGGATTGCCCGCTGGCGTGCTGGTGTCGGTGATCGCTTATTTTCCGTTTCTGTATTTGCCGGTGGCGGCGACTTTGCGCCGTCTCGATCCGGCCATTGAGGACGTTGCCGAATCCCTCGGCCTCAAGCCTTGGGCGGTGTTTTTCCGGGTGGTGTTGCCGCAGTTGCGTCTGGCGATTTGTGGCGGCGCCTTGCTGGTGGGTTTGCATCTGCTGGCCGAGTACGGCCTCTACGCGATGATTCGTTTCGACACTTTTACCACGGCGATTTTCGATCAGTTCAAATCAACCTTTAATGGCCCGGCGGCGAACATGCTGGCCGGCGTTTTGGCCCTGTGTTGTCTGGCGATGCTCACCGTCGAATCCGCTGCGCGGGGCAAGGCGCGCTACGCTCGCGTCGGCTCCGGCAGTGCCCGCGAACAACGTACGGTGTTGTTGAGCGGCGGCACCGTTGCCCTCGGGCTGGGCCTGCAAATCCTCACCGGCCTGTTGGCCCTCGGCGTGCCGCTGCTGACCTTGGGTCGCTGGTTGATCGCCGGTGGCATGGATGTCTGGGAAAGTGGCGAGTTGTTGCCCGCGCTGCTGCAAACCTTGTCGTTCGGCGTGGCCGGCGCATTGCTCACCAGTCTGGCGGCGATTCCGATTGCCTGGCTGTCGATCCGCGCACCGGGCAAACTGCAACGCCTGCTCGAAGGCTGCAACTACATCACCAGCTCCTTGCCGGGGATTGTCGTGGCGCTGGCGTTGGTTACCGTGACCATCCACTTCGCCCGCCCGATCTACCAGACCACCATCACCGTGTTGCTCGCTTATCTGCTGATGTTCCTGCCGCGTGCGCTGGTCAGCCTGCGTGCCGGTTTCGCCCAGGCACCGGTCGAGCTGGAGAACATCGCGCAAAGCCTTGGCCGCTCGCCGTTGCGCGCCTTGTGGTTGGTGACCTTGCGTCTGGCCGCACCGGGTGCAGCTGCCGGCGCGGCGCTGGTGTTTCTGGCGATCACCAATGAATTGACCGCGACCCTGCTGCTCGCCCCCAACGGCACGCGCACCCTGGCCACCGGTTTCTGGGCCATGACCAGCGAAATCGATTACGCCGCCGCAGCCCCTTACGCCCTGTTGATGGTGCTGCTGTCACTGCCCCTCACGGCCATCCTTTACCACCAATCCAGGCGCACCGCTGGCCGATGAACGCACTTGAACTGATCTCCCTGAGCAAATCCTTCGGCGCGCAGAAAGCGCTGGATGACATCTGCCTGTCCGTCCCGACCGGCAGCCGCACGGTGATTGTCGGCCCATCCGGTTCCGGCAAAACCACACTGTTGCGGATGATCGCCGGTTTCGAATTCCCCGACGCCGGCAGCCTGACCCTCAACGGCCAAGTGCTGGTCGACAGCACCCACGCTGTACCCGCTTATCAGCGCCAGATTGGCTACGTGCCGCAGGACGGCGCGCTGTTTCCGCACATGACCGTCGCTGCGAACATCGGCTTTGGTCTGGCCCTGACCGGTTCGGCGAAAACCGAGCGCGTCGCGCAGTTGATGGACAGCGTTGCCCTCGACGCCAACATGGCCCAGCGGTGGCCGCACGAATTGTCCGGCGGCCAGCAGCAACGGGTGTCGCTGGCCCGGGCACTGGCCCAGCAACCGCGCCTGATGCTGCTCGATGAACCGTTTTCCGCCCTCGACACCGGCCTGCGCAGCGCCATGCGCAAAATGGTCGCGCGCTTGCTGGAGGACGCCGGCGTCACCACGATTCTGGTGACACACGATCAGGGCGAAGCGCTGTCGTTTGCCGATCAATTGGCGGTGATGCGCGGCGGGCGCTTGGTGCAGTCCGGGCACCCGATGGATCTCTACCGCTACCCGAGCGACGAGCAAACCGCGCACTTTCTCGGCGAAGCCGTGGTGATGCCGGCGCGCATCGAATCCGGCTGGGCGCACTGCGATCTCGGCCCGGTGCCGGTGAACAGCAACGGTTTTATCGGCACGGCGCAGATCATGTTGCGCCCCGAGCAGTTGCAGATCTCAGGCGCTGTGGCTGGCGGTGAAGGCTGTGACGCCGTGGTCACCGAACGGGATTTTGCCGGCAACACTTGCACCCTCACTGTCGAACTGCGCTCCGCAACCCTACAAAACCCCGGCCGTTCGCTGCTGGTGCGCAGCTCCGGCATGCACGCACCGCCCGCCGGCAGCGCCGTGCAATTGTCGATCCTCGGCGCCGCCCACGTATTCAGCGCGTCCTGATCACAGATCGAAGCGATCCACCGCACGGCGCCGTTCGTTGTCATCACGCACATCGTAATTGGCAGTGGTCTGGATGTTGCTGTGGTGCGCGAGTTTCTGGGCGATCGACAGGTCGTGCTCCTCGATCACCCGTGTAATGAACGAACGACGAAAATCGTGGGGCATGATCTTCACCCCGACCTGGGTGCCGCGCTGACGGGCGATGTAATAAATAGCGTGCTTGGTGATGCGCTCGCGGGTGATGTGGCTGCCCCGGCGGATGCGGTTGAACAGAAAGGTATCGTCACTCTCGCCTTCCTTGAGCTGCCCGCGACGAAACTCCAGCCACGCGTCCAGCTTGGCAAACGCCCATTGCGGTGCGTACTTGATCAGTTGCTTGTTGCCCTTGCCGGTGACGGTCAGGCTGCGCTCGTGAAAGTCGACCTGATTCAAATCCAGATCCACCGACTCCGATTTGCGCATGCCGGTGCCGTACAACAGCGCAATCACCGCCGCATCGCGCAGGCCTTGCGGACGTGGATCGGCGGCGCAGACTTCCATCAGTTCATGAATCAGCGTGCGCTTCAAATTGCGCCCTTGGGACAACCGCGTACCGGCGATGCCTTTGACCGAACGCATCTTCAGCAGATGGTCCTGGCTGATCAGGCTCATGCGCCAGGCTTCGTTCATCACCCCGCGCACGGCATTCACATACAACGATGAGGTGTTCGGCGCATAGCCGTCGGCGCGCAACGCCGCGACCAGCGCCACGACGTCTTCGGGTTGCAGCCCGTGCCAAGGGATTTCCTCAATGTCGACGTCTTCAAAACCGAGGCGGTCGGCAGCGTCCTGCAAGACATAACGCATGGTCAGTTGGCTCGAGGGCGCCAGTCGAGCCAGATACAGCGTCAGCGGATTAGTATTGGACGGGGTGGATTCAGTACTCGACAAGTCAATCAAACGAAACGGCCTTGAATAGAAAACAGTTCAACAAAACAACTAAAACGTGCAAAGAAACTTATATAAAGCGCGACTCTTGCGTAGGACTTTTCTATTAAAAGTGCCGATAAACGGAAGAAGTCTGAACGGTGGCTGTATGGCTCACAGATAGACGATTTGCCCACCGTATTTTGATGTTCCTTTCACAAAAAGCGGCATAACCTTAATTACAACAGGTTGCCCCGAAAGGCCTTCAACCCTGCCGTCCGTGGACTTAAAAGTCAATCAGGCATTCCCCGGGCGGTATCCCAAACCATTGAATTCACGTGTTTTTCAGACAATTGGCTGAAGGACGGCTGTCGCCTCGAGGTTCTTATGAGTCAAGCGTTTCTGCCGTTTTCCCGTCCGAGTATCGGCGAAGAAGAAATAGCAGCCGTCGAGCAAGTATTGCGTTCAGGCTGGATAACCACCGGGCCAGAAAGTCAGGCGCTGGAAGAACAGTTCGCCGCTTATGTCGGTTGTCGTCACGCGGTCGCACTTTCTTCGGCAACCGGCGGCATGCATATCGCGTTGCTCGCCTTGGGTATTGGTCCGGGCGATGAAGTCATCACCCCGTCGCAGACCTGGGTATCGACCGCCAACATGATCTCGTTGCTCGGCGCCAAACCGGTGTTCGTCGACGTTGACCGCGACACGCTGATGACTGACGCCGAGCGTATCGAAGCCGCGATCACCCCGCGCACCCGCGCCATCATTCCAGTGCATTACGCCGGTGCCGCGTTCGATCTCGATCCGCTGTACGCGATGGCCGACCGTCACGGCATCCCGGTGATTGAAGACGCCGCCCACGCCGCCGGCACCCGTTACAAGGGCCGCCACGTTGGCGCGCAAGGCACGGCCATTTTCTCGTTCCACGCGATCAAGAACATGACCTGTGCCGAGGGCGCGATGTTCGTCAGCGATGACGAAGCCTTGGCCAATCGCGTGCGCATGCTCAAGTTCCACGGCCTCGGTGTTGACGCCTATGACCGCCTCACCGGTGGCCGCAAGCCGCAGGCGCTGGTGATGGAGCCGGGATTCAAATACAACCTCGCCGACATCAACGCCGCGATCGCACGGGTCCAGTTGCAGCGTCTGGACGACATCAACGCCCGCCGCACCGGGCTGGCCGCCGCTTACCGGCAAAAACTCGAAGGCCTGCCGGTGCAACCACTGGCCCTGCCCGCTTACCCGCAAACCCACGCCTGGCACCTGTTCATCCTGCGCATCGACCGCGAACGCTGCGGCATCGACCGCGAAGCCTTCATGAAAGGCTTGCAGGACCAGGGCATCGGCACCGGCATTCATTTCATCGCCACCCACCTGCACACCTGGTATCGCCAGCGTGACCCCGACCTGTACCTGCCCAACACCGAATGGAATTCGGCACGCCTGTGCTCGATTCCGTTGTTCCCCGACATGACCGATCAGGACCTTGATCGCGTGGTTGGGGCCATCGCCACCCTCATGGATAAACGCCTGTGAAACCCTATCCGATTCGCTGCGTGTCGATCGTCATCCCGGTCTACAACGAACAGGACAGCCTGCCGGAACTGCTGCGCCGCACCGAAGCGGCGTGCCGGATGCTGCGATACGACTACGAAATCGTTCTGGTCGACGACGGTAGCCGTGACGATTCCGCCCATCTCCTTGAAGAAGCCGCAACCCGCGAAGACAGTCCGTTCGTGGCGGTCATCCTCAATCGCAATTACGGCCAGCACGCGGCGATCATGGCCGGTTTCGAGCAATGCAAGGGCGATGTGGTGATCACCCTCGACGCCGACCTGCAGAACCCGCCGGAAGAAATCCCGCGCCTGGTCGCCGAAGCCGAAAAAGGTTTCGACGTGGTCGGCACGGTACGTGGCAACCGTCAGGATTCGGCATTGCGCCGCTATCCGTCGAAGCTGATCAACCTCGCCGTGCAGCGCTCCACCGGCGTCGCCATGAGCGACTACGGCTGCATGCTCCGCGCTTACCGCCGCACGATCATCGACGCGATGCTCGCCTGCCGCGAACGCAGCACCTTCATCCCGATTCTGGCCAACAGCTTCGCCCGCCACACCACCGAAATCTTGGTCAACCACGCCGAGCGTGAACACGGTGATTCGAAGTACAGCCCGATGCGCTTGATCAACCTGATGTTCGACCTGATCACCTGCATGACCACCACGCCTTTGCGTTTGCTGAGCATCGTCGGTTTCACCATGGCCGGGCTCGGCGTGTTGTTCGCCGCAGCGCTGATCGTGTTGCGCCTGGTGTTCGGCGCCGGCTGGGCCGGTGACGGCATGTTCGTGCTGTTCGCCGTGCTGTTCGTGTTCACCGGCGGCCAGTTCATCGGCATGGGACTGCTCGGCGAATACCTTGGGCGCATGTACAGCGACGTCCGCGCCCGCCCGCGTTTCTTCATTGAAAAAGTCTTGCGCAGCCACCCGTCCCACCCGGCGCCTGCGATCACCGTTGACGGCCTCTCTTCTACTTCCACTACCGGTCAGGTTCTCTCATGAGTGCAAAAACTGTTGTCTTCGCTTACCACGACATTGGCTGCGCCGGCATTCAAGCCCTGCTCGACAGCGGCTACGACATCTCCGCCGTGTTCACTCACGCCGATGCCCCGAAAGAGAACGCTTTTTACGGATCGGTCGCGCAACTGTGCGCCAGCAAGGGCATCCCGGTGCATGCGCCGGAAGACGTGAACCACCCGCTGTGGATCGAGCGAATCGCCAAGCTCAATCCCGATTACCTGTTCTCCTTCTATTACCGCAACCTGCTGAGCGAGCAACTGCTGGCCGTGGCCAAACACGGCGCATTCAACCTGCACGGCTCGTTGCTGCCGCGCTACCGTGGCCGTGCTCCGGCCAACTGGGTGCTGGTCAACGGAGAGACTGAAACCGGCGTGACCCTGCACCGCATGGTCAAACGTGCCGATGCCGGCGCCATCGTCGCTCAACAACGCCTGGCCATCGAACGCAGCGACACCGCGCTGAGCCTGCACGGCAAACTGCGCATCGCCGCGATTGACCTGCTGCGCGACACTTTGCCGGCCATGCTCCAAGGCAAAATCAGCGAAACCCCGCAGGACGAATCGAAAGCCACGGTGTTCGGTCGTCGCAGCGCAGCGGACGGCAAACTGCTCTGGGCGAAACCCGCCGAGCAACTATTCAATCTGGTACGCGCCGTCACCCAGCCATACCCGGGGGCGTTCTGCGCCGTCGGTGAGCACAAACTCATCGTCTGGAGCGCCGAGGTCGTCAAAGGCAACGACGGCCAGGCGCCGGGCCGGGTGATCAGCGTTGATCCGCTGCGCATCGCCTGCGGTGAAGATTCGCTGCTGATTCTGTCCGGTCAGCGCAACGACAACGGCCTGTTCCTCAGCGGCCCGCAACTGGCGAGTGAACTCGGTCTGGTCGACGGTTCGCTGCTGCGCGGCGCCGAATCCGGTCGTGCGCCACGTCGCACTCGGGTGCTGATCCTTGGCGTCAACGGCTTCATCGGTAATCACTTGTCCGAGCGCCTGCTGCGTGACGATCGCTACGAAGTCTATGGCCTCGACATTGGTTCTGACGCCATCGACCGTTTGCGTAGCCATCCGCATTTTCACTACGTCGAAGGCGACATCAGCATTCACTCGGAGTGGATCGAGTACCACATCAAGAAGTGCGACGTGGTGCTGCCGCTGGTGGCCATCGCCACGCCGATCGAATACACCCGCAACCCATTGCGCGTGTTCGAACTCGACTTCGAAGAAAACCTGAAACTGGTGCGCTACTGCGTCAAATACAACAAGCGCGTGATCTTCCCGTCGACTTCGGAAGTCTATGGCATGTGCCAGGACAAGCACTTCGACGAAGACACCTCGAACCTGGTGGTCGGCCCGATCAACAAGCAGCGCTGGATCTACTCCGTGTCCAAGCAACTGCTGGACCGAGTGATCTGGGCTTACGGCGCCAAGGGCCTCAACTTCACCCTGTTCCGGCCTTTCAACTGGATGGGCCCGCGCCTTGATCGTCTGGATTCGGCCCGCATCGGCAGCTCCCGCGCCATCACCCAGTTGATCCTCAATCTGGTCGAAGGCACGCCGATTCGTCTGTTCGACGGCGGCGAGCAGAAACGCTGCTTCACTGATATCGCCGATGGCGTCGAGGCGCTGGCGCGGATCATCGATAACGATGGCGACGTCTGCAACGGGCAGATCATCAACATCGGCAACCCGGACAACGAAGCGAGCATTCGTCAGTTGGGCGAAGAGTTGCTGCGTCAGTTCGAAGCGCATCCTTTGCGCAGCAACTTCCCGCCGTTCGCCGGTTTCCGCGACGTCGAAAGCAAGGCGTTCTATGGCGCCGGTTATCAGGACGTCGAGCACCGCAAACCGAGCATCGCCAACGCCAAGCGTCTGCTCGACTGGACGCCGACTGTGGAAATGCGCGAGACCATCGGCAACACGCTGGATTTCTTCTTGCGTGAAGCCATGCTCGAACTCGCGGACAAGCCTTGATGCAGGCCGGTCTACGCATCGACGTCGACACCTTTCGCGGCACCCGTGAGGGCGTGCCGCGTTTGCTGGAAATACTCGACGAGGCGCAGATCAAGGCGACGTTTTTCTTCAGTGTCGGCCCCGACAACATGGGCCGGCATCTGTGGCGCCTGATCCGCCCGCAGTTCCTCTGGAAGATGCTCCGTTCCAATGCGGCCGGCCTGTATGGCTGGGACATTCTGCTGGCCGGTACGGCTTGGCCGGGCAAACCGATTGGCCGCGAACTCGGGCACCTGATGCGTCAGGCCCGCGACGCCGGTCACGAAGTCGGTCTGCACGCCTGGGATCACCACGGCTGGCAGGCAAATGCCGGACGCTGGAGCAACGCGCAACTGATCGAGCAGATCCGTCAGGGCGTCGACACCTTGAGCGACATCCTCGGCGAGAAAATCACCTGCTCGGCCGCCGCCGGTTGGCGTGCCGACGAGCGCGTGATCGAGGCCAAGCAAGCCTTCGGCTTTCGCTACAACAGCGATTGCCGGGGCACGCGGCTGTTTCGTCCGCTGCTGGCCGACGGCACGCCGGGAACACCGCAGATCCCGGTGGACTTGCCGACCTTCGACGAAGTCGTCGGCCCCATCGTCGCGGCGCGGGATTACAACGGGTTTCTGCTCGATCACTTCCAGGCGCGACAGCTCAACGTCTACACCATTCATGCCGAAGTGGAAGGGATTCTGATGGCTGAGGATTTTCGCCAACTGCTGGCGGCTGCTCGCCAACGAAACATCGACTTCACACCGCTGGGCGATTTGCTACCCGAGTTCTTCAACGCCTTGCCCGTGGGCCGCGTGCAACGTGGCGCTCTCGATGGCCGTGAAGGCTGGTTGGGAGTGCAAGGCGCATGAGCAAACGCTGGGCTTTGCCGTTGCTGTTGTTGGGGATTTGTCTGCTGGCTTATCTGCTGCCATTGGGCACGCATGGTTTGTGGATTCCTGATGAGACGCGCTACGCACAAATCAGCCAGGACATGCTCCTGAGCGGTAACTGGGTGTCGCCGCATTTCATGAGCCTGCGCTATTTCGAGAAGCCGATTGCCGGCTATTGGGTGATCGCGCTCGGGCAAGAGCTGTTCGGGCAGAACCTGTTCGGTGTGCGCTTCGCTTCGGCGCTGAGCACCGGTTTGAGCGTGATGCTCTGCTACTTGATCGCCCGGCGTTTGTGGAACGAACCGCGTAAAAGCTTCGTCTGCGCCCTGCTTTACATGAGCTTCACGATTGTTGCCGGCCAGGCCGGGTACGCCAACCTCGATCCGCAATTTACCTTCTGGGTCAACCTGAGTCTGGTGGCGCTGTGGTTCGCCGTCGACAGCCGCACCCGCGGCAAACGCATGGCCGCCTGGGCGCTGCTTGGGCTGGGCTGCGGCATGGGTTTCATGACCAAGGGGTTTCTTGCCTGGCTGCTGCCGGTGCTGATCGCGCTGCCGTGGATGCTTTGGCAAAAGCGCTGGCGTGAGCTGCTGATGTTCGGCCCGGTGGCGATTGCCGTGGCAATAATCGTCAGCCTGCCGTGGGTGTTGTCGGTGCATGCGCAGGAGCCGGACTACTGGCGGTTCTTCTTCTGGCATGAACACATCCGCCGCTTTGCCGGTGACGATGCCCAGCATGATGCGCCGTGGTGGTTTTACCTGCCGCTGTTGATCGCCTTCAGCCTGCCGTGGGCGGGATTGCTGCCGGCGACGTTCAAGCAAGCCTGGCAAACCCGCGCCCAGCCCAAAGTGATTTTCCTGCTGCTGTGGCTACTGATGCCGCTGCTGTTTTTCAGCCTGAGCAACGGCAAATTGCCGACTTACATCCTGCCGTGCCTGCTGCCGCTGGCGTTGCTGCTCGGTAACGCGCTGGCCGACCGTTTGCGTCTTGAGCAAGGTCGTGCGCTGAGCATCAATGGTGGGCTGAATCTGCTGTTGGGTGTCGTCACGTTGATCGCGCTGGTCTATCTCCAACTGAGCAAACCGGTCTACGACCACGAACTGCACAGCATGGTGCTGGTGTTCATCGCCCTGATCGGCTGGATCATCGCCAACCTGCTGCAAGCCTTTCTGCCATTGCAGTGCTGGGCGGCGCCGGCGCTGGGCAGTCTGTTGCTGATCGCGGTATTGCCCGCAGCGATGCCCAAATCGGTAGTCGCCAACAAGATGCCCGATCAATTCATCAAGCATCACCTCACCGAACTGGCACAAACCACGCACCTGCTGAGCAACGACCTCGGCGCGGCGTCAGCACTGGCCTGGCGTCTGAAAACGCCGCAAGTCGCGTTGTACAACACGATAGGCGAATTGAAATATGGCCTTGCCTATCCTGACGGCATTCAACAGCGGGTCGATCCCGATCACGTGCAACAGTGGATGCGCGAGGCACGCCGCAGCGGTTCGGTCGGCGTGGTGATGCGCGTCAAGGGGCAGGACGAACTGGACGAAATCGACAGACTGCCAAAGGACGGCGTCCGCTTTGAGCAGGGCAACCTAGTGATCATGATTCTGCCCAAGGAGGCGTCATGAGCCTGTTGCTGCTGTTGGCCGCGTGCCTGCTGACCTGTCTCGGGCAGATTGCGCAGAAATACGCCGTGGAGAGTTGGCGCGGCGTCGACTCGACATGGGCGAGCAAACTGCGTTCACCGTGGTTGTGGCTGGCCCTGCTCGCCCTCGGTTCGGGCCTGCTGGTCTGGCTGCTGGTGTTGCAGCGTCTGGAAGTCGGCATCGCCTATCCGATGCTCAGCCTGAATTTCGTGCTGATCACCCTGATCGCGCGCTTCGTCTTCCGTGAACCGATCGACCGCCAGCATTGGTTGGGCGTGGCTTTGGTGATCGGCGGCGTGGTTTTGCTGGGGCAACAGTCATGAACCGGCGTCGTGGCATCACCTTCGCCCTCGGCAGCGTTTTGCTGGTCAGTGCCGCGCAACTCGCGATGCGCTGGAGCATGACGCGCCTGCCAGCGCCGGAACACTGGCTGCACATCGACAGCCTCGATTGGCGCGCGCTGTCCGTGGTCATCGCAGCGATTTTCGCCTACGCCATGTCGATGCTCTGCTGGCTCGCTGCCCTGCGTGATCTGCCGCTGGGTCGGGCTTATTCGCTGCTGAGCATCAGCTATGCGCTGGTGTATCTGCTGGCGGCCAGTCTGCCGTTGTTCAACGAATCCTTCAGTTTCAGCAAATCGCTGGGCGTGGCGCTGGTCATGCTCGGGGTTATCACCATCAACACGCGTCCGGCTCGTGCGCCCGCATTCAGGAGTGCTCCATGAAAATCACAGTATTTGGCAGCGGTTACGTCGGTCTGGTGCAAGCGGCGGTGTTGGCCGAGGTCGGCCATGATGTCGTGTGCATGGACGTCGACCAGAAGAAGGTCGACCTGTTGCGCCAGGGTCACGTGAGCATTTTCGAACCGGGGCTGGCCAGCCTGGTGCGCGAAGGGCTGGATTCGAAACGCCTGCAATTCACCACCGATGAAAAGCTCGCCGTGCAGCACGCGCGGGTCGCATTTATCGCAGTGGGTACGCCGTCGCGTGAGGACGGCTCGGCGGATCTGCGTTATGTGCTTTCGGTCGGTGACGCGATTGCCCGCCATCGTGAGCAGCCGTTGATCATCGTCGAGAAATCCACGGTGCCGGTGGGCACGGGCGACACCTTGCGCACGCACATCGAAAAAGCCTTGATCAAGGTCGGCCGTCTGCTGCAGTTCGATATCGTCTCCAACCCGGAATTTCTCAAGGAAGGCTCGGCGGTTGCCGATTGCCGCCGTCCGGATCGCATCGTCATTGGCTGCGAAGGCGATGACGTGCGCGACGTGATGCGTGATCTGTACTCGCCGTTCAACCGCAACCATGACCGCATCATGTTCATGGACCTGCGCAGCGCCGAGCTGACCAAGTACGCCGCCAACTGCATGCTGGCGACCAAGATCAGCTTCATCAACCAGATCGCCGAGCTGGCCGAGCACCTCGGCGCTGACATCGAATCGGTGCGCCAGGGCATCGGAGCCGATACGCGCATCGGTTACCACTTCATCTATCCGGGCTGCGGATATGGCGGCTCGTGCTTCCCGAAAGACATGCGCGCGCTGATCCACAGCGCCGAAGAAGCGCATTGCTCCAGCGACTTGCTGCAAGCGGTCGAGGCGATCAACCAACGGCAGAAACACAAACTGTTCGAACGTATCAACGCGTTCTATCGCGGCGATCTGCGTGGCAAGACCTTTGCCCTGTGGGGCCTGGCGTTCAAACCGAATACCGACGACATGCGTGACGCGCCGAGCCGGGTCCTGCTGGAGGAGTTGTGGGCCGCCGGTGCCAGCGTGCGTGCGTTCGACCCGGAAGCCATGCAGGAAACCCAGAACCTTTACCCGGACGAATCGAAACTGATGCTGATGGGCACGCCGGAATCGGTACTGCCCGGCGCTGACGCCTTGATCATCTGCACCGAGTGGCAGCAATTCAAGGCACCGGATTTCGACCTGATCAAACAGCGCCTCAACACCCCGGTGATCTTCGACGGCCGCAACCTGTACGACGCCGAGCGACTGGCGCGCAATGGCTTCCAGTACTTCCCGATGGGCCGTGGCGAATCGCGCAAATTGCCGATCCCGCTGCAACAGTGGCCGCATGCGTCTGACGTCGCATAGGGCGCCATTCTCCTGTGGGAGCGAGCCTGCTCGCGAAGGCGGAGTGTCGGTCAACATTGATGTATCTGACCCAACGCATTCGCGAGCAGGCTCGCTCCCACAGGCGGCCGTGTTGTCGCGGGTTGACCGGTGATGGATGCGCAGGGAGGATGACGCACGCCAAGCTTCTGAAATAAGGACATTGCCCCGACGTGGCCACCTACTCGCGCTTCATCCGCCGGTTGATGATCAGCTCGCTGACCGTCGTGGTCAGCCGCGCCCTGATCGGCCCGCTGCTGACCCTGTTCCTCAGCAACAAACTCAGCCTCAACCCGCAAGACGTCGGCTTGCTGCTGGGCATCGCGGTGTTCAGCGCGACGCTGCTGTCGCTCTACGGTGGCTACGTCATCGATCGGCTGGACAAGCGGCAGTTGCTGATTCTGACCATGCTCTCCAGCGGCATCGGCCTGATCTTGCTGACCTTCGCGCAGAACCTGTATCTGGTGACGCTGGTGCTGATCATCAGTGAAACCGCGTCGGCGCTGTTCATGATCTGCTCGAAAGCGATCCTCAGTGAAAACCTGCCGGTCGGCCAACGGGTCAAGGCGTTTTCCCTCAACTACACCTTGACCAATATCGGCTACGCCGTCGGCCCGATGATTGGCGTGGTGATTGCCGGCATCCAGCCTTCGGCGCCATTTATCGTCGCCGGCGCAATTGCCATTGGCAGCATTTTCATTCTGCTGGGCGCCGCCAAAGAGGCGAACCCGATCGCCTCGGTCAGTCAGCCGCAAAGCTTTCTGAAGACCCTGGTCATCCTGAAAAACGACCGCACGATGATCCTTTTCACTTTGGGCTGCTTGCTCAGCACATTGGTACACGGGCGCTTCACCCTGTACCTGTCGCAATATTTGCTGGTCACCCACACCCAGCAACAGACGCTCGACACCATGGCTGCGCTCCTCGCCTGCAACGCGATCACGGTGATTCTGTTGCAATACCAGATCGGCCGTTTGCTCAAGCGCGAGCACTTGCGCCACTGGATCGCCGGCGGCACCGCGCTGTTCATCCTCGGCCTGATCGGCTTCAGCCTGGCCGACAGCCTCGTTGGCTGGTGCGTGGCGATGTTCATCTTCACCCTGGGCGAGATGATCATTTACCCGGCCGATTTCCTCTTCGTCGACACCCTCGCCCCTGAGGAACTGCGCGGCAGCTACTACGGCGCGCAGAATCTCGCGGCACTCGGCGGCGCGGCCAGCCCGGTGATGTGCGGTTTTCTGCTGATGCACACACCGGCGCCAGTGATGTTCTACGCCTTGAGCGCATTGGCAGCGGTCGGCGGCTATTTATGTGTTGCCAGCGGCCGTCGCGTCGCTTCAGTGCAAAAATAATGCATTCAAACTGCATTTATATGAATTTGTCAGCATCGAGTTTGAACGGCACACTGTGCGCGTTCCTCCCCCAATGTTGGAACACTTCGAGGGCTTTCCGGATATGCCGGACAAGTCCTTTTTTTTGTCCGTAATTTGTAAAAGGATCAGTTTCAAATGCTCGCTCGCTGGTTGCCCGCCGCTATCAACACCCGTCCCACCGAATGGAGTCGCGCCGCCATCGGCATGGCGCTGGGGACGTTGTTCAGTGTGTGGTTTTGCGCGCAGGTGTTCGGCCATGACGTCGCCTATCACCTGATCGGGCCGTTGGGCGCTTCGGCGGTGTTGCTGTTCGCCGTGTCTTCCGGCGCCCTCGCCCAGCCGTGGTCGATTCTCGGCGGGTATTTATGCGCGGGGGTCGTCGCGCTGCTGGTCGCTCACGTGCTTGGCCGAACCCTCGGCAGTGCGTGTCTGGCGGCGGGCATGGCACTGATTCTGATGTGCTGGCTGCGTTGCCTGCATCCGCCGGCGGGTGCGTTGGCGCTGACGCTGGTACTGGCCGATCCCGCGACCATCGCCATGGACTGGAAAGCCATGGAACCGGTGATGCTCGGCGCGGCGTGCATGCTGCTAAGTGCGCTGGCCTACAACAACCTGACGCGGATTCGCTATCCGAAACGCCCGGCGGAACCGGCGCCCGCAGTAGCCCCGGTCGACAATCAGGCGATCACCGCCGAAGACCTCAAACTCGCCTTGGCCGACATGGAAGCCTTCATCGACATCACCCCCGAGGATCTGGAACAACTGATCCACGCCAGCGAACTGCACGCGAAGCGCCGGAGCATTGGCGATGTTTTTTCCAAGTAACCTTCGGCATATCGACTAAGGTAAAAACGCAGACAGCCCCTGCACATATCCCCGTTGTACACGGCAAATTTGCACTGTTACGATCCGGTAACGCTCGCGCGCGAGCTTCTCGAATAAAGACAATAAAAGCAGGGAGTTACTGATGACAGCTCAGGCTTCATCCCCGCGGACCCAGTCCATGGATGCCACGCAAAACGAAGTGCTGGCCGAGGTTCGCAATCACATCGGTCACCTGACCCTCAATCGCCCCGCCGGCCTCAACGCCATCACCCTCGACATGGTGCGCCTGCTGCAACAGCAGCTCGACGCCTGGGCGACAGACGCCAATGTCCACGCCGTTGTGCTGCGCGGCGCCGGTGAAAAAGCCTTCTGCGCCGGCGGCGACATTCGTTCCCTGTACGACAGTTTCAAAAGCGGCGATACGCTGCACGAAGATTTCTTCGTCGAGGAATACGCCCTCGACCTGACGATTCATCACTACCGCAAACCGGTGCTGGCGCTGATGGACGGTTTCGTCCTCGGCGGCGGCATGGGTCTGGTGCAAGGCGCCGATCTGCGCGTGGTCACCGAGAAAAGCCGTCTGGCGATGCCGGAAGTGGCCATCGGTTATTTCCCGGATGTCGGCGGCAGTTATTTTCTGTCGCGGATCCCCGGTGAACTGGGGACTTACCTGGGCGTCAGCGGCGTGCAGATCCGTGCCGCCGATGCGCTGTATTGCGGCCTGGCCGACTGGTTTCTCGACAGCAGCAAACTCGCGCTGCTAGACGAAAAACTCGACGCGATGGAGTGGCAGGACACCCCGCTCAAAGCGCTGCAAAACCTGCTGGCCAAACACGGTGTGCAAACCCTGCCCGATGCGCCGCTCGAAGCATTGCGTCCGGCCATCGACCACTTCTTCGCGCTGCCCGACGTGCCGAGCATGGTCGAGCAATTGCGCGCAGTCACCGTTGCCGACAGCCATGAGTGGGCAACCAGCACCGCCAATCTGCTGGAAACCCGTTCGCCGCTGGCCATGGCCGTGACCCTGGACATGCTTCGTCGCGGTCGGCACCTGAGCCTGGAACATTGCTTCGCGCTGGAGCTGCATCTGGATCGCCAGTGGTTCGCCCGTGGCGACTTGATCGAAGGCGTACGCGCGCTGCTGATCGATAAAGACAAGTCCCCACGCTGGAACCCGCCGACCCTCGCTGCGCTGGACGCTGCGCACGTCGCGAGTTTCTTCCACGGTTTTGATGAGAGCGGGAGCTGAGCCATGCACGATCTCGAACTGACTGAAGAACAAGTGATGATCCGCGACATGGCTCGGGACTTTGGCCGTGGCGAAATCGCACCCCATGCGCAGGCTTGGGAAAAGGCTGGCTGGATTGACGACGCACTGGTCGCGAAGATGGGCGAACTCGGTCTGCTGGGCATGGTGGTGCCCGAGGAATGGGGCGGCACCTACGTCGACTACGTCGCGTATGCGTTGGCCGTGGAGGAGATTTCCGCCGGTGACGGCGCGACCGGCGCGTTCATGAGCATCCACAACTCGGTGGGCTGCGGCCCGGTGCTCAATTACGGCAGCGATGAACAGAAACAGACCTGGCTGGCGGATCTCGCCAGCGGTCAGACCATCGGCTGCTTCTGCCTCACCGAGCCGCAGGCCGGCTCGGAAGCGCACAACCTGCGCACCCGCGCCGAACTGCGCGACGGCCAATGGGTGATCAACGGTTCCAAGCAATTTGTCAGCAATGGCAAACGGGCGAAACTGGCGATCGTGTTTGCGGTGACCGATCCGGATCTGGGCAAGAAAGGGATTTCGGCGTTTCTGGTGCCGACGGATAGCGCCGGTTTTATCGTTGATCGCACTGAACACAAGATGGGCATTCGTGCGTCGGATACCTGCGCAGTGACGTTGAACAATTGCAGCATTCCCGAGGCTAATTTACTCGGTGAACGCGGCAAAGGTTTGGCGATTGCCTTGTCCAACCTTGAAGGCGGCCGCATTGGCATCGCCGCGCAAGCACTCGGCATTGCCCGCGCGGCGTTTGAAGCGGCGCTGGCGTATTCCAAGGATCGGGTGCAGTTCGAAAAACCGATCATCGAGCACCAGAGCATCGCCAACCTGCTCGCCGATATGCACATGCAAATCAACGCGGCGCGGTTGATGATCCTGCATGCGGCGCGGCTGCGTACGGCGGGGAAACCGTGTCTGTCAGAGGCTTCCCAGGCGAAGCTGTTTGCGTCGGAAATGGCCGAGAAGGTCTGTTCTTCGGCAATTCAGATTCATGGCGGGTATGGCTATCTGGAAGATTATCCGGTCGAGAAGTACTACCGTGATGCGCGGATTACCCAGATTTATGAAGGGTCGAGCGAGATTCAGCGGATGGTGATTGCGCGGGACTTGAAGAACTACCAGTTGTAATGGTGTGGCCCCTTTTCCCTCACCCCAGCCCTCTCCCTCCGGGAGAGGGGGCCGACCGAGGTGTCTCGCGTATCAAACCTTAAAAGCTTCGCGAGCAGGCTTGCTCCCACAGGGATCTCCAGTGAACACAGAAGTTGTGCTCGCCGAAAAACCAATGTGGGAGCGAGCCTGCTCGCGAAGGCGTCAGTCAGCTCAGCACATTACTTGCCCTTGAACTCCGGCGCACGCTTGGCGACGAACGCGGCCATGCCTTCCTTCTGATCCTGCGTGGCAAACGCCGCATGGAACACCCGGCGCTCAAAGCGCACACCCTCAGTCAGGTTCACCTCAAACGCACGATTCACGCTCTCCTTGACCATCATCGCAATCGGCAGCGATTTGCTCGCGATCACCCCGGCGACTTTCAGCGCTTCATCGAGCAGCTCATCACTCGGCACAATCCGCGCGACGATGCCGCAGCGCTCGGCTTCCACCGCGTCGATCAGCCGCCCGCTCAGGCACATTTCCATGGCTTTGGCCTTGCCCACCGCGCGGGTCAGGCGTTGGGTGCCGCCCATGCCCGGCAGCACGCCGAGGTTGATTTCCGGCTGGCCGAACTTGGCGTTGTCGCCGGCCAGAATGAAGTCGCACATCAGCGCCAGTTCACAGCCACCGCCGAGGGCGAACCCGTTGACCGCAGCGATGATCGGCTTGCGCCGATTGGCCACGCGATCGCTGTCGCTGAACAGGTCGTCCATGTAGATCTGCGGATAAGTCAGCTCGGCCATTTCCTTGATGTCGGCACCAGCAGCGAAGGCTTTTTTCGAGCCAGTGATTACGATGCAACCAATGTTCGCATCCGCTTCCAACGCATCGAGGGCCTGGTTCACCTCGCTGACCAGTTGCGCGTTCAGGGCATTTAGCGCCTGCGGGCGGTTCAGGGTGATCAGGCCAACCCGGCCGTGGGTTTCCAGCAAAATCGTTTCGTACGTCATGAATAAATTCCTTGTCAAAGATTGCGCGAAATGACCATGCGCTGAATATCGCTGGTGCCTTCGTAGATCTGGCAGACCCGCACGTCGCGGTAGATGCGTTCCAGCGGGAAGTCGTTGAGGTAACCGTAACCGCCGAGGGTTTGCAACGCCATCGAACAGACCTTTTCGGCCATTTCCGAAGCGAACAGTTTCGCCATCGACGCCTCGACCAGCGCCGGTTGGCCGCTGTCACGCAGGGCCGCCGCGTAATGCACCATCTGCCGCGCGACGGCGATTTGCGTGGCCATGTCGGCCAAGCGGAATGCCACAGCCTGATGCTCGATGATCGGTTTGCCGAAAGTGGCGCGGTCGCGGGCGTAATCGCGTGCTGCTTCAAACGCTGCGCGGGCCATGCCCACCGATTGCGAAGCGATGCCGACGCGACCGCCCTCAAGGTTGGCCAAGGCGATTTTATAGCCCTCGCCCTCCTCGCCCAAACGGTTGGCCACCGGCACTTTCACGTCTTCGAAGAGAATCTGGCAGGTGTCAGACGCATGCTGGCCGAGTTTGTCTTCGACCCGTGCGACTTTGTAGCCCGGCGAATCAGTCGGCACGATAAACGCGCTGATCCCGCGTTTGCCGGCGCTCGGATCGGTCACTGCAAACACAATCACGATCCCGGCGTTTTGCCCGGAGGTGATGAACTGTTTGCAGCCGTTCAGCACGTAGTGATCGCCTTCCAGCCGTGCGCGGGTTTTCAAGCTGCTGGCGTCGGAACCGGCCTGCGGTTCGGTCAGCGCAAAGGCGCCGAGCATGGCGCCGCTGGCCAGTGGTTTGAGGAAGCGTTCGCGCTGATCATCATTGCCGAACTTGAGGATCGGCACGCAACCCACCGAGTTGTGCACGCTCATGATCGTTGAGCAGGCGCCGTCGCCGGCAGCGATTTCTTCCAGAGCCATGGCGTAAGCCAGGTAACCGGTGTCGCAACCGCCCCACTGCTCCGGCACAAGCATGCCGAAGAAGCCCAGCTCAGCCATTTGACCGATGGCTTCCTTGGGGAAACGATGCTCGCGATCCCACTCGGCGGCGAACGGCTTGAGGCGTTCCTCGGCAAACTGCCGGGCCATGTCGCGGATCTGGGTTTGGTCTTCGTTGGGAATCATGGTGAATCCTTAATCCGGGTTACCACACAGAACCCTTGTGGGAGCGAGCCTGCTCGCGAAAGCGGTGTATCAGCGAAGCAAGTGTTGACTGACAGAACGCCTTCGCGAGCAGGCTCGCTCCCACGTGGGCTATTTAGCGATCAATAGAGGCATTCCACGGCCATCGCCGTGGCTTCGCCGCCGCCGATGCAGATCGCGGCGATCCCGCGTTTGAGTTTTCTCTGGCGCAGCGCCGACAGCAACGTCACCAGAATCCGTGCCCCCGACGCACCAATCGGATGCCCCAGCGCACAGGCACCGCCATGCACATTCAACTTGTCATGCGGGATTTCCAGATGCGTCATCGCCGCCATGCCGACCACGGCAAACGCTTCGTTGACCTCGAACAGATCGACATCACCCAGCGACCAGCCGGTCTTGTTGATCAGCTTCTTGATCGCACCGATCGGCGCCACGGGAAACAGGCCCGGCGTGTCGGCGAATGCGGCGTGGCCATGAATGACAGCCAACGGCTTGAGACCGAGCTTCTGCGCCTGCGACTGACGCATCAGCACCAGCGCCGCAGCGCCGTCAGAGATCGAACTGGAGTTCGCCGCCGTCACCGTGCCGCCTTCACGAAACGCCGGTTTCAGCGAGGCGATCTTGTCCAGTTTGGCTTTCGGTGGCTGCTCGTCATTGCTGATCAGCACCTGCTCTTTACCGACGGTCACGGTCAGCGGGACGATTTCGGCCTTGAAGCTGCCGTCCTGGATCGCCTGCTGCGCGCGAGTAGTCGAGGCGATGGCAAAGGCGTCTTGCGCCTCGCGGCTGAAGTGGTTGGTCTCGGCGCAATCTTCGGCAAACGTGCCCATCAGCCGACCCTTGTCGTAAGCGTCTTCGAGGCCGTCGAGAAACATCGAATCAAGCACTCGACCATGGCCCATGCGGTAACCGGCGCGGGCACGGTCCAGCAGATACGGCGAGTTGGACATGCTTTCCATGCCGCCGGCGATCACCACATCGGCGCTACCCGCCATCAGCATGTCGTGAGCAAGAATGGTGGTTTCCATGCCCGAGCCGCACATCTTGTTGACCGTGGTGCAGCGGGTCGATTTATCCAGCCCGGCGCCCAGCGCAGCCTGACGCGCCGGCGCCTGACCGAGCCCCGCCGGCAATACGCAACCAAACAGCACTTCATCAACAGAATCACTGGCGACACCGGCGCGTTCGACCGCAGCCTTGATCGCTGCGGCGCCGAGTTGCGGCGCAGTGAGGCTTTTCAGTTCGCCCTGAAAGCCGCCCATGGGCGTGCGCACGGCACTGACGATAACAATCGGATCGTTGGAAATGGTCATGACAAATCCTCCTTACTTGGCGGCCATGCGCAAGGCGCCGTCGAGACGGATCACCTCGCCGTTGAGCATGCTGTTTTCGATGATATGCCTAACCAGCGCGGCGTATTCGGCAGGTTTGCCGAGCCGCGGCGGGAACGGCACGCCGGCGGCCAGGGAGTCACGCACCTCCGGGGTCATGCCGGCCATCATCGGGGTTTCGAAAATCCCCGGGGCGATGGTCATCACGCGGATGCCGAAGCGCGCCAGTTCACGGGCGGCGGGCAGCGTCAGGCTGGCGATCGCACCTTTCGATGCCGCGTAAGCTGCCTGACCGATCTGGCCGTCGAAGGCTGCAACCGAGGCCGTGTTGATGATCACGCCGCGCTCGCCGTCAGCGTTTGCATCAGATTCGGCAATCGCCGCAGCGGCCAGACGCAGCATGTTGAAGCTGCCGATCAGGTTGACGTTGATCACTTGGGCGAAACTGCTCAGCGCATGCGGACCGTTCTTGCCGAGGATCTTCTCGCCACGGACGATGCCGGCGCAGTTGACCAGACCGTTGAGGCTGCCGAAGGCTTTGACGGTCGCTTGCACGGCGGCTTCAGCAGCGGCTTCATTGCTGATGTCGGCCACCACGCTTTGCGCGCCCAGACGCTGAGCCTGGGCGGCAACCGCTTCGGCGTTCATGTCCACCAGCATCACTTTCGCGCCGGCATTCACCAGCAATTCAGCGGTGGCCGCGCCTAGGCCAGACGCACCGCCGGTGACGATAAAAACCTTGTTCTCGATCTGCATGACTGTCTTTCCTGATTCAAGCTGAAACGTTATGCGCCGCGGCCTCTTGAGCCTTGGCGATTTCCTGGTTGCGCAAGATAAAGCGCTGCAATTTGCCACTCGGGGTCTTGGGCAATTCGCTGACAAATTCGATTTCTCGGGGGTACGCATGCGCGGCCAGACGTTTGCGCACGTGTTGGCGCAGTTCTTCAGCCAGCTCCGGCGCGGCGCGGTATTGCGCACTGAGCACGACGAAGGCTTTGACCAGTTCGGTGCGCTCCGGATCGGGTTTACCGACCACCGCCGCTTCGACCACCGCCGGGTGTTCGATCAACGCGCTTTCGACGTCGAACGGGCCGACGCGGTAGCCGGAGGTGGTAATCACGTCATCGCTGCGGCCGACGAAACTGATGCTGCCGTCCGGATTCCACTCGACGGTGTCGCCGCTCAAGTAGTAGTCGCCGACGAACGCCTTGGTCGGCGCGCCTTCGTAGCCGCCGAACCAGCACATCGGCGATTGCGGACGGTCGATGGCGAGAATGCCGGGCTGGCCGACACCGAGCTCGTTGTATTGGTCATCGAGTACGACGATGCGATGGCCCGGCGAGGCGAAACCGGCGGCGCCGAGGTGCACCGGATGTTCGAAGCCGTGGTGGTTGCACAGCACCATGCCCAGTTCGGTCTGGCCGTAGTGGTCGTGAATGACCACGCCGAGGTTGTCGGCGAACCAGCGAATCACCTCCGGGTTCAATGGCTCGCCGGCGCTGCTGACGATACGCAGCTTGCCCTTGATCGACTTGGCGAACTCGTCACCGCCGGCGATCAGCAGTCGATAGGCCGTCGGCGAGCCGGTGAGATTGGTGATGCCGTATTTGTTGATCACCCGGCAGGTGCTTTCGAGGGTGAACGGGCCATCGTAGAAAGTGATCGGGTGCCCCATCGACAACGGGCCGGTGACGCCGAAATAAATGCCGTAGGCCCAACCCGGATCGGCGACGTTCCAGAACGAATCTTCCGGGCGCAGATCGACGGCGTCGCGGGTGTAGCTCTGGAACGCGACGATGGCTTTGAGCGGCACCGACAGTGCTTTCGACGGGCCTGTGGTGCCCGAGGTGAACATCAGCAGGAACGGGTCTTCGCCGGTCAGCAGCACTGGCTCGCAGACGTTGGAAAAATTGGCCAGTTCGGCCCAGAAACTGAAATCGCCACGGACGATGCCTTGCCCTTTGGCGCCGCCCACAGTGACGAGTGTTGGGCAGTCGGCGATTTCAGTGAGTTTCGGCCGGTTGACCGCATCGGTCACCACGACTTTGGCGCCGGAGGTATTCAGACGGTGTTCGAGGGCTTTGGGGCCGAACGCGGTGAACAACGGCTGATACACCGCGCCGATGCGCCAGGTGGCGAGCACGGTGATGAGCAATTCGATATTGCGCGGCAGCAGACCAGCGACTTTGTCGCCCCTCTGCACGCCTTCGGCGAGAAGGAAATTGGCGAAACGCGCGGCGTTGTCTTGCAGATCACTGAAGGTGTACGTCGCACTGGCGCCGTCGCGGCCCTCCCAGAACAGCGCGATGCGCCCCGGCAAGGCATGGCGGTCGCAGCATTCGACGCAAGCGTTGAGCGCCTCCAGCGTACCGCTGAGCGCGGCATCCACGGTGTGCTGATAGTTGAACTGTTCGGTGGCAGACAAGTAATCGCGCATTGCCAGAATCCCTCTGTGTTTTTATTAGGCTGGGAACCGTAAACAACAGAGGGATAGTCGCGCTGTGGGGCTGTGGCGGCAATGGTCAAAGCTATCAAAGTGGCTGACTGGTTTGGCCATGCCTTGCCACACCGATCGTTCCCCCGCTCCGCGTGGGAGCGATCATCAGGCTAGCTTCCACAGGTTTTCGCGTCGTGCACAAATCCCCTGTGGGAGCCAGCCCTGCTGGCGATGGCGCCGGATCAGACAACCTCATTCAGGATCAGCGTGCGGTAGTGGCCCGGATTCGATCCCGACCATTTGCGAAACGCCTTGTAAAACGAACTCGCGTCAGCAAATCCCAAACGGCTGGCAATCTCGACAAAACTGATCGAAGGCTCCGCCAGCCAGATGATCGCCAATTCCTTGCGCACACTGTCCTTGAGCCCCTGATACGTCTGCCCTTCCTCGGCCAGACGCCGGCGCAAGGTCGAGGCCGACATACACAACTGCTGGGCCAACGCCTCGGTTTCCGGCCATTGCTCGGCGGGCAACTGCCGCAAATCCTGCTTGATCCGACTGGCCAGGCTTTCGGGATCGCGGTACTTGACCAGAATATTGGCCGGCGCATGGGCCAGAAAACGCTTCAACTCTTCAGCTGAACGCTTGATTGGCAGGTCCAGGCAATCAGCCGAGAAAATCATCCGCGTGCGTGGCCGGTCGAAACGCAGGTTTTCCGAGAACATCACTCGGTAATCGTCGGTGAAGCCCGGTTCAGGGCAACGCAACTCAATCGCCAAGATCGGAATCCGCCGCCCGGCCAGCCAGCAGGCCACGCCGTGGACGATCATCCAATAGGTGAAATAGGTGAAGGCGCGACGCGGTTCGGGATCGTCTTCCAGCAAAACGATCTCGGCGAGACTCTGCTGGTGCACCAACTGCGCCGGCATGCGCTCGAGCATCAACGAGAGAAAACTTAAACCCGTGCTCAAACCCGCCGACAGCGTCGATTGCGCCATCGCACTGCGACAGAGAAATTCGAGGCTGCCGGACTTGAGCTTGCGCGGGTCCATGCCAAAAAACTCGTCATCACCGCGTCGGGCCAATAGCCGCCAGAGCTTGGCGTACTGCGAGGCTGGAACCCGGCCCTGCTCGGTTTGCAGCAGCGTCGGCGCAATGCCGACCTTGTTCAAGACTTCTTCCGTGGCCACGCCCGGGGCACAACTTTGCAGCAGCGCTTCACGCACCAGTTGAACGGCGATGGTGTCTTTTTCCGACATGGAACGCGGTGAACCTTGTTGTTTTTGAGTGACCGGCATCTTACCTCAAACACCACACAGATCCCCTGTTGGAGCTAGCTAGCCCTGCTAGCGATGAGGCCGTCCCGGTCGAATATTCCTTCAACTGACACACCGCCAATCGCTAGCAGGGCTAGTTCCCACGATGAATCGGTGCCTCGCGCATGAGAATGGTTGTTCTTTAACTTGTTCAGCTTGTGTTCAGGTTTGTGTCAATGATTGTCATGTGAGAATGGTTGTCATTATGTTACAACTTGTAACCTCTACAAATGACTTATTGGACACCGAATGCTCGTTCCCTTTCTGATCATGCTGCGCGAAGGCATTGAAGCCGCGCTGATCGTTGGCATCATTGCCAGCTACCTCCAGCAAACCGGCCGTGGCCAATGGATGCCCGCCGTGTGGATCGGGGTTTTCCTCGCCGCCGCCCTCGCCCTGCTGGTTGGTGGCGGTCTGGAACTGGTCAGTGCTGAATTCCCGCAAAAGCAGCAGGAACTGTTCGAAGGCATCGTCGGGTTGGTCGCCGTGGGCATTCTTAGCTCGATGGTGTTCTGGATGCGCAAAGTCGCGCGTTCGATCAAACACTCGCTGCAAGCCTCGCTGGATCACGCACTGACTTCTTCAAAGCATCAAGTGATCGCCTTGATCGCCATGGTCTTCTTCGCCGTGGCCCGCGAAGGTCTGGAAACGGTGTTTTTCCTGCTCGCCGTGTTCCAGCAAAGCGAAGGCCCGGGCGCGCCGATCGGTGCCCTGCTCGGCTTGATTCTGGCGATCATCGTCGGTTTCCTCATCTACAGCGGCAGCATGCGCCTGAATCTTTCGGCGTTCTTCAAGTGGACCGGCCTGTTCATTCTGGTAGTCGCCGCCGGGATTCTCGCCAACTCGGTGCAGGCCCTGCATGAAGCCGGGCTATGGAATCACCTGCAGACCGTGCTCTTCGACTTCAGCGCGACGCTGCCGATGGACGGCCCGCTGGGCTCGGTGCTGGCCGGCATGTTCGGTTATCAGGATGCGCCGACCGTCAGCACCCTCGGCGCGTATCTGATTTATCTGGTGGTGGCGTTGGTGATGTTCTTTTACCCGGCTCCCGCGCCGAAGCCCTCCGCACAATCGTCTTCCGTTTCCAGCCAATAAGGGCATTCATGTCAAAGCCTAATACTCCTCAGGCCTCGCCTCCCCGCGCCTTGCGCTGGGCGGTGGCCGGTTCGGTGGTCATCATGATCGCTGCCGGTGGCCTGTTCTGGTACGCCTCGAAAATGGCCGCAGCCAAGCGTCAGCACAATCACGATGAAGTGGTGGTGAACATCCATCCGGGCAGCTGCGAGCCGAACGCGCTGACCGTGCCGGCCGGCCGCGCCAGTTTCCGCATCGTCAACCGCTCCGACCGCGCGGTGGAATGGGAAATTCTTGACGGTGTGCTGGTCGTCGAAGAACGCGAAAACATCGCTCCCGGCCTGAGCCAAGTGATCAACGCCAATCTGCAACCCGGCGATTACGCGATCACCTGCGGATTGCTCAGTAACCCGCGCGGGACGTTGCATGTGACGCCGACTGCCGCCTCTGATGCGGCCGCCAAAGCCAAACCGTCGATGGTTGCCTTCGTCGGCCCGCTGTCGGAGTTCCGCGTGTATCTGGCCAGCCAAAGCAGCGCGTTGATCAAAGCCGTGACTGCGCTGAATCAAGCCATCGAAAGCGGAGATTTGAGTCAGGCTCAGGCGCTTTACCTGCCGGCCCGTGCCGCTTATCAGCGTCTGGCCCCGGCGGCGCAACGCCTGGCCGAGCTGGACAACAGCATCAACGCCCGCGCCGATTACTTCGAAAAACGCGAACAGGATCCGGCCTTCGTCGGCTTCCACCGCCTCGAATTCGGCCTGTTCCAACAGCGCAAACTCGATGAGTTGGCGCCCGTGGCCCAGCGCCTGCTCAGCGACGTCACCACGCTTAAACAGCAACTGCTCGCGCAGAGCCTGCCACCCGAGCAACTGGTCAACATCGTCGTGCGCAACCTCAACACCCTGGCCGACGTGCGCGCCGCCAGCGGTGAAGAAGAACGCTACAGCCACAGCGACCTCAACGGTTTCGCTGCAAATGCCGCAACTGCACACAAAGTCGTCGATCTGCTGCGGCCGATGCTGAGTAAATCCGCCGCCGACCTGCTGCCGAAAATCGACAAGGCCCTGGCCGACTTCGACACAGAACTCAACAGCTACAAGATCAAGGACGGCTACGCCAGCTACGACTCCGTCAGCGGCGAACAACGCAAGCAGATCGCCGACAAGGCCCAGGCTCTGGCCGACGCGCTTGATGGCATTGATCCCGCCCTCGGCCTCTCCGGCCTGTAAGCAGAAGACGAATACCGATGAACGATTCAGAAACACTCAACCTGCAACGTCGCCGTGTCCTGATGGGCATGGGCGCCGCCGGTGTGGCCCTCGCCGGCTCAGCCCTGAGCTGCCCGGCGATGGCCGCCGCGCCCGCACAGGTCACCGAAGCACCGAGCAGCGACAAAACCGAAGACCGCCATGATTTCCACGGCGTACACCAGACCGGCATCGTCACCCCGCGTCCGGCGTCGGGCATGCTGGTTTCGTTCGATGTGCTGGCCAGTGACCGTGAAGACCTGGAGCGGCTGTTCCGCACCCTCAATGAGCGCATCGCCTTCCTGATGAAGGGCGGCCCGGTCGCGCAGATCGATCCGAAACTGCCGCCGCCGGACTCCGGCATCCTCGGCCCGAACGTGACGCCGGACAACCTGACCATCACCGTTTCCGTCGGCGAATCGCTGTTCGACGAGCGTTTCGGTCTGGCCGACGCCAAGCCCAAGCGCCTGATCCGCATGGTCGGTTTCCCCAACGATGCGCTGGAAGCCGATTGCTGCCACGGCGACCTGAGCCTGCAGTTTTGCTCGAACACCACCGACAC
The DNA here is from genome assembly GCF_050586545.1 of Pseudomonas sp. WC2. Classification (NCBI taxonomy): domain Bacteria; kingdom Pseudomonadati; phylum Pseudomonadota; class Gammaproteobacteria; order Pseudomonadales; family Pseudomonadaceae; genus Pseudomonas; species Pseudomonas sp. WC2. The sequence goes on along the minus strand of NZ_JBOBDR010000002.1, from coordinate 226,061 downwards.
CAACATCCACGCCCTGCGCGACATCGTCAAAAACCTGCCCGACCTGCTGCTGGTGCGTTGGAAACAGGAAGGCAGCGTGCCGCCGCAAGCTCCGGCGAAACCCGGTGTGCCGGCGCAATCGGCGCGCAATTTCCTCGGTTTCCGCGACGGCTCGGCCAACCCGAATTCCAACGATGCGAAAGCCATGGACAGCATCGTCTGGGTGCAACCGGGCAGCGACGAACCGGCATGGGCCGCGCACGGCAGCTATCAAGCGGTGCGGATCATCCGCAACTTCGTCGAACGCTGGGATCGCACGCCGTTGCAGGAACAGGAAAGCATCCTCGGCCGGGTGAAAACCACCGGAGCGCCCATCGGTAGCAAACACGAAACTGAAGTGCCGGATTACCACAAAGACCCGGAAGGCAAGCTGACCAAACTCGACGCGCACATTCGCTTGGCCAACCCGCGCACCGCCGCGAGCCAGGCCAACCTGATCCTGCGCCGGCCCTTCAACTATTCCAACGGCGTCAACAAGAACGGTCAGCTCGACATGGGCCTGCTGTTCATCTGTTACCAGGCCGACCTGGAAAAAGGCTTCATCACCGTGCAGACCCGCCTTAACGGCGAACCGCTTGAGGAATACCTCAAACCGGTCGGCGGCGGCTATTTCTTCACCCTGCCGGGTGTCACGGGCGACAAGGATTTCATCGGTCGCTCGCTGCTCAATGCCACACAACCGAAAACAGCTGCATAAAACAACATTCCCACACTGGAGCCGCCCCCATGAAAAAGACGCCACTCGCGTTATTGCTGACCCTTGGTTTGCTCAACACCCCGCTGTCGGCGTTCGCCGCCACGGCGCCGCTGGATCTGGTCGGGCCGGTGTCGGACTACAAGATTTACGTCACCGAAAAACTCGATGAACTGGGCAGCCATACCCAACAGTTCACCGATGCGGTTAAAAAAGGCGACCTCGCCACTGCGCAAAAACTCTACGCACCGACCCGCGTTTACTACGAGTCGATCGAGCCGATCGCCGAGCTGTTCAGTGACCTCGATGCGTCCATCGACTCCCGCGTCGACGACCATGAGAAAGGCGTAAAGGCTGAAGACTTCACCGGTTTCCACCGCATTGAATACACGCTGTTCTCGGAGAAAAGCACCCAGGGCCTCAACGAACTGCCGGACAAGCTCAACAGCGACGTCAAAGACCTGCAAACCCGCGTGGCTGGCCTGACCTTCCCGCCTGAGAAAGTCGTCGGTGGCGCTGCTGCGCTGCTGGAAGAAGTCGCCGCGACCAAGATATCCGGCGAAGAAGATCGCTACAGTCACACCGACCTGTACGACTTCCAGGGCAACATCGACGGCGCGAAGAAAATCGTCGATCTGTTCCGTCCACAGATCGAGAAGCAGGACAAGGCGTTCATCGCTAAGGTCGACAAGAACTTCGCGACGGTCGACAAGATTCTGGCCAAGTACAAAACCAAGGACGGTGGGTTTGAGACTTACGACAAGGTGAAGGATAACGACCGTAAAGCGCTGGTAGGGCCGGTGAATACACTGGCTGAAGACTTGTCCACGTTGCGTGGGAAGTTGGGTCTGAATTGATTTTTTGTAGCGTCTGAGCGGGCCCCTTCGCGAGCAGGCTCGCTCCCACATGGGAATGCATTCCAACTGTGGGAGCGAGCTTGCTCGCGAAGGCTTTATCAGCCGCGCTAGATAATTTCGATTGTTAGAGAATCCGGTACAGCAACCGCTCAATCCGCACCCGACTCACCCGCTTGAGAAACTTGGCCACCCCGGCCGGGTATTCCGGCAACGTCTCCAGAGTCTGAAAGCTGTCGATCCGCGTGGTATTGCGGAAAATCTCTTCCAGCTCTTTCGCCCGCGGCTCCAGCCACTCGCCTTTCGGGTCATCAATCAACAACGCATTCTCCAGATCCAGGCGGAACGCCCGTGGATTGAGGTTGTTGCCGGTCAGCAGCGTATAGCGCTGATCGATCCACATGCCCTTGAGGTGATAGGTGTTGTCGCCATCGCGCCACAAGTGCAGGTTCAACTGGCCGCTGTCGATGTTGCGCTGATGCCGTTTGGCGAAACGACGCAGGCTGATCTCGTACAGATACGGCAGCGCCGCAATCACCTTGAACGGCTCACTTGGCGGAATATAGAAGTCGTTGGCGGTCTTGTCGCCGACGACGATGTCAATTTTCACGCCACGCGCCAACGCGCGGTTGATCTCGCGGATCACCCCCAGCGGCAGGTTGAAGTACGGCGTGCAAATGGTCAGCTGGGTTTGCGCGCTGGCGATCAGTTCGAGAATCGCTCGGTTCAGCGGGTTGTTCTTGCCGACGCCCAGCAACGGGGTCACCGACAAACCGTCTCGGGTCGTGCTGCCGGTGGCGGTGTCGTACGTCGCGTATTTGAGACGGCTGCGCAGGTCGCCGATGTCGTTGCGCAGGCTGCGCGTGGTCGGCAGGTTCGGCAGGTCGAGCCGATGCACGGCTTTTGATTCGATCAGACCATGCTTGACCAGGTGATGCATCGAGTCGGCGAGTTCACGGCTTTGCAGGACGTGGTAGCGGTCGAAACGGTATTTGTCGAACTTGTGCAGATAGACGTTGTTCAGGCTCGCGCCGCTGTAAACCACGCAATCGTCGATCACGAAGCCCTTCAAGTGCAGGACGCCGAACAGTTCGCGGGTCTGCACCGGCACGCCGTACACCGGCACTTCGCTCTGGTGCGTGCGGGTCATTTCCTGATACCACGCCGAATTGCCCGGCTGCTTGCCGGCACCGATCAATCCGCGCTGGGCGCGCAGCCAATCAACGACCACGGCGATTTCCAGCTCGGGCCGCTTGAGCTTGGCGGCATGGAGGGCATCGAGGATTTCCTGACCGGCTTCGTCCTGCTGCAAGTACAGCGCGACGATGTAGATGCGTTGGGTCGCTGCGGCGATTTTCTCAAGCAGGCAACGACGGAACTCGGCGGCGCCGGACAGAATGGTCACGGCCTCGGCGGTCAGCGGAAAGCTGCGCAGTTTGGGCAGCAAGGAACGTTTGAAAAGCAACGGCATAGGGCTCGCAATGGGTCGAATCCGAAGAACCCGAGAGCTTACACCATCACATCCTTCGGGTCTGCCCGCCGAAGGCTCGTTCCCACGCTCTGCGTGGGGACGCCTCAACGGACGCTCCGCGTTCGGCTCTTTGGGAACGCAGAGCGTTCCTGGCTGCATTCCCACGCGGAGCGTGGGAACGATCAATACTCAACAAATATCTTCGCTTGACCAAGGAGAACAACCGTTCTACTGTGCACAGCATGAACGAAATCACTAGCACTGACACACGCGACATCATTCTGGATGTCACCGAAAAACTGATCTACAAAAGTGGCATCGCTGCCACCAGCATGGATCTTCTGGTGAAAACTGCCGGCGTCTCGAGAAAAAGCATCTACCGTTACTTTGCAGATAAAGATGAACTCGTCGCCGCCGCACTGCAACGCCGCGACATCCGCTGGATGCACTGGTACAGCAACGCCGTCGATCAGGCCGAAACCCCGGCCGATCGCCTGCTCAACCTGTTTACCGTGCTTAAAGGCTGGTTCGCCTCGGAAGGCTTTCGCGGCTGCGCGTTCATCAACACCAGCGGCGAGACCGGCGACCCGCAAAGCCCCGTGCGGCTGGTTGCCAAAGAACACAAACAGAAGCTGCTCGACTACGTGTGCGAGCTGTGTACCGAACATGGCGCCGAAGACCCGCAACTGCTGGCTAAACAGTTGCTGATCCTGATTGACGGTGCCATTACCGTAGCGCTTGTGATGGGTGATCACAGTGCGGCCGATAATGCGCAATGCATGGCGCGAAAGTTATTGGACCTGTAATGCCTTAATAAGCCGGACTTGTTGTTCAATGATTAATCAGATTGGGAGACTGAACATGTCTACTGCAGCCCAGCAACGCCCGCCATTGCCGCCGTTCAACCATGAATCGGCCATCGAAAAAGTCCGTCTGGCCGAGGACGGCTGGAACTCCCGCGATCCGGAACGGGTATCGCTCGCCTACACCCTCGACACCAAATGGCGCAACCGCGCCGAATTCGCCAATAACCGCGAAGAGGCCAAGGCATTCCTCACGCGTAAATGGGCGAAAGAACTGGATTACCGTTTGATCAAGGAACTCTGGGCCTACTCCGACACCCGCATTGCCGTGCGTTATGCCTACGAATGGCACGACGATTCAGGCAACTGGTTCCGCTCCTACGGCAACGAAAACTGGGAGTTCGATGAAAACGGTCTGATGTTCCAGCGCTACGCGTGCATCAACGACATGCCGATAAAAGAAAGCGAACGCAAGTTCCACTGGCCACTGGGCCGCCGCCCGGATGATCACCCGAGCCTGTCGGACCTGGGCCTGTAATTTCACGGTGATTTCAAATGTGGGAGCAAGCTCGCTCCCACAGATGTTTACGCTCTACGCAGGATCAAAGTGAACGTGAACTTTCGTACACCACAAAAACCTGTGGGAGCTAGCCCTGCTAGCGATGGCGTCCGATCGCTCGCCGCAACACTTGGAAATGAGTAACATGACCGCCCTCCCCGCAGCTCACGTGCTGCGCCCTGCCGAATAAGCCGATTCCATGCCTTTCGAACTCAGCGTTGACCTCACCACCCTCGCCATTCTGGCCCTCGTCGCTTTCATTGCCGGTTTCATCGACGCCATCGCCGGCGGTGGCGGTCTGTTGACCACCCCGGCGCTGTTGACTGCTGGCCTGCCGCCGCATCTGGTGCTGGGCACCAACAAACTCAGTTCGACGTTCGGTTCGGCCACCGCCAGTTTCACCTTCTACCGGCGCAAGCTGTTCCACCCGCGGCAATGGGTCCACGCGATTGTCGGCACACTCGTCGGCGCCTTGACTGGCGCTGTCGTCGCCCATTACCTGCCAGCGGAATGGCTGAACAAGATGCTCCCGGTGATCGTCTTCGCTTGCGGTTTGTATCTGCTGTTTGGCGGCACGCCGAAAGCGCCACTGGACAGCGACGCGCCGATCAAAAAGAAATGGCAATCGACCCAAGGCTTCAGCCTCGGTTTCTACGACGGCGTGGCCGGCCCCGGTACTGGCGCGTTCTGGACGGTCAGCAGCCTGCTGCTCTACCCGATCGATCTGGTCAAGGCCAGCGGCGTGGCGCGCAGCATGAACTTCGTCAGCAACATTGCCGCGCTGTCGGTGTTTGTGTTTTCCGGGCAGGTGGACTGGATCATCGGCCTGAGCATGGGCCTGTCGGTGATGGTCGGCGCGTTCTTTGGCGCGCGCACCGCGATCAGCGGCGGCGCCAAATTCATTCGGCCGGTGTTCATCACGGTGGTGCTGGGTTTGACCGTACGCCTAGCCTGGCAGCACTGGTTCAGCGTGGCCTAAGCGCCGCGCGACGTAGACGTCGATCAGGTAACGGGCAATCGATTTGGACGCCGGCAACGGCGGCAGATCGTGCACGTTGAACCACTGGGCGTCTTCGATCTCGTCTTCCTGACAGACGATCTCGCCACCGGCATATTCGGCATGGAAGCCGAGCATCATCGAATGCGGGAACGGCCAGCACTGGCTGCCCAAATACTGAATGTTCTTCACCTCGATCTGCACTTCCTCGCGCACTTCCCGAATCAGGCAGTCCTCGGCAGACTCGCCCGGCTCGGCAAACCCGGCCAGCGTGCTGTAAACCCCGGTGACGAAACGCGGTGAGCGCGCCAGCAGAATCTCGTCACCGCGAGTGATCAGCACAATCATGCTCGGCGAAATACGCGGATAGCTGCGCAGATCGCATGGCTGGCAATACATCGCCCGCTCGCGCGGCACCTGCGTCATTGCCTGGCCACAATTGCCGCAGAAACGGTGCTCGCGGGCCCAAGTGCCGATTTGCGCAGCGTAACCCAAGACTTTGTAGATCGTGTGATCGCCATCGAGCATGAACGCCCGCAGGCCTTTCCAGTTGCAACCCGACACTTCGCTGGCACTGCGCAGTTCAAGCAGGTACACCGGTTCGCCGTCGAGATGGCCAATGCCGTGCTCGGCGAGGATCGACAGGTCCTGACGCTTGAGCCATTCCCGCGGGAACAGCGCGCCATTGTCATCGAACAGAAAGCCTTCCGGGCTGCGCGCCACGGCCCAGCCGCCCGGTAGATCGGTGTCGAGTACTGCAGTGGTCCAGCGAGCTGTCATGGTTTCTCAGTCCAGGAATTCGGGTTTCTGTTTGCTCATGTGGGCGGCCATGGCCACGCGCAAATCGGTGGATTGCAGCATGGCGGCGTTCCAGGTGGCAACGTATTCGAGACCGTCGTCAATGCGATGGTCGCGCATGTAGCTGATCATTTCCTTGGTGCCGGTGACCGCAATCGGCGACTTCGAGGCGATCTCGCGGGCGATGTCGATCACCCCTTCGAGCAACGCATCCTTGTCGCTGTAGACGCGATTGACCAGGCCCATGCTGCGCGCCTCTTCAGCACCGAACGTGCGACCGGTGTAAGCCAGTTCACGCAGCATGCCGTCACCGATGATCCGTGGCAACCGTTGCAAAGTGCCAACATCGGCGGCCATGCCGATATCGATTTCCTTGATCGAGAATTGTGCATCTTCGGCGGCGTAGCGCATGTCGCAAGCGGCAATCAGATCGATGGCGCCACCGAGGCAATAACCTTGAATCGCCGCGAGCACTGGCTTGCGGCAGTTGTCGACGGCATTGAACGAGGCTTGCAGGGTGAGGATCTTGCGCCGCAGCAGACGCGCATTGCGGCCGACGTCCTTGCCCAATTCATTGGCGACGCCGGCGAGCATCATCAGGTCGATGCCCGAGGAAAAATGTTTGCCGTTACCGCTGAGGACTACCACCCGCACTTCGTCGGTGTCGTCGATCCACTGGAAGATATCGACGATCTCGCTCCAGAACGCCGCGTTCATCGAATTGATCTTTTCCGGGCGATTGATCTGCACATGGGCGATGTTGTCGGCCAGTTCGACGCTGAAAGCGGAGTATTGAGTCATGGCAGTGATCCTTTACCGGGCTGAAAATGAGTCCCGAACTATAACAAGGCATCACAGTGGCGGTTCGGACAAATGCGGGACTGGATGGCATCGGCGGCGGCTCCAATCGCCAGCCTGTCTGTGTTCACAAATTCCCTGTGGGAGCCAGACCTGCTAGCGATTAGCCGCCCCGCCAATCTAACTACCCTTCACCGCCACAAACGCAGCAGTCTCATACGGCACTGTCAGCACATCCCTGCCTCGAAGCTCAGGCTCGGCCGCGATCAACTCACGAATCTGCTCATCCACCCTCGCCCGCTGCGCGTCCGGCAACGCGGCAATGAAACTGGTCGATCGCACCCGATTGAAAATCACGTCTTCCGGCGATCCGGTGTGACCATTGTGAAAGCGCTGCAGCTGCAACGGCCCGAACGCCGGATGCGGGAACGCCTTGCGCCACTCGCCTGTGTAGTAACGCGGCGTATCGCCCTCCAGTGCATTGACGATGGCGTCCAGTTTCGGCACCCAGCTCACGGTTGTGTCGCGCAGGTTCCAGATCAGACCGAGCTTGCCGCCGGGCTTGAGCACTCGGGCGATTTCGGTCAGCGCGTCTGCACTGGCGAACCAATGAAACGCCTGCGCGCAGACCACCACATCGACCGAGGCGTCCGGTAACGGTAAGTCCGTCGCCGTGCCGCTGACTGCCAGCACTTGAGGCCAGGCATCGGACAGTTTTTCGAGCATCTGCGGCACCGGTTCAACCGCGATCACCTGGGCGCCCGTCGCCACCAGTCGACCCGTGAACTTGCCGGTGCCGGCGCCCAGATCGATCACGGTTTTATGACGATCGAGACCCAACGTCGCGCTCAGCCAGCCGCTGACCTGCGGCGGGTAATCCGGGCGTCCTTTGACGTAGGTGTCAGCGGCGGTTTTGTAGCCGCCCGTGGAATGGTGGAGATGTTCGTTCATGGCAGTTTCCCCCTCCGGTTCAAGCTTCGGATCAACGGCAGACGCTGACGAGCATAGCGCCGGAATTTGTGCCTGACTGGAACAGTCACTGACTAAGCAATGAATAAAATTTCACCCTGTGGTGTTCAAAGTGAAACATAACCCCCTGTGGAGCCTTGCCCATGACTATCCGTTCCGTTATGTTCGCCGCCCCGTTGCTGCTGGCCGCGGCGATGTCCAGTCATCTGGCCTTCGCCAACGGTGACGAAGAGGATCCGGTGCAGAAGCCCGAATGCCCGAAAGGCCAGGTATGGGACAGCCAGACGCAAAAATGCGTGTTGCAGACCAGCAGCCTGTTGCCCGACGCCGACCGCACCGATTACGCCTATCGCCTGGCCAAGGCCGGCCGTTACGAGGAGGCACTGGCGTTGCTCGACACGCTCAAGCAACCGAATACCGCCAAGGCCCTCAACTATCGCGGTTATGCCACGCGCAAACTGGGACGCACCGACGAAGGCATCAGCTATTACCTGCAATCGGTGAAACTCGATCCGCAGTACGCGCAAGTGCGCGAATACCTCGGCGAGGCCTATGTGATCAAAGGGCGCGTCGACCTGGCGCAAGAGCAGCTGCAGCAGATCCAGTCGATTTGCGGCACAGCTTGTGAGGAATATCAGGATCTGGCTGAAGCCATTAACGGTTCAACGAAAACCTGACTTTTATAAGTGGAGACGATCATCGTCAGCGATCAGGCATTCAGAGCCGAACTCGGACAGCATCTGACGCGTTTGTGGCGCTACGGTTTGCTGCTGTCACGCAATCGCCACGTCGCCGAGGATTTGGTCCAGGCCACTTGCGTGCGCGCACTGGAGCGATCCGGCCAATACCTGGCCGGCACGCGCATGGATCGCTGGTTGCTGAGCATTCTGCATTCGATCTGGCTCAACGAAGTGCGCGCCCGTCGCGTGCGTCATGGCTCGGGGCATGTCGACGCCGACACGCAGCTGACCTTCGACGGTGAATACGCCGCCCACACCCATGTGATGGCCACCCAAGTCATCCGCCGCGTCGATGCGCTACCGGAAACCCAGCGTGAAACGGTGTATCTGGCCTATGTCGAGGGTTTGTCCTACCGTGAAGTTGCCGAGATCCTGCAAGTGCCGATCGGCACAGTGATGAGCCGCCTGGCCACGGCGCGCCTGAAACTCGCCGAATACCCGCCGTTGCAAGCGGTGCCGAAAACCACCGAAGGAGACCGGTCATGAACACCCCTTCGGACGAACAACTGGTTGCCTATCTGGACGACGAACTCGACCCGGGTTATCGCAGCCAATTGCACACGGCAACCGCCGAGGATCCGCTGCTCAGTCTGCGCGTGCAATGGCTGGAGCGGAGTAACCTGCCGTTCAAAAACGCCTATGACGAACTCGCGCAACAGGCGCCGCTGGATCGCTTGCAGGCGCGGCTGGATGCGATCCCTTCGCCGGAGCGTCCGGGGTTGAGTCGACGCTGGTTTATCGGCGGCGCGGCGGCAGCGCTGGTCGCCGCCGGCGTGCTGGCCGACCGGTTGATACTGGGCTGGCAGGCGCAGCAAGCGCATAACTGGCGCGGTCTGGTCAGCGACTACATGGCGCTCTACGTGCCGCAGACCCTTGAGCATTTGCCTTCCGACGACGCCACGCAACGGGCACAACTGCGCAGCATCAATGCACGTCTGGGGCTGACTCTTTCTGCGGAAGCGTTGAAATTGCCCGGTGGCGAATTCAAACGCGCGCAACTGCTTGAATACGACGGCGTGCCGATCGCGCAGATCGTCTATCTGGATCAGCATCATGGGCCGCTGGCCTTGTGTATCACCCGTTCGAACAGCGGCAGCCAGCCGTTGGCCAACGAGCGCCGGCACGAGATGAACGTCGTGTATTGGACCGAACGCGAACACGCGTGGATGGTGATCGGCCATGTGCCCACAGCAGATCTGCAGGCACGGGCGCAGTTGTTGAGAAGTCGTTTAACCGCCTAGCAGGCGCTGCCACTATTCTGGGCAAGTGATTTGTCCAAGGAGGATTGCACCTATGCCGATTTCGTCTCGCACTGCATTACTGGTTATCGATGTTCAGAACGACTTCATCCCCGGCGGCAGCCTGCCAGTGCCTGAGGGTGAGCGGATCGTGCCGCTGATCAACCAGCTTGCGCTTCAGTTCCAGCAAGTCGTCATCGCCCAGGACTGGCACCCGCGCGGGCACGCCTCGTTCGCCTCCAGCCATCCCGGCCGCCAGCCTTACGACGTCATTCAATTGCCTTACGGTGAACAGACGCTGTGGCCCGATCATTGTGTGCAGGCCAGTGCCGACGCCGAATTTCACCCGGAACTCGACCTGCCCCATGCGCAACTGGTGATCCGCAAGGGCTGCAATCCGGACATCGACAGTTACTCGGCCTTTCTCGAAGCCGACCGCCGCACGACTACAGGATTGGCCGGCTACTTGTCAGAACGCGGGATCGACACGGTTTACATGGTTGGACTGGCGCTGGATTTCTGCGTGATGTACTCGGCGCTGGATGCGCGGGCGGCGGGATTCAATGCGATTGTGGTGCTGGATGCGTGTCGGGCGATCGATTTGAATGGATCGCTGGCGGCGGCAATTGAGCGGATGCAGGTGGCCGGCGTTAAGTTGATCCAGTCAACCGACCTGATCTGATCCTCCCTTGTAGGAGCGAGCCTGCTCGCGAAAGCGGTTTCGGTTACTTTGAGTGAACTGACGCCTTTGCGAGCAAACTCGCTCCTACATCGGCATCACCGACCTCTTAAGCAGTGGTCGGCAACCACAACCGAAACCGCGCCCCACCCAACGGCGAGCTCTCCGCGGTCAACGTGCCGCCCTGCGCTTCCAGTGCCCGGCGACTGATGGCCAGGCCCAGGCCAAACCCGCCGGTGGCACGATCGCGACTGCGGTCGAGTCGATAAAACGGCTCAAAGATCCGCTCGCGTTCGTCATCGGGAATACCGATGCCGTCGTCATCCACCCAAATCTCACAGCCCTCGGCATTCACCTGCACACCGATCTGGATGCGTTTCTCGCAATAACGCATGGCGTTGCGCAGCAGATTCTGGATCGCACGTGCGGTCAGCCGCGGATCCAGCGCGAAGCGTTCGAGTTGCCCGTGCAGCAGGACGTCGATGACGATTTCCGGCGATTCCAGTTCTTCGTCGACGCTACCGAGAATACTGTCGATGAACTCGTCCAGCGAGACTTCGACTTGCTCCGGCAGTTGCGCTGGGTTCTGCAAGCGGCTGTAGGACAGCAGCTCCAGCACCAGTTCGTCCAGTTCGCGGATGTGCGCGACCAAACCCAGCAGACGCTCACGGCTGGCGGCCGGCAAATCGTCGGACAGCGCCAGCGCCAGGCCGAAATCCAGGCGCGTCAACGGTGTGCGCAGTTCGTGGGAAACTGCGTTGAGCAGATCACGTTGCTGGTTGAGCAGGTTCTCGATGTCACCGGCCATGGTGTCGAAGACGTTGGCCAGACTGCCGATGTTCGAGCTTGGAGTGATCTTCGTGCGTTCGCTGAGATGGCCTTTACCGAAACGTTCAGCGGTGCCTTTGAGGCGTTCCAGATCACGCCAGTGCGGGCGCAGCCAGAGCAGCAAGCACCCCAACAGGCTCGCGCCGATCAGCACGTTGATGCTCCAGTACAACAGATTGACGTCCAGCGGGTCCGGCGGCACGACCATTTGCACGGCGGTGTCGTTATCCAGCGGCGTCACCGCCAGCGTGCGCCAACCCCAATCACCAATGCGCACAACGTTTTCGCCACGGCGCAAACGTTCCTGCTCGATCGCGGTGAAATCGGCACTGTCGATGCGAGCCAGCAGGATGTGCAGCGGTTGAAAGTCCTTGTCCATCGACGCCGCTAGCGCGGGCCATTGATCATGCGGCGCGGCATGAAACTGTCTGGTGATCAGCGATTGCAGGCCGCGCGAATAGTCGAGGTTATAGGTGACGAAACGCTCACGGAACGCCATGACCACCAGATCCGGCACCAGATAAATCGCCGCGCTGTAGGAAACGATCGTCACCAGATACAGGCGAAAGAGGATGCGAAACATCAGGTCAGCATTCCCACTCGGAACGGCTGAACAGGTAGCCCTTGCCCCACACGGTCTTGATCTTGCGCGCCTCACCGGCGTGGTCGTCGAACTTGCGCCGCAGCTTGGAAATCGCCACGTCCACCGAGCGGTCGGTGCCGTTGAATTCAATGCCGCGCAGACGTTGCAGAATCTGGTCACGGCTGAGCACTTCGCCTGCGTGCCGGGCCAGCACCACCAGCAAATTGTATTCACCACTGGACAGTTCGACCGGCTGGCCGCGCCAGGTCACGGTGCGTTCCGACAGGTCGATGCACAGGTTGCCCATGAGGATGCGATCGTTGGCGGTCAGTGGCTCGCTGAGACTGCTGCGGCGCAACAACGTCCGTACCCGCGCCAGCAGCACACGCGGTTCGCAAGGTTTGGTGACGTAATCGTCAGCGCCCATTTCCAGCCCCAGCACTTGATCGTGGCTGTCATCGCGGGCGGTCAGCATCAAAATCGGCAGCGTCGCCGAATCAGCCCGCAACAAGCGACAGACTTGCAGGCCATCGAGCCCTGGCAACATCAAGTCGAGGATCACCAAGTCCGGCGGATTCAGCCGCGCCCGCTCACGGACGTGGTCACCCCGGCCGATCACGCTGACGGAATAACCGTTGCGCTCGAGGTAGCTGGAAATCAGTTCGGCGAGGGCGGTGTCGTCTTCGACCAGGAGGATGTTGGGCATGGGTGTTTCCAGAAGGTGCTGTGACGAGCGATAAAGCGAATTCGCGAGCAGGCTCGCTCCCACTCTTGGAATGCGATCCCTCGTGGGCGCGAGCCTGCTCGCGAAAGCTATTTATCAGTCGCAATAAATTTCAAGGGCTAAAGGATATACGCCCTCACCCGTCCCTGAGCAAAACCCTTACACAATTTCACACAGCGCCTACAAAGCTTCACCGCTAATCTGCGCGTCTGGTCGTAGGATGCGGCCATCAATATTGGGGGTTGTACATGTCGAACAAACTGCTGGCCGGGCTCGGCCTGATCGCAATGGCGCTGACGCTGAGCGCCTGTGACTCATCCTCGAACGCGGAAGAGCAGGCACCACCCGCCACGGTGCGCATCGAGACCATCGAAACCCACCCTCTGACGATCAGCAGCGAACTCAGCGGGCGGATCGCCGCGCCGCGCATTGCCGAAGTGCGCGCACGGGTGGCCGGCGTGGTGCTGCAACGCACTTTCCGTGAAGGCAGCGACGTGAAAAAGGGTGACGTGCTGTTCCGCATCGATCCGGCCCCGTTCAAGGCAGACCTGGACAGCGCCGAAGCTGCACTGCGCAAAGCCGAAGCCAATGCATTCCAGGCAAAACTGCAGGAACAGCGCTATGCGCAGTTGATCGACGACCAGGCCATCAGCGGTCAGGACTACGACAACGCCCGTGCCAATGCCCGGCAAACCGCCGCCGATGTCGCCGCCAACAAAGCTGCGGTCGAGCGCGCCAGGTTAAACCTTGGCTACGCCACCGTCACCGCGCCGATTTCCGGGCGCGTAGGTCGCGCACTGGTGACTGAAGGCGCATTGGTCGGGCAGAACGAAACCACGCCGCTGGCGCTGATTCAGCAATTGAACCCGATTCACGCCGATCTCACCCAGTCCACCCGTGAACTCAACGAACTGCGTCGGGCCTTCCGCTCGGGGCAACTGCAGGAAGTCGGTCAGGATCAGGTCAAAGCCACGTTGATTCAGGATGACGGCAGTCTTTATCCGCTACCGGGCAAACTGCTGTTCAGCGACATCACTGTCGACCCAGGCACCGGCCAGATCATCCTGCGCAGCGAATTCCCCAACCCGGATCTGGATTTGCTCCCGGGCAGTTTCATCCGCGTGCGCCTCGAACAAGCGACGATCCAGAACGGCATCACCGTACCGCAACGCGCCGTGCAACGTGACAGCGCCGGGGTTGCTCAGGTGCTGACCGTCGACGAGCAAATGCGCGTGGCGCAGCAACCGGTGCAACTGGGCGCGGTGCAGAACAATCGCTGGATCGTCACCGGCGGCCTCAAGCCTGGCGACCGTATAGTCATCGAAGGCCTGCAACACGCCCGCCCCGGCGAAAAGGTGCAGATCGACGACACCCCTCTTCCACTTGCCCAGACCTCTGGTCAGTAAGCAGGACGCTTTTATATGCCGCAGTTCTTTATCGACCGCCCGGTGTTCGCCTGGGTCGTCGCCCTGTTCATCCTGTTGGCCGGTGCGCTGGCCATCCCGCAGTTGCCGGTGGCGCAATACCCCGACGTCGCCCCGCCACAGATCGAAATCTATGCCGTGTACCCGGGCGCCTCGGCGCAGACCGTCGATGAAAGCGTGGTCAGCCTGATCGAAGAAGAGCTCAACGGCGCCGATCACCTGCTCTACTTCGAATCGCAGAGCAGCCTCGGCAGCGCCACCATAAAAGCCACCTTCCAGCCGGGCACCAACCCGGAACTGGCCCAGGTCGATGTGCAAAACCGTCTCAAGGTTGTGGAGTCGCGCCTGCCGCAAGCGGTCAACCAGCAAGGCTTGCAGGTCGAGAAAGTTTCTTCCGGTTTTCTGCTGCTGATCACCCTGACCTCCAGCGACGGCAAACTCGATGACGTCGCGCTCAGTGACTATCTGGCGCGCAATGTGATGAACGAGATCAAGCGTCTGGACGGTGTCGGCAAAGCGCAGTTGTACGGCGCTGAGCGCGCCATGCGCATCTGGATTGACCCCCAGAAGCTGATCGCCTTCAACCTGACCCCGGCTGACGTCAACGAAGCCATCGTCGCGCAGAATGCTCAGGTTTCGGCGGGCAGCATCGGCGATCTGCCGTCGCCAGCGACCCAGGAAATCACCGCGACGATTCTGGTCAAGGGCCAGTTGTCGACGCCGCAAGAGTTCGCCGACATCGTGCTCAAAGCCAATCGCGATGGCTCGACCGTGCGTATCGGCGATGTCGCTCGTGTTGAAATCGGCAGTCAGGAATATCAGTTCGGCACGCGCCTCAACGGCAAGCCGTCCACCGCCGTCGGCGTGCAACTGTCGCCGGGCGCCAATGCGCTGAACACCGCGACGCTGGTGCGGGCGAAGATGGATGAGCTGTCGCGCTACTTCCCGGCCGGGGTGGAATACAAGATCCCGTACGACACTTCACCGTTCGTCAAAGTCTCGATCACCAAAGTGATTTACACCCTCGGCGAAGCCATGCTGCTGGTGTTCGCGGTGATGTTCCTGTTCCTGCAGAACGTGCGCTACACGCTGATTCCGACGCTGGTCGTGCCGGTGGCGCTGATGGGCACCTTCGCCACCATGTTGGCGCTGGGTTTCTCGATCAACGTGCTGACCATGTTCGGCATGGTCCTGGCCATCGGTATTCTGGTCGACGACGCCATTGTGGTGGTGGAGAACGTCGAACGGATCATGGCCACCGAGGGCCTGTCGCCCAAGGAAGCCACGCGCAAGGCCATGACCCAGATCACCGGGGCGATCATCGGCATCACCCTGGTGCTGGTGGCGGTGTTTATTCCGATGGCGTTCATGCAGGGCTCGGTCGGGGTGATTTACCAGCAGTTCTCGCTGTCGATGGCCACCTCGATTCTGTTCTCGGCGTTCCTCGCGCTGACCCTGACACCGGCCCTGTGCGCGACTTTGCTCAAGCCGATTGCCAAAGGGGAGCATCACGAAAAACGTGGGTTCTTCGGCTGGTTCAACCGCCGCTTCGAAAACCTGACGGATCGTTACGAGGGCTGGGTCGGCTATGCGTTGAAACGCACCGGACGCTATCTGCTGATCTACGTTGTGTTGCTGATCGGTCTGGGCCTGTGCTTTATGCGCCTGCCCTCCTCGTTTTTGCCGGTGGAAGACCAGGGCTACACCATCACTGACATCCAGTTGCCACCCGGCGCAACCAAGAACCGCACCGTGGCCGTCGCCGAGCAGCTGGAGGCGCATAACGCCGGCGAGCCGGGCATCAGCGACAGTGTGGTGATTCTCGGTTTCAGCTTCTCCGGCAGCGGGCAGAATGCGGCGTTGGCGTTTTCAACGCTGAAGGATTGGTCGCAACGCGGTAGCGATGATTCGGCCAGTTCGATTGCCGACCGCGCCAACATCGCGCTGAGTCAAATCAAGGACGCCATGGCCTTCTCGGTGTTGCCACCGCCGATCGATGGCCTCGGTACATCGAGCGGTTTCGAGTTTCGCTTGCAGGATCGCGGCGGCCTCGGTCACGCGACATTGATGCAGGCGCGCACAGAACTGCTCGCCGCCGCCGAAAAGAGCCCGGTGCTGATGAACGTGCGCGAAAGTGCCTTGGCCGAAGCGCCGCAGGTGCAATTGATCGTCGACCGCAAGCAAGCCAACGCTCTGGGCGTGTCGTTCGCCGACATTGGTAATGCGCTGTCCACCGCCGTCGGTTCGAGTTACATCAATGACTTCCCCAACCAGGGCCGCATGCAGCGTGTGGTGGTGCAGGCCGAAGGCGATCAACGCAGCCAGGTCGCCGATCTGCTGAAGATGCATGTGCGCAATAACGCCGGGCACATGGTGCCGTTGTCGGCATTCGTGCAAGCCAACTGGATTCAGGGGCCGGCGCAGTTGACCCGTTACAACGGTTATCCGGCGATTGCGATTTCCGGCGAACCGAAACCGGGACACAGTACGGGCGAAGCCATGGCGGAAATCGAAAGACTGGTCGCGCAAGGGCCGAAAGGTCTGGGTCAGGAATGGACCGGTCTGTCGTTGCAGGAGCGCTTGTCCGGCAATCAGGCGCCGATCCTGCTTGGATTGTCGCTGCTGGTGGTGTTCCTGTGTCTGGCGGCGCTGTACGAGAGCTGGTCGATTCCGACCTCGGTATTGCTGGTGGTGCCGCTGGGCGTACTCGGCGCGGTGCTGGCGGTGACGATGCGCGGGATGCCTAACGACGTGTTCTTCAAAGTGGGCCTGATCACCATCATTGGTCTGTCGGCGAAAAACGCAATCCTGATCATCGAGTTTGCCAAGAGCTTGTATGACGAAGGCCACGACCTGATCGACGCGACGTTGCAAGCGGCGCGCCTGCGTCTGCGGCCGATCGTGATGACGTCGCTGGCGTTCATCCTTGGCGTGGTGCCACTGGCGATTGCCACTGGCGCAAGCTCGGCCAGCCAGCAGGCGATCGGCACCGGGGTGATTGGCGGGATGATCACTGCGACGCTGGCGGTGATCTTCGTGCCCGTGTTCTTTGTCGTGGTCATGAAACTCGTACAACGCTTCACCAAGCCCCACTGATCCAAACTGTGGGAGCGAGCCTGCTCGCGAAAGCGTCGTTACATTCAACGTTGATGTTGACTGATCGAACGCATTCGCGAGCAAGCTCGCTCCCACAGGGATCGTCATAAACTCGAGCCAGTGGTCATTCCTGTCGGCGCTGGGCTAAGGTGTCTTAACCACCCTGGCCCATCGAGTCCCCATGCGCTTCCTCGCCCGCACCCACCCTCGCCTGTCCGCCGCCGCGCTGTTCGGCCTCGCCACCGGTCTCCTGGTTCCCGCCGATTCCATCGTCAGCAAAATCCTCATCGGCTGGAACGCCGGCGTATGGACTTACCTGATCCTGATGTTCTGGCTGACCGTCCGCGCCAAGGCCCCGGACGTCAAACGCATCGCCGAAGTCGAGGACGAAAACGCCGGGCTGGTGCTGTTTGTGGTGTGCATCGCCGCACTCGCCAGTCTCGCCACAATCACCTTTGAACTGGCCGGCAGCAAAGACCTGGAAACTTCGCGCAAACTGCTGCACTACGGTTTTACCGCACTCACCGTGATTGGTTCGTGGCTGCTGATCGGGGTGATTTTCTGTGTGCACTACGCGCGGCTGTATTACACCTGGGATGGCAAGGAACCAGCATTGCGTTTTGCCGAAGGGCTGACGACGCCGAACTACTGGGACTTTCTGTACTTCTCTTTCACCATCGGCGTTGCCGTGCAGACTGCCGATGTCGGTGTGGCTACGCGCGATATCCGCAAAATCGTATTGGCACAATCGTTGATCGGTTTTGTGTTCAACACGGCCATTCTGGGCTTTTCCATCAATATCGCTGCCGGTTTGTTCGGCTGACTCATTCCCGCCCGTCGTCGGCGAGTCAATGGCAGATGATCATTTACTTGACGAAGGATTTGCTTTTGGTGTTTCCTGAAACCGGTTTCAGGACTGCCTGCAGAGCCTGAACCTATAAATCCAATAACAAGGTTTCAGACCGTGAACGACTTCTCCACCGCCCAGCGCAGCCGCGTGACCATGCTCGATGTCGCCGAACGCGCCGGCGTGTCCAAGGCCAGTGTGTCGCGTTTCATCGGTGAGGATCGCGCCCTGCTCTCCGATGCCATTGCCCTGCGCATCGAGCAGGCAATCGATGAGCTCGGCTACCGTCCCAATCAAATGGCCCGTGGCCTGAAACGCGGCCGTACCCGCCTGATCGGCATGCTCGTCGCCGATATACGTAACCCTTATTCAATTGCCGTGATGCACGGGGTGGAAACCGCCTGCCGTGCGCACGGTTACAGCCTGGTGGTGTGCAACACCGACCGCGATGACGAGCAGGAACGCCAGCACCTGGCGCTGTTGCGCTCGTACAACATCGAAGGGCTGATCGTGAACACCCTCGGCCATCACCGTGACGAGTTGCATGAACTTCACCGCGAGATGCCGTTGGTGCTGGTCGATCGCCAGGTCGATGGGCTCGACAGCGACATGGTTGGCCTGAACAACCCGCAAGCAGTGGAAATGGCCCTCGCCCACCTTGAGCAGCGTGGTTATCGCGATGTGCTACTGGTGACCGAACCGTATGACGGCACCAGTTCGCGGATCGAACGGGTCAGCAGTTTTCAGGCGCAGATTGAGCAGCGTTCGGGGTTAGGCGGAGCCGTTGTTGAAACAGGCGTGGATCTCTCTACTCATCTTCAAACATTTTTAAAGAATCCTGCGAACGGCCCGAAAGCGCTGTTTTGCGCCAACGGTGTGGCGGCGCTGGCCGCGACCACTGCGTTGCGCGAGATCGGTTGCCGGTTGTTCGAGGATGTCGGGCTGATTGCTCTGGATGATCTGGATTGGTATCCGTTGGTAGGCAGCGGGATTACGGCGCTGGCCCAGCCGACGCAAGAGATTGGCGCGCGGGCCTTTGAGTGTTTGCTCAAGCGTTTGCGCGGGGATGATGGGCTGGCGCGCAGAATTGATTTTGCGCCGGTGTTGGTTGAGCGGGGATCGACCCGTCAGGTTGGCGGTGTTTGAGCTGACGCTTTCGCGAGCAGGCTCGCTCCCACAGGTTGACCGCATTCCAAAGGTGGGAGCGAGCCTGCTCGCGAAGGCGCCCGAAAGAACAACCCAGAATCACTGATATTTTTTTGAACAAAAATGAAACCGGTTTCAGAGGTCAATAACAATGAATAAACCCGACGTTTCCATCAGCCTGTCCAGCTACGGCGCCGAGCTTGTCCGCCAGCGCGGTCAAGGATCGTTCATCGATGTGCTGGCCACCGCTGGCGCCAATCGCATCGAATGGCGAGAAGAGCTGCTGACCCGAGAAGATCCGGCGCTACTGGCGCAAGCGACCCAGGCGCAGGGCCTGCAAAGCATCTATTCCTCGCCGACCGAGCTGTGGCTTGCCGGTCAGGCGCAGCCCAATCCCGAATTGATCACCGCCCTGCAACAGGCCGAGGTCTTCGGTTCGAAATGGCTGAAGGTGTCGCTGGGCTATTTCACCGACACCAATGATCTGCAAGCCCTGGCCGAGCGCTTGAAACACAGCCCGGTGCAGTTGCTGGTGGAGAACGACCAGACTTTGCACGGCGGCCGCATCGAACCGTTCCAGCGCTTTTTCGCCGCTGTCGAACAGCACAATCTGCCGATCAAAATGACTTTCGACATCGGCAATTGGCAGTGGCAAGACCAGTCCGCCGCCAGCGCCGCGCGCCTGCTCGGTCGACACGTCGGCTATGTGCATTGCAAAGCCGTGGCCCGTCGCGCCGACGGCAAACTCGTCGCCGTGCCACCCGCCGTCAGCGACCTGCACCTGTGGGAACAACTCCTGCGGCACATGGCCCAAGGCGTTATGCGCGCCGCCGAATACCCGTTGCAGGGCGATGATCTGGTGCAGTTGACCACTGAGCATGTCGCCGCCCTCGCCCGCCTCGGCCAATCCCGTCTGGAGCCTGCCCATGTCTGAGATCGATATCCTTTCGTTCGGCGAAACCATGGCGATGCTGGTCGCCGAGCAGACCGGTGATCTGGCAGCGGTCGAGCAGTTTCACAAGCGCATTGCCGGTGCCGACAGCAACGTCGCGATAGGCCTGTCGCGGCTGGGTTTCAACGTCGCGTGGCTGAGTCGCGTCGGCAATGATTCGCTCGGGCGCTTTGTGGTGCAGACCTTGGCCAACGAAGGGCTGGATTGCAGCCAGGTCGCCATCGATAACGATCACCCGACCGGTTTCCAGTTCAAGTCGCGCAGCGACGACGGCAGCGACCCGCAGGTCGAGTATTTCCGGCGCGGTTCGGCGGCCAGTCATCTGTCCCCGCAGTCGATCAACGCCAGCCTGCTGAGCGCGCGACATCTGCACGCCACTGGCATTCCGCCGGCGCTATCGGCCTCGGCGCGGGAAATGTCTTTCGAACTGATGACGCGTATGCGTGCGGCCGGGCGCAGCGTGTCGTTTGATCCCAACCTGCGCCCGAGCCTGTGGGCCAATGAACGCGAGATGATCCGCGAGATCAATCGCCTCGCCGCCCTCGCCCATTGGGTATTGCCGGGCCTGAGCGAAGGGCGTCTGCTCACCGGGTTCGAAGACCCGGCGGACATCGCGGCGTTTTATCTCGATCAGGGTGCCGAGGCGGTGGCGATCAAACTCGGGCCGGAAGGTGCTTATTACCGAACGCATCTGGCGTCGGGATTTGTCGCCGGGGTGCCGGTGGCCAATGTCGTCGACACGGTCGGCGCCGGTGATGGTTTCGCCGTTGGGATGATCAGTGCCTTGCTGGAGCACCAGAGCTTTGCCGAAGCGGTGCAGCGGGCGAACTGGATTGGCAGTCGTGCGGTGCAGAGTCGTGGAGATATGGAGGGTTTGCCGACCCGCCTCGAATTATCTGTTGAATTTGAAACCGCCTTCGCGAGCAAGCTCGCTCCCACAGTCAAACCGCATTCCCCTGTGGGAGCGAGCCTGCTCGCGAAGAGGCCCGCATAAGCGCTATAAAAATTTGAACCTGCTGCGACAAAAACAACAAGCTCAGGAGCAACACCCATGAAAACCGCAACCCTCGCCACCCGCCGCTGGTGGTACATCATGCCCATCGTATTCATCACCTACAGCCTGGCGTATCTCGATCGCGCCAACTACGGTTTCGCCGCCGCGTCGGGCATGGCCGAAGACCTGATGATCACCCCGGGCCTGTCATCACTGCTCGGCGCACTGTTCTTTCTCGGCTACTTTTTCTTCCAGGTGCCAGGCGCTATCTACGCGCAGAAACACAGCGTGAAAAAGCTGATTTTCGTCAGCCTGATCCTCTGGGGCGGGCTCGCCACGTTGACCGGCGTGGTCTCCAACGCCTACTGGCTGATCGTCATTCGCTTCATGCTCGGCGTGGTCGAAGCGGCGGTGATGCCGGCGATGCTGGTCTATCTCTGCCACTGGTTCACCCGCGCGGAACGCTCGCGGGCCAACACCTTTCTGATCCTCGGCAACCCGGTGACCATGCTGTGGATGTCGGTGGTGTCGGGCTATCTGGTGCAGCATTTCAGCTGGCGCTGGATGTTCATCATCGAAGGTTTGCCGGCGGTGTTGTGGGCGTTTATCTGGTGGCGTCTGGCCGATGATCGTCCGGCGCAGGCCAAGTGGCTCAATGAGCAGGAAAAGCAGGATCTGGAAAGCGCACTGGCCGCCGAACAGGTCGGCATCAAAGCGGTGAAGAATTACGCCGAAGCATTCCGGTCGCCGAAGGTGATCATTCTGGCGCTGCAGTTTTTCTGCTGGAGCATCGGCGTCTACGGCTTCGTGCTGTGGCTGCCGTCGATCCTCAAGGCCGGCGCGCAAATGGACATGATCGAGGCCGGTTGGCTGTCGGCGCTGCCGTATCTGGCGGCGGTGATCGGCATGCTCGCGGTGTCGTGGGGCTCGGACAAACTGCAGAAGCGCAAACGCTTTGTCTGGCCGCCCCTGCTGATTGCGTCCATCGCTTTCTACGGTTCGTACGCGCTGGGCGCTGAGCATTTCTGGTGGTCGTACACGCTGCTGGTGGTTGCCGGCGCCTGCATGTACGCACCTTACGGCCCGTTCTTCGCGATTGTCCCGGAGATTCTGCCAGCCAACGTTGCCGGCGGTGCGATGGCGCTGATCAACAGCATGGGCGCGCTGGGTTCGTTCGGCGGCTCGTACCTGGTCGGTTACCTGAACAGCACCACCGGTTCGCCCGGCGCTTCGTACTTGTTGATGAGCGGCGCGTTGCTGCTGTCGGTGGTGCTGACGATTTTCCTCAAGCCCGGCGCCAGTGATCGCGTCGTCGCCAAAGCCGTCGCCACGCAAGCCGTGCCGGCGCATTCCTGAAGAGACTTTTGCCATGAAAAAACAGGTCGTGTTGTACAAGAAACTTTCGCCCGCGCTGATGGCGCGTTTACAGGAACAGTGCGAGGTGACGCTGATCGACAGCCTCGACGCCGATGGCCTCATGCAACTGCGTGACGCCCTGCCCGGCGCCCGCGGTTTGCTCGGGGCCAGCCTGAAACTTGATGCTGCGCTGCTTGATCTGGCACCGCAGCTTGAAGCTGTCGCCAGTGTTTCGGTGGGCGTCGACAATTACGACATCGATTACCTGACCCGGCGCAGAATCGTCCTGACCAACACGCCGGACGTGCTTACCGAAACCACCGCCGACACCGGTTTCGCCCTGATTCTCGCCACCGCTCGGCGCGTGGTGGAACTGGCAAACAGGGTGCGCAGCGGCCAATGGAACCGCAACATCGGCCCCGCGCATTTCGGCACCGATGTGCATGGCAAGACGCTGGGGATCATCGGCATGGGCCGCATCGGCGAGGCGTTGGCGCAACGCGGGCATTTCGGTTTTGGCATGCCGGTGCTCTATCACAGTCAATCGCGCAAACCGGCGGTCGAGGCGCGTTTCGATGCGCAATATCGCAGCCTTGAGGCGCTGTTGCAGGAGGCCGATTTCATTTGTCTGACGTTGCCGCTGACTGCACAGACTGAAAAGCTGATCGGCGCCGAGCAGTTTGCGTTGATGCGCCCGGAGAGCATCTTCATCAACATCTCCCGGGGCAAAGTGGTGGATGAGGCGGCGATGATCGACGCCTTGCGCAATAACCGTATTCGCGCGGCGGGGCTGGATGTGTTTGAGCGTGAGCCGTTGAATCATGACTCGCCGTTGTTGCAGCTCAACAATGTCGTGGCGACGCCACACATGGGCTCGGCGACGCATGAGACGCGGGAAGCGATGGCGCGGTGTGCGGTGGAGAATTTGCTCGCGGCGTTGAGTGGAGAGAAACCGGCGAATGTGGTGAATCCATCGGCTTGGCAGGGCTGAATTAATCGGTCGCTGTAATGCTGCCTTCGCGAGCAGGCTCGCTCCCGCACTGGATCTTCAGTGTTCACAAAACCAATGTGGGAGCGAGCCTGCTCGCGAAGAGGCCAATACAGACAACACACACACCTGTCAGGCACTGCGCGCCTGTAAAAGCTGCGCCGCACACAGCGCTATCCGCGAACAGGCATCCGCCAGTTTCACCCGATCCACCACCAGACCGATGCGAATGTGCCCCGCCGCACTCGGTCCGAACGCCTCCCCCGCCAGCACCGAAACCCCATAACCCTCCAGCAGCTGCTCGGCGAATGCCTGGGCGCCGAGCCCGGTCTGGCGTACGTCGACCATCACGAACATGCCGCCGTCGGGGCGGATCGGGTACAGCCCCGGACACCCTTGCAAACGCTCGCACACCAGATCCCGACGCAAACGATATTCCTCCCGCATCTGCGTCACTTCCGGCAGATCCGACTTCAGCGCAACCTCCGCCGCTTTCTGCACAAAGTCCGGCAGACCAAAGAGCATGCTCAAGGACAGATTGACCAAATGCTCAGCCAGGGATTTCGGCCCGATCATCCAGCCGATGCGCCATCCGGTCATGGCATGGGATTTCGACAGACTGTTGATCGTCGCCGTGCGTTCGGCCATGCCCGGCAGGCTCGCCGGACTGACGTGATGACCTTCATAAAGCAGTTCGCTGTAGACCTCGTCGCTGATCAGCCACAGGTCGTGCCGCACGCACAGCGCCGCCAGTTCCTGCCAGATCAACAGTGACAGGCTGGCGCCAGACGGATTGTTCGGACTGTTGAGCAGCATGGCGCGGGTCTTCGGTGTAATGCGTGCCGCGACATCCGCCGGATCGACGCGAAAGCCATTTTCCGGCCGCACCGGCACTGGCACCACCGTCGCGCCACAGGCACCAAACACGCCTTCGTAAGTGACATACATCGGCTCGGCGACGATTACCTCATCGCCCGGATCGAGCAGACATTGCGCCACCGAATACACCGCACACTGCGCGCCGGGCATGACGATCACATGGTCGGCATCGACCGCCTGACCGCTGTGGCGGCGATGGCGCTCGGCAATCAACTTGCGCAACGCCAGCCGGCCACGGACTTCAGAATAATGCGTGTCACCCGCCAACAGACTGTCGATCGCGCCGTGAATAATCGGCAGCGGCGTATCAAAATCCGGATCGCCCACACTCAACAACAGAACATCAACCCCCTCGGCGCGTAACGCCAGCGCTCGGTCGTGAATCTGCCAGGCAGCGGCGCCCTCCCCGGCGATTCGTTGGGTCAAGGCTGAATAGCGCATGTACGTCTCCTGATGGCGCGGTCTCCAGCCTTCACCCTATCTCAAATCACAAAACGCGCCACCATCGCATTCAAATCTACCGCCAGACGCGACAGTTCATGAGTCGCAGCGCTGGTCTGGTTGGCCCCGGCGGCCGATTGCGTGGCCAGATCGCGGATGTTGACCAGGTTGCGATCGACTTCCCGCGACACTTGCGCCTGTTCTTCCGAAGCACTGGCGATGACCAGATTGCGTTCGTTGATCTGGTGAATCGATTGGGTGATTTGCTCCAAAGCAACGCCGGCCGCACGGGCCATTTCCAGGGTCGACTGGGTACGCTGGTTGCTCTGTTGCATCGACGAAACTGCTTCACCGGTGCCGTTCTGAATACCAGCGACCATTTTTTCGATTTCCTGGGTCGATTGCGCCGTGCGATGAGCCAGCGCGCGAACCTCGTCTGCGACCACGGCAAAACCCCGACCGGCCTCACCGGCGCGCGCAGCTTCGATGGCGGCGTTGAGTGCGAGCAGGTTGGTCTGCTCGGCGATGGCGCGGATCACGTCGAGCACTTTGCCGATGTCGCGACCCTGGGTGGCGAGGCCTTCGATCATTTGCGCGGTGTTCTGCACGTCGTGGGTCATGGTCTGGATCGCGTCGACGGTTTTCACCACTTGATCGCGACCTTCGCGAGCGGCTTGGGTCGACTGGTTCGACGCTTCGGAGGTCGACACCGCGTTGCGGGCGACTTCTTCGACGGCGGCGGTCATCTCGTTGACCGCCGTGGCGGCTTGTTCGATCTCATTGTTTTGCTGCTGCAAGCCACGGGAGGCTTCTTCGGTGACCGCACTGAGTTCTTCGGCAGCGGCGCCCAGTTGGGTGGCGGAACCGGCGATCTGCTCGATGGTTTTGCGCAGGTTGGTCTGCATCGCCGCCAAGGCTTCAAGCAGGCGCGCCGGCTCGTCGTTGCCGTCGATTTCGATGGTTTTGGTCAGGTTGCCCTCGGCGATGGTTCGCGCCGCAGCGACGGCGCGGTTCAACGGTGTGACGATGCTGCGGGTCAGCAACCAGGCCAGCAGCACGGTGGCCAGCGCGGCAATGATGGCGACGAGGACGATGCCGAAGATCGCACTGTCGTATTTTTCACCGGCCTGCGCCGAAGCGGCTTTGGCGCCAGCGGCGTTGATCGCAATCAGCTTGTTGAGCTGCTCGCCCATCTGGTCGGTGCCGTCCTTGATCCGCGTGTTGATCAGGCTGCGCATCTCATCGATTTTGTCTTGGCGTGACAGCTCCATCATCTGGTTCTGCGCTTGCACGTAGTTATCCAGCGTGCTCGCGAACGTCTGATACAACGCGCGCTCTTCCGCGCCGGCCGGCAATGCCGCATAGCTGGCCTGGGCGCTGCGCACCTTGTCGACCAGCGCCGCGATGCGGGTCTGGGCTTCCTGCAAACCGGCAGGCTCGCGGTTGACCAGCACGCGGAAAGACAGGATGCGCAGACGCAGGACGTTTTCCGTCACTACAGCCAGATGCGTCACGCTGGGCAGTTGCGTCGACTCCATGTCCATCGAGGCCTGGCGGATGATCGACATGCGGTTGACGGCGAACACGCCGAGCACGACCACCAGCAAGGCGATAAAGGCAAAACCGAGGAAGGCACGTGGCGCGATATTCAGGTTACGCAAGGACATAGATGGACTCTCGGATGATAGAAACTACGAGCGTCCTTGCCGTGATCACTGGCCCGTGGGGCGGGCTTCAGTCCGGCGTCACTATTTGGGGGTGTGGTGTGCGCGCCTGTTAGCTGTATCGGCCAGGCTTTAGGAAGATTGCGGGTCAAGCACAACTATTTTTCAGGGTGTTACAAGATTGAAACACCCTTCACGCCGGGAGTTACAGGCTGCTCTTCGCCAGTTGCCAAACCCGAGCGATATCGGTGGCGCGTTCGCGCAGCAAGCGCGGTGCTTCGGCACACGCCTGCTCCAGCGTCATCGGGCCGCTGGTCACGGCGAATGCTGCATCGATGCCGTGGTCGTAGAGCTCCTGATATCCGTCGCCCAAGGTGCCAGCAATGACGATTACCGGCACGTTGCGCTGTTTGGCGATTCGCGCCACGCCAAACGGCGTTTTGCCGCGCAAGGTCTGCGCATCGAAGCGACCTTCGCCGGTGATCACCAGATCCGCGCCTTCCACGGCTGCAGCAAGGCCGACCAGTTCGGCGACCACTTCAACCCCGGCCTGAAACTGCGCGCCGAGAAATGCTTTAGCCGCAAACCCCAGACCGCCCGCTGCACCGCAGCCCGGCTCATCGCGAACGTCTTTGTCCAGCGCCTCGGCACACAGGTCGGCGAAGTGCCCGAGTGCCTGATCGAGTTGCTGCACCTGCGCCGGCGAGGCGCCTTTTTGCGGGCCGAAAATCGCCGAGGCACCGTGGGGGCCGCAGAGTGGATTGTCCACATCGGCGGCGATATCGAAACGCACCTGCGCCAGACGCGGATCCAGTTCGCTGATGTCCAGCCGCGCCAGTTGCGCCAAGGCCAAACCGCCCGGTACCAGCGTCTGATTTTGCACATCGAGCAATTTCACTCCCAGCGCCTGCATGGCGCCGGCGCCGGCATCGTTGGTCGCACTGCCGCCAATTGCCAGAATCACCCGTTGAGCGCCGGCGTCCAGCGCCGCGCGGATCAGCTCGCCAGTGCCAAAGGTGCTGGTGATGCAGGCATCGCGCTGCCCCGTTGGCACCAATTGCAAGCCACTGGCCTCGGCCATTTCGATGATTGCGGTGTGGTTGTGCGGCAACCAGCCCCAAGCGGCGTCAACCGGCGCGCCGAGCGGGCCACGCACGCGGGTGCGGCGCAGTTCGCCTTCGCACGCGGCGAGAATCGACTCGACCGTGCCTTCACCGCCATCGGCCATTGGGCATTTGACCAACGTGGCTTGCGGCCAGACTTGCGCCAGGCCAAGCGCAATGGCCTCGGCAACGCCTTGGGCACTCAGGCTGTCCTTGAACGAATCGGGGGCGATGACGATCTTCATGCGAATTCTCCAGTTCCAATGCCCCTCATGCTGCCAGTCGGCATGCGCATTGACGCCGGTCCGCTGCACAAGCGGTGCGGGCGTTTATTGTTCATTTCCACAAAGAAACTTTTGTTGAATGTCCCGGCCCTTTCGCGAGCAGGCTCGCTCCCACAGGTTGACCGCATTCCAATGTGGGAGCGAGCCTGCTCGCGAAGGCGTCCTAAAAGGCGCCCTATCAATTCGGATCGGTCTGGGGAAGGAGCTGCACCCCAAGATAAAGCGCCAACATCCCATCCAGCCGCAACGGATCAACCCCACTCAACTCGGCGATCCGCTCCATCCGATAGCGCAAGCTATTACGGTGAATCCCCAACGCATCCGCACACGCCTGGCTCTGCCCGTCGTGTTCGCACCAACTGCGCAGCGTCGCCAGCAACTGGCCGTTGCCGTCCTTGGCGATCACTTTGCGCAAGGGCTTGAGCAATTCATCCAGCGCATCGTCATTGCGATGCCGCCACAACATCACCGGCAACCGGTAGCGATTAAGCGTCAGCAAGCGCGAATGCGGCAGCACTTCGCGGCCATAGGCGAGCAAATCGCCGACCCGCCGATAGCAGCGCCGCAGTCCCAGCAAGCCATCGGCCTGGCCACCCACGGCAATGCGCAAAATATTCCAGCCACCGCTATCGAGTTTTTCCAGCAGCCGATCATGCTCGACGTTCTGGCTCGCCGGCCGGCACCAGAGCAGCGATGACTTGGCCGAACTCACGCACCAACTGTCGGGATAGCGCGAGGTCAGCCAGGCACTCAGCGCATCCACCGTTTGCCCCGGCCCATGCTCCAGACCGAGTTCGAACAGATACGGCACCCGCGTCAATTGCGGCTTGAGCCCCAGTTGCTGGGCCTCATCGATCAGCCGTGGCGAATCCCCGGCCTCGCTCAGCAGCAACGCCAATAGATCGTCGCAGCGCTGACGTCGCCACTGCTGCTCGGCCTGCTGATTGCGCTGGCCGACAAGCATTTCGGCGGTCATGCGCACCAGCTCCGCGTAAGTACGCAATTGTTCAGGCTCGCCGGTGATGCCGAGCACACCGATCAAGCGTTGATCGAGCAGCAACGGCAGGTTGATCCCCGGTTGCACACCCTTCAAATGCACGGCGGTTTGCGCATCGATTTCCACCACGCGCCCATTGGCCAGCACCAGTTGCGCCCCTTCGTGGCGGGTATTGATACGCTCCGGTTCGCCGCTGCCGAGGATCAGGCCCTGGCTGTCCATGACGTTGACGTTGTAGGGCAAAATGGCCATGGCCCGGTCGACGATGTCCTGGGCGAGGTCGTGATCGAGTTCAAACATAGCGGCGGCAATCCTTATTTTCTGGCACTGGCGGTTGTTCACCCGCACAGGGTCTGGCGGCAAACCCTGTGCTCAGGCACAAAGACAATCCTGCCAAGGTTGGCCGAGACTCTCAGGGCGATCAACGTTACCCTTTGCATCGCAAAAAATCATAATAAAGAGAGAGCCGCTATGTCGCACAGCGCCGCAGCTACCCAGACCAAAGACGACGATAAAAATGCCGTTTATAAACGCATCACCCTGCGTTTAATCCCCTTCATCTTCATCTGCTACTTGTTCAACTACCTCGACCGGGTCAACGTTGGATTCGCCAAACTGCAGATGCTCGACGCGTTGAAATTCAGCGAAACCGTTTACGGCCTCGGTGCCGGCATCTTCTTCATCGGCTACGTCCTGTGTGGCGTACCGAGCAACCTGGCGTTGACCAAATTCGGTCCTCGACGCTGGATTGCGGTGATGATGATCACTTGGGGCACGCTGTCGACCTGCCTGTTGTTCGTCACCACCCCGACCGAGTTCTACACCCTGCGCCTGTTTACCGGCGCCGCCGAAGCCGGGTTCTTCCCGGGTGTCGTGCTGTATCTCTCGCAGTGGTTCCCGACCTTTCGCCGTGGCCGGATCATGGCGTTGTTCATGTCGGCCATTCCGGTCTCCGGTTTGCTCGGCAGCCCGTTTTCCGGCTGGATTCTCAACCACTTCGCCGCCGGCCAAGGCGGTTTGGCCGGTTGGCAGTGGATGTTTCTGCTGCAAGGGATTCCAACGGTCATCCTCGGCGCCCTCGCCTATTTCCTGCTCAGCGACAGCTTCGCCAATGCCAAGTGGCTGACCCCGCACGAGCGCGCGGTGCTTGAGGCGGATCAGGCCGAAGACCTGGCGAACAAGCCGAAAACCACCTCCGACTCGTTGCTTGCCGTGTTCAAGAATCCGGCGATCTGGGCGTTCGGCCTGATCTACTTCTGCATCCAGAGTGGCGTGTACGCGATCAACTTCTGGCTGCCGTCGATCATCAAGAACCTTGGCTTCAGCGATAACCTGGTGATCGGCTGGCTCAGTGCGATTCCGTATCTGCTAGCGGCGGTGTTCATGCTGGTGGTCGGTCGCTCGGCGGATCTGCGCAAAGAACGCCGCTGGCACTTGGTGGTGCCGATGCTGATGGGCGCGATCGGTCTGGTCATCGCGGTGAATTTCGCCGCCAATCCGGCGATCGCGATTCTCGGTCTGACCATTGCGACCATGGGCGCGCTGACCGGCCTGCCGATGTTCTGGCCAG
This sequence comes from Pseudomonas sp. WC2, assembly GCF_050586545.1. Lineage (NCBI taxonomy): Bacteria > Pseudomonadati > Pseudomonadota > Gammaproteobacteria > Pseudomonadales > Pseudomonadaceae > Pseudomonas > Pseudomonas sp. WC2. Next base: position 195,546 of record NZ_JBOBDR010000002.1, on the reverse strand, counting down.
TGCCGACGGCGATGTTGAGCGCGGGCGCGGCGGCCGGTGGCCTGGCGCTGATCAATTCGATGGGGCAGATGGCCGGTTTCCTCAGCCCGTACCTGGTCGGTTGGGTCAAGGACAGCACCGGTTCGACCGATGCGGCGTTGTATCTGCTGGCGGGTGTGATTGTCGGCGGCAGCTTGCTGGCGCTGCGCATGACGCGGACGTTGCGGGCTTAAGCCCTGGCGGCAGACAAAAAACGGCCCTTATGGGCCGTTTTTTTATCCCATCAATAATTCACTTTGCGCGCTTTAAGGCATCTGGTATTTGTTGAGGATTTCCCACCGACAAAAGGATTTCGGCATGAGCTATCGCACACTGGGGCATTCGGGTTTGCAGGTGTCCACCCTCACCCTCGGCACGATGATGTTCGGCGAACAAACCAGCGCCGAAGATTCGTTGCGCATCATCGACAAGGCCTGGGATCAGGGGATTAACTTCATCGACACCGCTGACGTCTACACCCAGGGTCGCTCCGAAGAGATCGTCGGCGAAGCGATTGCCCGCCATCGGCATGACTGGGTACTGGCGACCAAGGTCGGTTTCGGCCCGGTGGACGGCCTGCCGAATCGCAGCGGTTTGAGCCGCAAGCATATTTTCAATGGTCTGGAAGCCAGCCTCACTCGCTTGGGCACCGACTATCTCGACATTTATTACCTGCACCGCGAAGACCACAATACGCCGCTCGAAGTGACCGTTTCGGCGATTGGCGACTTGATTCGTCAGGGCAAGATTCGTTACTGGGGCCTGTCGAACTATCGCGGCTGGCGGATTGCCGAGGTGATTCGCATCGCCGATCAACTCGGCGTTGATCGCCCGGTGATCAGCCAACCGCTGTACAACATCGTCAACCGCCAGGCTGAAACCGAGCAGATCACCGCGGCGCAAACCTACGGCCTCGGCGTGGTGCCTTACAGCCCGCTGGCTCGCGGTGTGCTCAGCGGCAAGTACGCGCCGGACGCGCAACCGGACGCCAACAGCCGCGCCGGACGTCAGGACAAACGCATTCTGGAAACCGAATGGCGCGTGGAGTCGTTGCGCATTGCCCAGCAGATTCATCAGTACACCGAGCAACGTGGCGTTGGCATTGTTGAATTTGCGATTGCCTGGGTGTTGAACAACAGCGCGGTGACGTCGGCGATTGTCGGGCCACGCACAGAAGAACAGTGGGATGCCTACACAAAGGCACAAACAGTGAAAATCACGGCGGAGGATGAGGCATTTATCGACTCGCTGGTCACGCCGGGGCACTCGTCGACGCCGGGGTTCAACGATGTCAGTCACTTTGTGTCAGGTCGCACGCCGCGTCAGGTTTAAGATTTTCCCTCTGTATCAACAGCCGATACAATCGGCTGTTTTTCATGGAATTGATCGCGATCAAACGGAATCTGATTGATCGCACTGACACGGCCCGGGATACATCAATGTTCAACCGCCCCATCGAATCTGCGCGGAAACCACTGCGCGCGTTGCTGTTTAAACTGTTCAGCACCAAAAACAGCCCGGGCATACAGGCGGTGCCAGGGACGACTGCAACGTCCGGTGTGGGCAAAACCTCACTTGAATACCGCGCCGATGTCGACGGCCTTCGGGCCGTCGCGGTGCTGCTGGTATTGATTTTTCACGGCGGACTGACGCTGTTCCCGGCCGGCTTCATCGGGGTCGACATCTTTTTCGTCATCTCCGGATACCTGACCACCTCGATCATCCTCAAGTCGCTGGATAACGGTACGTTCAGTTTCTCCGGCTTTTACACGCGGCGGATCTGGCGCTTGCAACCGGCGGTCATTGCCTTGCTCATCGTCACCCTGGCGGTGACCACGCTGCTGTACTTGCCAAGTGATTACATCGACTTTCTCAAAAGCGAAAAGTACACCTCGCTGCTCATCTCCAATCAATACTTTGCCAAAGCGACAACCGGTTACGCCACGCCGGATGCGGCCAGTCTGCCGCTGTTACACACCTGGTCGCTGGCCATCGAGTGGCAGTGGTATCTGCTCTTGCCTCTGGGCCTCTGGCTGCTCCACCGCTATGTGGCGAAAAAAATCTTCAAGGCGACCGTCCTCGCTCTGACCTTGGCGGCGATGGCCGTGGCGCTGTATTTGTCGTACGCGCATCCCGAGCAAAACTACTACTTTTTCACCGCACGTATTTTTGAGTTGATGATCGGCTCCTGCGCCGTGATCTTCAGCACCGAGACATTCCGGCTCAATCGCCTGAGCGCATCGCTGATCGGCGCCCTGTCGCTGGCCACGATCGCCTACTGCGCGACCCGCAACGACATCCTCTCAGGCTTTCCGAGCTATCACGCCATTGCGGTGTGCCTTGCGACCGCGGCCCTGCTGTTTCGCGGGATCGGCGATGTCAGCGTCACGGCGAAAGTGCTGGCGTTCAAACCTCTGGTGTTCATAGGCACGCTCTCGTATTCCATTTACTTGTGGCACTGGCCGATCCTCGCGGTGATGAACGACTTGGGCATCGCGTTGACCCCGCCCGTAACGATCTTCTACTTCGTCGCCAGCTTCGTGAGCGGTTACCTGTCCTTTGTCCTGATCGAAAACAGATTCCGAAAAGCCCGGGCCAGTTTTGCCAAAACCCTGGTGGTGCTGATGATCGTGCCCGCGATCGCCCTGTCGATCCTGCACGCGGCTGGGCAGAAACACGAGGGCTGGCCGGGCCGCTTCGGCTCTGAGACCCGTCAGCTGTTCGACCGTTTGAACGCGTCGGTTCCAGCCGCCAGGGAAAAGTGCCTGGGCGTCAGCGACGGCGCCGATCCAGACTGTCTGTTCGGCGCCGTAAAAGCCGCGCCACAGGTGTTTCTGATGGGGGACTCCTATTCGAATCAGTACTGGGGGTTCGTCGACACGCTGGCCAAGGATGCCGACCTTTCCGTGCTCGCGCAGGCGTACCCGGCATGCCTGGCGCTGCCCGAGCTCTATTTATACAACTGGTATAAATATAAAAACGCGCTGTATAAAAAGTGCCACGATGCCGCTCAGCGCTACTACGAGATCATCCGGAATAACGCCTTCCAGTACGTGATTATCGGACACTTCTGGGAGGGTTATATGTCCGATGCGATCGTCACCCGCCTGGATGACCCGCGCAGCATCGAACTGTCGCGCCAACGCATGGCCGTGGCGATTCGCCAAGCGTTGGACACCATCGTGAACACCGGCGCAACGCCCGTTCTTCTGAAGAGCACCCTGCCCATGCCACCGGGCATTAATGAATGCCTGTTTCAACAGATCAAATTGCGTGGACTGTTCGGCAGCGCAGAGCAAAGTCGTGGCTGCGCCTTGGCGCCATTGTCTGGCACGCAAGACCCGGAACTGGAAAAACTCTTCAGTGAACTGCAGGCGGAATACCCAAGCCTGATCATCGTCGACCCGAAAAGCGTGCAATGCGAGGGCAAATCCTGCATGACCACCGTCGATGGATTGCCGGTTTACCGCGACATTGGCCATATCACCGATCACGCGTCGTACCGATTGGGCGAGATGTACATTCAGCGCCTTGGCAATCCACTGATCAAACCTCACTGACTACACTCCTGTAGGCGTTGCCGAAATCTCGATCCACGGCAGCGCCTTCATTCGTGAGGACGGGATGTTGTAAATATTGAGCAACCGGCCAATATTCAGCACAAAAACCACGTATCCTTCGCGCCCCGTTTGCTCACCCACCCGCGAGGACAGTTTGTCTAAAGGTATCGCTTTATCGGTTTCAGCCTCGGTGCTGTTTGCCGTCATGTATTACTACACTTCGCTGCTCACCCCATTGAGCGGCGTGGAAATTTTCGGCTGGCGCATGCTGCTGACGGTGCCGTGCATGACCGTGTTCATGCTGGTATCCGGAGAATGGCGGCGGGTGCTGGAACTGGTGCGGCTGATGGCCGCCAAGCCGAAATTGATCGCTGGCCTGCTCGTCTCTTCCGCCCTGCTCGGCGTGCAACTGTGGCTGTTCATGTGGGCGCCGCTCAATGGCTACAGCCTCGACGTGTCGCTCGGCTACTTCCTGCTGCCACTGGCAATGGTGTTGACCGGACGAATCGCCTACGGCGAAAGCCTGTCGTACCTGCAGAAAATCGCAGTGTTATTTGCTTCGCTGGGCGTGTTGAACGAGCTGTATCAGGTGGGTGGCTTTTCTTGGGCGACGCTGGTGGTCGTCATTGGATATCCGCTGTACTTCGTTCTGCGCAAGTACCTGAAGACCGACCACCTCGGCGGGTTGTGGGTCGACATGACACTGATGCTGCCCATCGCTTACTGGTTTGTGCACGGCGGCGAACAGGGTTTTGGCGTGTTCGATCAATACCCCGGGTTGTTGTGGCTGATCCCGCTGCTCGGTTTGATCAGCGCCTCGGCGCTGGTGGTGTACATCATTGCCAGCCGATTGCTGCCGTTTAGTCTGTTTGGTTTGTTGAGTTACGTTGAGCCGGTGTTGTTGCTAGGTGTGGCGCTACTGTTGGGCGAGAGCATCAAGTCTGGCGAATGGCTGACCTACATTCCGATCTGGATGGCGGTTGTGGTACTGATCTTCGAAGGCTTCAAACATCTGATGCGTCAACGCCGCCCTTAAAAGCAAAAAATCCCGGCTCTGCATTTCTGCAGGCCGGGATTTTTCATTTCAGCAGCGGATTACTCGGTGGCAAGCACGCCACGACGCACCTGGTCACGCTCGATCGATTCGAACAAGGCCTTGAAGTTGCCCTCGCCGAAACCATCGTCGCCCTTGCGCTGGATGAACTCGAAGAACACCGGGCCCATCAGGGTTTCCGAGAAGATCTGCAGCAGCAGACGCTTGTCGCCCTGCTCCGACGCACCGTCGAGCAGAATGCCGCGCGATTGCAGTTGATCGACCGGCTCGCCGTGGTTCGGCAGACGCCCTTCGAGCATTTCGTAATAGGTGTCCGGGGGTGCCGTCATGAAGCGCATGCCGATCTTCTTCAACTGATCCCAGGTCTGGATCAGGTCGTCGGTGAGGAACGCCACGTGCTGGATGCCTTCCCCGTTGAACTGCATCAGGAACTCTTCGATCTGACCTGCGCCCTTGGACGATTCTTCGTTCAGCGGGATGCGGATCATGCCGTCCGGCGCGGTCATCGCTTTCGAGGTCAGGCCGGTGTATTCGCCCTTGATGTCGAAGTAACGGATCTCACGGAAGTTGAACAGCTTCTCGTAGAAGTTCGCCCAGTACGCCATGCGACCGCGATACACGTTGTGCGTCAGGTGGTCGATGATCTTCAGGCCGGCACCAACCGGATTACGATCAACGCCCTCGATGAACACGAAGTCGATGTCGTAAATCGAGCTGCCTTCGCCAAAACGGTCGATCAGGTACAGCGGTGCGCCGCCAATGCCTTTGATCGCCGGCAGGTTCAGCTCCATCGGGCCGGTTTCAATGTGGATCGGCTGAGCGCCGAGTTCCAGTGCGCGGTTGTAGGCTTTTTGCGAATCCTTGACGCGGAACGCCATGCCGCACACCGACGGGCCATGCTCGGCCGCGAAGTACGAAGCGACGCTGTTGGGTTCGTTGTTGAGGATCAGGTTGATCGCGCCCTGACGGTACAGGTGCACGTTCTTGGAACGGTGAGTGGCGACTTTGGTGAAGCCCATGATCTCGAAGATCGGCTCCAGGGTGCCCGGCACCGGTGATGCGAGCTCGATGAATTCAAAGCCCATCAGGCCCATTGGGTTTTCGTATAAATCTGCCATGGTGGCACCTCATCATTTCTTATCAATTAACCAGGGTTATTTGTCAGTCATGTGAGGTCGGTGGGTGGCGCGCAGGAGATGCCACGCACACTGCGGGCAAGGAAGTCACCGTAGATCAGTTGAAACCCGAATATCTTCATTGTCGACCCAAGGCTCTTGCGGGCGAGGCTTCTGCTGCCAGAAGACGATTATTATTGTATGCGTAAACCGATTCTACACAGCGTAAATAGGCTTGTCTGCCCTCTCTCTAAAATCCGCTTTTTTCCGACGGGTGCAAGGGGTTTGTCGCACAGGTAAAATGCCTTTTTCAAGCTGACGACGCCAATCCCCCGCCGTGAGCAGCGCAAGCGGCATCTGCCATCTATCCTCCCTCTGGCTGAAAACGTATTTCAGCGGCGCGCCGTTTTCCGGCTTGCGTTCAAGAGCCTCACCCCATCGCGACAGGATGCGCCCATGCCGTTGACCGTCAGACCGCGCCGCAAGCGCAGCACCCGTATCGCCGTCACTTTATTGAGTGGTCTGCTGCCCATACTGTCAGGCGGCGTGATTCTCTATATGCAAGCCGGACGCACACTTGAGCAGAGTGCTCGACACACGGCCGAAGAGGCCTTGCGCCAGTTCGAATTGATGCTCGACAGCACCGCGCAAGCGGCGCGGGACTTGTTGCCGTTGGCCGGTAAACCCTGCGAAGACGTAAAACTGGCGTTGCGCGAACAAGTGACGCGCCGCCCCTTTGTGCGTTCGACCAATCTGGTGTGGGACAACAATCTCTATTGCAGTTCGCTGTTCGGCGATTTCAAAGAGGCGGTCAACGCCGGGGATTATCACCAAGGCAAGTTGTGGCTCATGAACGGCAACCCGGTGACGCCCAATTCCGCACTGTTGGTGTATCGCCTCAGCGACGGTCGCGGCGGCGCCCTGACTACACTGGATGGCTATCACTTGAGTAACATCCTGCGTCTGATTGGCCGGCAAACGCTGTTGTTGCTGCAAGTTGGCGACAACTGGCTCTCGGTCGATGGCAAAGTCCATCAAGCTCCCCTGCCCCCGCTGCCCGTCGCACAGAGCACGCTGGTGTCGCCGGATCATGGGTTCAGCGTTTCCGCGGGTTTCCCGCAGGGAGAAACCTGGCGCTACATGGCTGAGGAATACCCGCCGCTGTTCAGTCTGCTGATCTTCTTCGGCGCGGTCTCGGGCGCTATCGGCCATGTTCTGCAGAAACGCTCGACCTCGCCCAGCCACGAAATGCAACGCGCGCTGGATGCCGGCGAGTTCATTCCATACTTCCAGCCGGTGGTGCACGGCGACAGCAAAAAATGGTCGGGCGCTGAAGTATTGATGCGCTGGAATCATCCCAAAGAAGGTCTGGTGCGTCCTGATCTGTTTATTCCGTTTGCCGAGCACTCGGGACTGATCGTGCCAATGACCCGCGCGTTGATGCAGCAGACCGCTGCGTTGCTGGGGCCGCAATCCGCCCTGTTGACGCAGCCGTTTCACCTCGGCATCAACATCACCGCCAGTCACTGCCGGGATCTGGAACTGGTCGAAGATTGCCGCGAGCTTCTTGCAGCCTTTGCTCCCGGCAGCATCAGCCTGGTATTGGAGTTGACCGAACGCGAATTGATCGAGCCCACCGACATCACCCGCCAACTGTTCGAGCAACTGCATGCCATGGGCGTGATGATCGCAATCGATGACTTCGGCACTGGTCACTCGAGCCTGGGTTACTTGCGCAAATTCAATGTCGACTTTCTCAAGATCGATCAGAGTTTCGTCGCCATGATCGGCATCGACGCATTGTCGCGGCATATTCTGGACACGATCATCGAACTCTCGGCGAAGCTCGATCTGGGTATTGTTGCCGAAGGTGTCGAAACACAGGAACAGGCCGATTACCTGACCGCTCATCACGTCAACTTTATGCAAGGCTATCTGTTCGGCAAGCCAATGCCAGCGGCGGATTTTCTCCGTGCATTAAGTCACGATTAACTATTCAGATTTATGCCGGGCACACCGACGAAGCGCACCAAATTGATTCAAAACACCACTGTCGTTACATGAAGACAACATCAGGATTTACTCTTGGCGCATTAACTACTACAATTTTTTCAACCTGATGCAAGATTGGCAGGTGAGCCATTTATCACCGAGTCGCTTCAAGGCTCTTGGCTTATAGCTTTGTTTGCGGTTGGTATCAGCCGAACACACTATTGGAGTAAAGATATTGTCCAGACTCGCTGAATTTCGCGCAGCTGAAAAGGCCCTTCAGGAACAGCTCAAGCAGCTGGAATCGCTGAAGAACGATGCCGGTCTCAAGAAGGAAATCGAATTCGAAGAAAAGCTCCAGGGGCTGATGAAAACCTACGGCAAAGGCCTTAAGGACATCATCGCCATTCTCGATCCGAACCCGGGCAAGTCGGCCCTGCAGGCGTCTGCTGCACCTAAGACCCGCCGCGCTCGCGTAGTCAAGGTTTACCAGAACCCGCACACCGGCGAACTGATCGAAACCAAAGGTGGCAACCACCGTGGGCTGAAAGCCTGGAAAGAACAATACGGTGCTGCCACCGTTGATTCCTGGTTGCGCGGTTAACTTTGACGTCAACAAAAAAGCCCTGCATCACGCAGGGCTTTTTTGTTGACAATATCTAACAAATGAAATGAATTTCATCGAACAAGTTGAGCCAACCCTGTAACGTCTATGAAGCAGATGCCTAAACAATTTGCTGCTCAATGTTGCAGCAGAAGCTCAATGTTAAACTTTGTACTTAATCCCTTCGAGTATCTAATCTCCGCCGTGGCTAGAGTCGGTAAATTAAAGTTTCAGACTGTTTCTCACAGCGACTATTTCGTCTGCGCTCGCTTTATAAACCTCTGCCTGACCGGCGTAGGAAAGAACATAAGCCTTGTCTGCCTCGACCGCCGCCACCAGCGTTTGCGATAACACATGTCGACCGTTTTCGGTGATCGTGCAAGTCGACTCCAGCGCCGGTAAAGAGCCAAGCGTAGCCGAGTGCACTTTGTTGCAGACACTCTGGTAACCGCCCTGGAAAAAATCTTTCTGAATCGATTTGCGCATCTCCAGCAGCACGCCCTGCAAGTTGACCTGATGGCCCGCCTCAACCTGAGTCATGGTCAACTCCATGACCATCACCTGATTGCCATCGGCGTCATTTTTTACCGCACGCTGACGGGAAACCTGCGGTGACACGTCCGGAAGCGCTTCGACTTCCCAACCTGCCGGCCAAGTGATGCTCGGTTCGTCCGCCACCACAGGGGCCACGATCAGAGACAAAGCAAAAAAAACAAACGGGGATTTAAACAGTCGGATCATTACCGGGCGCACTCGAAGATTGAACGGCAAAGTCTGAGCCCCGCCTGTGCGCAGGGCAAGCCCGCCCTTTCATTTGGCGATGCCGGCAGGCATGCGTATCATTGCGCCCATTCACTCGCCCATAGCTATTGGAGGGCCCATGAGCCTGCAAGAACTGAACACTTTCCCCGGCGTCACCGCCACGCCAGACAGCGCAACCCGCAACTTCGTTTTCAACCACACCATGCTGCGTGTAAAAGACATCACCAAGTCTTTGGACTTTTACACACGCGTGCTGGGTTTCTCGCTGGTTGAAAAGCGCGACTTCGCGGAAGCCGAGTTCAGCCTGTACTTCCTCGCCCTGGTCGACAAAGCCCAGATCCCGGCCGATGCGGCTGCGCGCACCGAGTGGATGAAGTCGATCCCGGGCATTCTGGAACTGACCCACAACCACGGCACCGAAAACGATGCTGAGTTTGCCTATCACAACGGCAACACCGATCCGCGTGGCTTTGGCCACATCTGCATCTCGGTGCCGGACATTGTTGCCGCTTGCGCGCGCTTCGAAGAACTGGGCTGCGACTTCCAGAAGCGCCTGACCGATGGCCGCATGAAAAGCCTGGCGTTCATCAAGGATCCGGATGGTTACTGGGTCGAGATCATTCAGCCAACCCCGCTGTAACTGATTTGGTGTAAGGCATAAAAAACCCGTGATCGCTCACGGGTTTTTTCATTTCTGGCCGGGCGTTTAAGCCGGAGCCGAAGTGCGGATCAAGTGATCAAACGCGCTCAGAGAAGCTTTAGCGCCCTCGCCCACCGCAATCACGATCTGCTTGTACGGCACGGTCGTCACGTCGCCAGCAGCGAAGATGCCCGGGATCGACGTTTCCCCACGATTGTCGACGATGATCTCGCCGCGCGGCGACAGCTCGATGGTGCCTTTGAGCCAATCGGTGTTCGGCAGCAAACCGATCTGCACGAAAATCCCTTCCAGCTCGACCGTGCGCAGTTCGTCAGTGTTGCGGTCCTTGTAACGCAGGCCGTTGACCTTCTCGCCATTACCGGTGACTTCAGTGGTTTGCGCACTGGTGATCACGGTGACGTTCGGCAAGCTGTGCAATTTGCGTTGCAGTACAGCGTCGGCGCGCAGTTGTACGTCGAACTCCAGCAGCGTTACGTGCGACACGATCCCGGCCAGGTCGATGGCTGCTTCAACGCCGGAGTTACCGCCGCCAATCACCGCCACACGCTTGCCTTTGAACAGCGGACCGTCGCAGTGCGGGCAGTAAGCCACGCCTTTGTTGCGGTATTCCTGCTCGCCCGGCACGTTCATTTCACGCCACCGCGCACCAGTCGCCAGAATCACGCTCTTGGCTTTGAGGGTCGCGCCGCTGGCGAAGTGAACTTCGTGCAGCTCGCCGTTTTTGCCAGGGATCAACTTGTCGGCGCGTTGCAGGTTCATGATGTCGACGTCGTATTGTTTGACGTGTTCTTCCAGCGCCGTGGCCAGTTTCGGCCCTTCGGTTTCCTGCACGGAAATGAAGTTCTCGATAGCCATGGTGTCGAGCACCTGACCGCCGAAACGTTCAGCCGCCACACCGGTGCGGATGCCTTTACGCGCCGCATAGATGGCGGCCGAAGCGCCAGCCGGGCCACCGCCGACGACCAGTACGTCAAAGGCCTCTTTAGCGCTGATCTTCTCGGCTTGACGCTCGATGGCGCCGGTGTCGAGTTTGGCGAGGATTTCTTCCAGGCCCATACGGCCCTGACCGAAGTTTTCACCGTTAAGGTAGATGCTCGGCACCGCCATGATCTTGCGATCGTTGACTTCATCCTGGAACAGCGCGCCGTCGATGGCGACGTGGCGGATGTTCGGGTTGAGCACGGCCATCAGGTTCAGTGCCTGGACCACGTCCGGGCAGTTCTGGCAGGACAGCGAGAAGTAGGTCTCGAAGCTGAACTCGCCTTTGAGCGAGCGAATCTGCTCGATCACTTCAACACTGGCTTTGGATGGGTGGCCGCCGACTTGCAGCAAGGCCAGTACCAGCGAGGTGAACTCGTGGCCCATCGGGATGCCGGCGAAACGCAGACTGATGTCAGCGCCTGGACGGTTGATCGAGAACGATGGCTTGCGTGCATCGTCACCGCTGTCGATCAGAGTAATTTGGCTCGAAAGACTGGCAACGTCTTTCAGCAGTTCCAGCATTTCACGGGATTTCGCACCGTCGTCGAGGGAAGCAACGATCTCGATCGGCTGGGTGACCCGTTCCAGGTACGATTTCAACTGGGCTTTAAGATTGGCGTCCAACATACGGGCGATTTCCTTTATTTGAGGCGAAAAAAAGCCCGAGCGAATCTCGCCCGGGCATTTTTATTGGGCGGTGCAGCGTACTTAAGAAGGTGCGGCGTACCGCCCTGAGTTGCGTGTCACAGACTTAGATCTTGCCGACCAGGTCCAGGGACGGAGCCAGAGTGGCTTCGCCTTCTTTCCACTTGGCTGGGCAAACTTCGCCTGGGTGAGCAGCAACGTACTGAGCAGCCTTGATCTTGCGCAGCAGCTCGGAAGCGTCACGGCCAACGCCGCCATCGTTCAGTTCAACGATTTTGATCTGGCCTTCAGGGTTGATCACGAAGGTGCCACGGTCAGCCAGGCCAACTTCTTCGATCAGCACGTCGAAGTTGCGGGAGATGGCGTGGGTCGGGTCGCCGATCATGGTGTATTCGATTTTGCCGATAGCTGGCGAAGTGTTGTGCCAGGCAGCGTGGGCAAAGTGGGTGTCGGTGGAAACGCTGTAGATCTCTACGCCGAGCTTCTGGAAAGCAGCGTAGTTGTCAGCCAGGTCTTCCAGTTCGGTTGGGCAAACGAAGGTGAAGTCGGCTGGGTAGAAGAACACGACCGACCACTTGCCTTTCAGGTCAGCGTCCGAGACTTGAACGAAGTCGCCGTTTTTGAACGCGGTAGCTTTGAACGGTTTTACTTGGCTGTTGATGATAGGCATTGATGACTCTCCGTCAGGGTTGTGAATTCGATGGGTGAATCCTACCCACTCACTCGACGGATGGCTCATTGGCAAACCTGATGCTGCTGATTTGTTTTCGCTATTAGCGGACTGTATTTATAGAAGAAAACGATATCTACGACGAAGCCGGGTTATCCGTAATCCGAGCCATCCCTTGGAATGGGCTGACTTCAACATAGCGCATCGCCGACTTCATATCCTTCCAGCCGACGTAACTCATCAACGATTTCAGGTCCCAACCACTCTGATGCGCCCAAGTGGCGAAGCCGCGACGCAGGGAATGGCTGGTGTAGTTTTCGGCAGCAATCCCTGCGCGCTGCAGTGCCTGGCGCAGCAAAGGGATGATGCTGTTGGCGTGCAAACCCTCCTCATTCAGATTGCCCCAGCGATCGATGCTGCGGAATACCGGGCCGCGCACCAGCGCTGCTTCGGTGACCCAGTCGATGTACGCCTGCACCGGGCACAGCTTTAGCAGCGCCGGCGCTTGATAGGTCTGCCCGAGGTTTTCCCGATCACCTTTGCTGCGCGGCAAATACAAAGTGATGCCTTTGCCGGCGTGCGCTTGCACATGCTCGATCTGCAGGCGGCACAGCTCGTCGCTGCGGAAGCCACGCCAGAATCCCAACAGGATCAGCGCACGATCGCGGTAAGCCTTGAGCAATAGCGGGCGATCCTGCTGCTCTCTCGCGGTTTGCACTTCCTGTTCTAGCCAGTCAATGACGCGCTGCAGATCCTGCAACTGCAGTGGCTCGGCCTGCTTCTCCTGCGCCGGGTGCAATACCCGGATGCCTTTGAACACCTTGCGCACCACTGGCGATTTGGTCGGGTCGGCAAAGCCTTGGCTGTTGTGCCATTGCGCCAGTGCAGAAAGGCGCAGCTTCAGCGTGTTGATCGATAGCTCGCCGGCGTGCGCCACCAGATACCGCGCGACGCTGTCGGCGGTCGCTGGCAAGAACCCGCCCCACTTCACTTCGAAATGCTCGATGGCCGCGCGATAACTACGGCGCGTGTTGTCACGGGTGGCGGCTTGCAGATAGCGATCCAGATCGCTCATGGGCTGTTCTTCTCGCTGGCGTACTGATGAATAGGTGCAGATGCGCATTTTGCCGCCTGACACTGGGTAATACCAGTATATCCCGCGTCTTTTATTCCAAAGGTTTACCTTTATATTCAGGATGGTACACTGCGTACCTTAGTGGCATGTACCACAGTACGAAACCGTAGGAGTTCACATGGCCCGTGGCGGCATTACCAAGGCACTAGTGCAAATCGCGCGCACCGCGATTCTGGCTCGCGGCGAACACCCAAGCATCGATGCAGTACGCATCGAAATGGGCAACACCGGCTCGAAAACCACGATCCATCGCTATCTGAAAGAGCTGGACGACGGCGCTCAGCCGATTGAAGCGTCAGCAGAGCCGATCGACGACGAGTTGACCGCATTGGTCTCGCGCCTCGCTCAGCGCTTGAAGGAACAGGCGCAAGAGCCCATCGAGCAGGCGCGTGAGCAGTTCGAAGAACAACGCGAGGCTTTGGAATCAGAGCTGAAGCAAGTTCGTCAGGCGCTGGAAAAAATCGAGCACGAACACAGCATTCAATGTGCCGCGCTGGAGCGCGAATCCGAAGCACTGAACAACACGCGCTCGATGCTGCAAACCGAACAGACGCGCAACGCCGGGCTTAATCAGGCATTGGCCGACTTTGAATTGCGCCTCCAGGACAAGGATGAGCAGATCCGCTCGCTAGAGGAAAAGCACCTGCACGCACGCGACGCGCTGGAGCACTACCGCAATGCCACGAAAGAGCAGCGCGAGCAGGAGCAGAGCCGTCACGAAAGTCAGGTGCAGCAGATTCAGGCCGAGCTGCGTCAGGCTCAGCAAAGCGCGTTGGTACGTCAGGACGAAATCACCCAACTGCACCGCGACAACGAGCGCCTGCTGACTGAAAATCGTGGCACTCAGCGCGAACTGAGCCTGACGCAGGATCAGCTCAAACAGAGCAATCAGCGGCAGGATCAGTTACTCGAACAGGCCACGCGCGTCGACAGCGAGCGCACCCTCCTCCAGGAACGCCTGCGGGTGGCCACGCTGGAAAGCCAGGCACTCAAACAGAGCGTCGAGGAACAGACGCTAGTCAATCAGGCATTGGAAAAGGAATTAGGCAAAGCTCAGGCGAGCCTGGAAGAAAGCCAGCGTCTGGCGGCTACCGTTGCGGCAGCGCCAGACCCAGGCAAACCGAAGGACGCTTAAGCGCCGACCGGTGTACGCATGGTGACAAACTCTTCGGCGGCCGTCGGGTGCACCCCGATCGTGTCGTCGAAGTCACGCTTGGTCGCGCCAGCCTTCAACGCAATCGCCAAGCCTTGCACGATTTCGCCGGCGTCCGGACCGACCATGTGGCAGCCAAGGACCTTGTCGGTCTTGCCGTCGACCACCAGTTTCATCAGGGTTTTTTCCTGACATTCAGTCAGGGTCAACTTCATCGGTCGGAAGCGGCTTTCGAAGATCACCACATCGTGACCAGCCTCCCGGGCTTCTTCTTCGGTCAAACCGACCGTGCCGATGTTCGGCAGGCTGAACACCGCGGTCGGGATCATCTTGTAATCCACCGGACGGTATTGCTCTGGCTTGAACAGACGACGCGCTACCGCCATGCCCTCAGCCAACGCCACTGGCGTCAGTTGCACACGACCGATAACATCGCCCAGCGCCAGAATTGACGGCTCGCTGGTCTGGTATTGCTCGTCGACTTTGATGAAACCTTTATCGGTGAGCTGCACATCGGTGTTTTCCAGCCCCAGATTGTCGAGCATCGGACGCCGGCCGGTTGCATAAAAAATGCAATCCGCTTCCAGCTCACGACCATCCTTGAGGGTGGCTTTCAAGCTGCCGTCAGCCTGCTTGTCGATACGCGCGATGTCGGCGTTGAATTGCAGATCCAGACCGCGCTTGGTCAGCTCTTCCTGCAAGTGTTTGCGTACCGAGCCGTCGAAGCCGCGAAGGAACAGATCACCGCGATACAACAGCGTGGTGTTCGCGCCGAGGCCGTGGAAGATCCCGGCGAATTCGACCGCGATGTAACCGCCGCCAACCACTAGCACACGCTTAGGCAGTTCCTTGAGGAAAAACGCCTCATTGGAACCGATCGCGTGCTCGCGCCCCGGAATTTCCGGAATCTGCGGCCAGCCACCGGTAGCAATCAGAATATTCTTCGCGGTAAAGCGCTCGCCATTCACCTCAACTTCGTGCGGACCAACGATTTTCGCGTGCGCCTCATGTAGGGTCACGCCGCTGTTGACCAGCAAATTGCGATAGATGCCGTTGAGGCGATCGATCTCGCGATCCTTGTTGGCGATCAGCGTCGCCCAATCGAAATTCGCTTCACCCAGACTCCAGCCGAAACCGGATGCCTGCTCAAAGTCTTCGGCGAAATGCGCGCCGTACACCAACAGCTTCTTCGGCACGCAGCCGACGTTGACACAGGTCCCGCCTAGATAACGGCTCTCGGCCACCGCCACTTTCGCACCGAATCCGGCCGCAAAACGCGCAGCACGCACACCGCCGGAACCGGCACCAATCACATAAAGGTCAAAATCGTAGGCCATGTCTATCTCCTCGGCAGGGGATCAGCATACCTGCCGCCATCCATTGGGCAAGCGCTGCCAAACATATAAGGGCAGAAAATGAAAAAGCCACCCGTAGGTGGCTTTTACATGCAAACCGATCAAGCGCTCTTAGTAAGCCTTGCCAGTCTTATAGAAGTTCTCGAAGCAGAAGTTGGTCGCTTCGATGTAGCCTTCAGCACCACCGCAGTCGAAACGCTTGCCTTTGAACTTGTAGGCCATGACGCAGCCGTTCTGGGCTTGTTTCATCAGGGCGTCGGTGATCTGGATTTCGCCGCCCTTGCCTGGCTCGGTTTGTTCGATCAGGTCGAAGATGTCCGGGGTCAGGATGTAGCGACCGATGATCGCCAGGTTCGACGGTGCGTCTTCCGGCTTTGGCTTCTCGACCATGCTGTGAACGCGGTAGATGTCGTCGCGGATCATCTCGCCAGCGATTACGCCGTACTTGCTGGTTTCCTGCGGGTCGACTTCCTGAATAGCGATGATAGAGCAGCGGAACTGCTTGTACAGCTTGACCATCTGGGTCAGAACGCCGTCGCCGTCGAGGTTGACGCACAGGTCGTCCGCCAGTACCACGGCGAACGGCTCATCACCGATCAGCGGACGGCCGGTCAGGATCGCGTGACCCAGGCCTTTCATTTCGGTCTGACGGGTGTAGGAGAACGAGCACTCGTCGAGCAGTTTGCGGATACCGACCAGGTATTTCTCTTTGTCGGTGCCTTTGATCTGGTTTTCCAGCTCGTAGCTGATGTCGAAGTGGTCTTCCAGAGCGCGCTTGCCACGACCGGTAACGATGGAGATTTCCGTCAGGCCAGCGTCCAGAGCTTCTTCAACGCCGTACTGGATCAGTGGCTTGTTTACCACCGGCAGCATTTCTTTGGGCATGGCTTTAGTCGCTGGCAGGAAGCGAGTACCGTAACCGGCTGCTGGGAACAAGCATTTCTTGATCATATAAGTCCTTGAAAGGGCTGTGTGTACGAGTTTCGGCGCAGTCTAATCAGGCGGCGTGCACCTTACAATGCCCCGCACTGGCTAACCGATGCCATCATAGAGAAATATTCTCGCCGATAGTTCCATCCGCCTTTTTGTGCGGCCAGATCAGCGTAGCTCAAAGACGCCAGCAAACTGCACCACCATACGCTCATCGCCCCCCAATGCGAGCATTTGCCGGTATCATGGCGACTTTGAACCAGCGAACGAGACAGATAGATGGCTGCGGTAAAAATCATCAACGGGTATGTGATCGACAAGAAGGACGGCAAGTGGACGCTGACCACCACCAACGGTGAGCACATTGCTGGCCCTTTCGACAGCGAGCAAATGGCGACTGATGTTGCGTCCGTGTTCACCGACACGCCTTCTTCGTCCAAACGTCGTGGCAAAGATCAGGACTGATCTGTCACAACACGCCTCAGCCCTGCCTTTGCGCAGGGCTTTTTTGTACCCGCGTACAAACAAGTGGCCAATCGCTATAACCTTTTCATCGCCGCGCTGTCAGAGCGTCTAGTCCCCCTTAGCTGAAGACGACATACACCATGAACATGAACAGATGGCTGCCCCTTTTTGCGGTATTGGCACTGAGCGGTTGCGCGACCTCGGAAACCACTTACCTGAACAATGGCGAGCAAGGCCTGAGCATCGATTGCTCCGGCGAAGCGAACTCGTGGGCCACTTGCTACGAAAAAGCCGATGCATCCTGCGCCGGCACTGGCTATCGCATCGTTGGCACTGACGGCACCCCGCAGCCCAAAGAGAGCGACAAAACCCTTGGCGTCGATGTTGGCAACTACAAAAACCGCAGCGTCGTAGTGGTCTGCAAATAAGCCCTACATGTGGATCTCGGCGAACTTGATCCCAAGACCGCGCACGACTTCGATCAGATCGTCGAGACGGTTGAACGACTCGACTTCGTCGTTATCGTCCACCAGAAAATAACTCCGTCCGGCACTCTTCTTGAAAAACACGATCCACTCGCCCGGATTGGCCGGATTCTGAATCACATGGGTGGCCGAGATCAGGCCCTCTACGTGGCGTTCCCGTACTTGCTCTCGCTTCATCGCGACTCCAGAAATGAAAATGCCGTCACAGCATGACTGTGACGGCATCGGTGCTGATAGCGGACAGTCTATCAGCCGGAAATGCACGCATTGGCGGCCTTCTGCACATCCTTGGGGCGCACCGGCACATTCGACATGCGCTCGTGCAGCTTGATGCTGCTCCCGCTGGAGCGATCTTCGATATCAAACACCGCCGCAGGGCCTGAGGACAGTTTGCCTGGAACAATCACCCGGACCCCGTCCTTCTGTGGCTGTACCTGCAACGCGCCGCGGCTGTCGGCGAGTTTTTCGGTCAGGCACTGAGCATACTCATGGGGCTTCTTGCCGGAGATCACATTCATGGTCGGCAACGTTTCGTTGATTTCCGAAACATTGGCACAGCCACCCATCACCAGAACCAACGGCAGACACAACACACCCCACTTCATACAAAACCTCCGTTAAAGACCGTCCGACAGCACAAATGCTGTTTTTCTCCGAGGCCTTTTGCATTTAACCCGCATCCAATCGCGAATATCTGTTCAAAATTGTCAAACCGACGCCCGACGGCCAGATAATAACCCGTCCGGGCTGATAAACTGCGCCAATCGACAAGCTATCGTTTTGATTTTGTAGAAAAAGCCCTTCTGGAGGCGCCCATGAAATTTATTCACCAGCGCGAGCACCTCAACGAAGACGACATCGTCGTCATCCAATGCTCGCAGATGTGCAACATTCGTTTGATGAACGACGCCAACTTCCGCAGCTTCAAGAACGGCGGTCGCCACACCTACCACGGTGGCGCCTTTGATACGTTCCCGGCGCGCATTACCGCGCCGAGCACCGGTTTCTGGAACATTACCATCGACACCGTCAACCGCCGCCCGATCAGCGTGACGCGCAAACCGACGCTGACTCACTCGATCAAGATCATCCGCCGTTCCAGCACCAAACTCAGCTGAGACACTCCGTTCATTCATACAGGAAAGCATGACCGTGGCTCAAACGACCAAATACGTCATCAAGTACAAACTCAATGGTGAACGCCGCTTCGAGTTCGCTGAGTTGGTAAACGGCAGCGAAGAAGAGGCCAAGGCCGAGCTGGACAAGCTGCATGACCAGACCGACGACATCAGCGAAATTGCCGTCAGCAAAGCACTGTAGATCGTCAATCGCCTTCACAGTGGAAATCGGCATACCCTAGGCCCACCTTCCACGATGCGTCGCGACCGTCATGCAACCGAATAATTTTGATCTGTTCGCCGAACACGAACCCGAACAGCAACCGCGTAAAGAGCAGATTGGTGAGCAATCGTGGCTGCTGCGCGGTTTCGCTCTGGGTGTGATCGACCAACTGCTGCCAGCGCTGGACATGATCCTTGCCCAAGCGCCCTTGCGCCACATGATGACACCGGGAGGTTTCAGCATGTCGGTGGGCACCAGCAGTTGCGGCGCGTTGGGCTGGATCACAGATCGCAGCGGCTACCGATATTCCACCGTCGATCCGCTCAGCGGATTGCCGTGGCCGCGGATGCCTGCAGTGTTTTCCGACCTGGCGCGCGCGGCAGCAGCAGATGCGGGTTTTGCTGATTTTGATGCTGATTCCTGCCTGATCAATCGCTATGTCCCCGGTGCCAAGATGTCATTGCATCAGGACAAAGACGAAAAAGCCTACAGCGCGCCGATCGTTTCGCTGTCACTGGGTTTGCCGGCGATGTTTCTTTTCGGCGGCTTCAAGCGGGGCGACAAACAACAGAAAATCCCGTTACTGCATGGTGATATGGTCGTCTGGGGTGGCGTTGACCGCTTGCGCTTTCACGGAGTGCTGCCGATCAAACAAGGACGGCATCCGCGTCTGGGCGAGCAGCGGCTCAACCTGACATTCCGCGTGGCCGGATAACCCGCAAAAGTTTGACCGCAAGGCGCGGAGTGTTGCGATCATCGGCGCTGGTTAACCTGAATCAAACAGGTCAACGGATTCCCCCATCATGAAAACGCTTTCCACGCCATTTACCACCGAAAACGACCCACGCTGGGCGGCGGTGGTCGCACGTGATCCGCAAGCAGACGGGCAATTTGTCTACGCAGTGAAAACCACGGGCATCTACTGCCGGCCAAGCAGCCTGGCGCGTTTGCCAAAACCGCAGAACGTCGAATTTTTCGACACAGCCGAACAGGCCGAGGCGGCGGGCTATCGGCCAAGCAAACGCGCGAGCAAGGATCAAAGCGACGTGGCGGCACAGCACGCCGCCACGGTAGCGATAGCGTGCCGGCAGATTGCCTCCGCCGAAACATTGCCAACGCTGAATGAGCTGGCACAAACCGCCGGGCTCAGCCCCTTCCATTTCCACCGGGTCTTCAAAGCGGCGACGGGGCTTACGCCCAAAGGCTACGCAGCCGCGCAGCGCTCGCGCAAAGTGCGTGAACGTCTCGCCGACGGCGGTTCCGTGACAGATGCGCTGTACGACGCCGGTTTCAATTCCAACAGCCGGTTTTATGAAGCGGCAGATCAGCTATTGGGCATGAAACCTGGCGACTACCGCGCCGCGGGCCAGAACAACGACATCCGTTTCGCTGTCGGCCAGTGCTCGCTCGGTGCGATCCTGGTGGCCCAAAGCGAACGTGGCGTTTGTGCGATCCTGTTGGGCGACGATCCGCATCAACTGGTGTGCGATCTGCAGGATCAGTTTCGCAAGGCCAACCTGATTGGCGCCGACAGTGAGTTTGAACAGCTAATCGCTGAGGTCGTAGGTTTCATCGAATCGCCGGCCATCGGCCTGGATCTGCCACTGGATGTCAGAGGCACGGCATTTCAGGAGCGCGTGTGGCAGGCGTTACGAGAAATCCCGGCGGGCACCACGGCCAGCTACGCCGAGATTGCCCAGCGCATTGGCGCACCGACGTCGATGCGCGCGGTGGCGCAGGCCTGTGGGGCTAACCGCCTGGCCGTGGCCATCCCCTGTCACCGTGTGGTCCGAAGCGACGGTAATCTCTCGGGCTATCGCTGGGGTGTCGAGCGCAAACGTCAACTGCTTGAGCGCGAAACCCAGCCTCAATGAATATCGATGTAGATCGCGAGGGTGATTGTCAGCGATTGACGTCGACCACCACCCTGCCGCGCAGCTGTCCGGCAAGCAGTTTCGGCGCGGCATCGATGGCTTCGCTCAGGGCGATTTCATGGCTGATCAAGTCGAGCAGCGAAAAGTCCAGATCCTTCGCCAGACGATCCCAAGCCTCCAATCGGCGCGCCTTGGGCTGGGTCACGCTGTTGATGCCGGCCAAGGTTACGCCGCGCAAAATAAATGGCGCCACCGAAGCCGGGAAATCCATGCCCTGAGCCAGACCACACGCCGCGACGGTTCCCTCCGCGCGGGTGCTGGCGCAGGCGTTGGCCAGCGTGTGGCTGCCGACCGAGTCGATGACGCCCGCCCAGCGTTCCTTGGCCAGCGGTTTGCCCGGCTCGGACAAGGTCGCGCGATCAATGATTTCGCTGGCACCCAGTTGCTTCAGGTATTCGTGCTCCGCCACTCGTCCCGTCGACGCCACCACGCGATAGCCGAGCTTGCTGAGCAGCGCAATGGCAAAACTGCCGACGCCGCCATTGGCGCCGGTCACCAGGATTTCCCCGTGCTGCGGCGTTACCCCGTTGCGCTCCAATGCCAGAACACAGAGCATTGCCGTGTAACCCGCGGTGCCGACGGCCATGGCCTGAGCGGCGGTAAACGCTTCGGGCAACGGAATCAGCCAGTCACCATTAAGTCGTGCCTTCTGCGCCAGACCGCCCCAATGGTTTTCACCGACACCCCAACCATTAAGCACCACCTGATCGCCCACCTTATAGTCAGGGTGCGCGCTGGTTTCGACCGTCCCGGCCAGATCGATGCCCGGCACCATCGGGAATTTGCGCACCACCGGACTGCTGCCGGTAATCGCCAAACCATCCTTGAAATTCATCGTGCTGTAGGCAACGCGCACCGTTACGTCACCCTCAGGCAACTGATCGTCGTTAAGTGGCTGCACGCTGGCGCGATAACCGCTGTCGTCTTTGTTGATCACAATGGCGTTGAACATGCTGGTCTCCAATGACAGGTTTCAGAATCTCGTGCCCTGAAATACCACATCGCAACACATTGCCACACTCGACTTTCCGCCAATCCGCGAATCGACCGGGTATTTCCATGGCGGGCGACTATGCTTTTTCGACGGCCGTGGTTTCGCGGTTATTTCTTCAAAGATCGGCCTGTCGATGGAGCTGACAATGTCTTACCCGCGTGTGTTTTTGATGATGTTGATGCTGAGCCTTTTGACGGTTGGTAATGCTTGGGCGGCGACCCCGGCGAAGACTGCCGATGCCGCGCCAAGCGAGCCGACGTGGCCTCAGGTGATCACCAGCGGCAAGGCCAAACTCACCGTGTACCAACCGCAACTCGACAGTTGGGACGGCTACACCCTTAATGCCCGCGCGGCCGTCGAAGCCACGGGCGCCGATGGCAAATCGACCTACGGGATTGTGCAATTCAGCGCGCACACGCTGGTCGACAAGGCCACACGCTGGGTCGCCCTCGATCAATACAAAATCATCAAGGCTGACTTCCCGGCGGATGCCAGCCAGTCCGAAACCTGGCTCGCGGCACTGCAGAAAGACGCCGAAAGTCGCAAGAAAACCATTTCACTGGATCAACTCGAAGCCGCGGTTGGCGTGCTCTCGGCTGAACAGAAGGCTGACAACGCACCACTGGAAAACACGCCACCCGCTATCATCAGCTCGGAGGTTCCGGCGCTGCTGGTGTATATCGATGGGGATGCGGCTTATCGGCCCGTCGACGGCACTGACTTGCAACGAGTGATCAACACTCGCCCGCTGCTGCTCAAGGATGCACAAGGCAAACATTACCTGCACGTCTTCGATGGCTGGATGACTGCCGATCAGTTGACTGGCGATTACACGCGACTGGCTTCGCCGACAGCCGATCTGGAGAAAGCCAAACAGGCAGCGATCAAGAGCCGGCAAGTGGACCTCCTCACCGGACAAAGCGACCCGAAGGACAAAATCCCCAGCCTGGCCAAACCGCCTCAACCGAAGATTTTCGTGGCCACTACTCCCACGGAATTGCTGGTCACCGAAGGCGCGCCGCAATGGTTGCCCATTCAGGGCACGAGCCTGTTGTACGTGAGCAACACCACCGGACATATCTTCAAGGAACTCGGTGATCAGAACAGCTATGTGTTGATTTCCGGGCGCTGGTTTCGTGCCAGTGACTTGAACGGGCCATGGACCTTTACCCCGGCAGACAAACTGCCAGCCGACTTCGCCAACATCCCCGATGACAGTCCGAAGGAAAACGTCAAGGCCTCGGTCGCTGGCACCCCGCAGGCCAAGGAAGCCGCAATCGCCGCGACGATTCCACAGACCTCGGCGATCAAGAAAAGCGCAGTGAAAATGACGGCACCGCAGTTCGATGGCGAACCGCAACTCAAAGCCATCAACAACACGCCGCTGCAATACGTGATCAACAGCGCCACGCGGATCATTCGCGTCGACAACAACAGTTGGTGGGCGGTGGAAAACGGCATCTGGTTCACGGCAACCACAGTGAATGGCCCGTGGGTCGTGGCCAGCTCAGTCCCGGCGGTGATCTACTCGATCCCGCCCAGCTCACCGATGCATTACCTGACCTACGTGAAAGTCTACGAGTCCAGCGGTGACACCGTGGTCGTCGGCTATACGCCGGGGTATCAAGGCTCGAATCTCGATCCCGCCACCGGTGTGGTGGTTTATGGCACCGGTTATCCGTACACCCCGTGGGTCGGCAGCGTCTGGTACGGGCCGCCGGTGACTTACGGATTCGGTGTCGCCATTCGCTATACGCCCTGGACTGGCTGGACCTTCGGTTTCGGTTTCGGCTGGAGCTGGGGCGGCAGCACTGCGGCCATGGGTTGGGGCTGGGGCGCGTATCCATGGTGGGGCAATTACGGCTGGGGTTACGCGTGGGGCCCTCACTTGTACCCGGCGCCGTTAGCCTGGGGCGGTGCAGCTTATGGCTATCGCGGCGGCGCCGTCGCTTGGGGACCCGGCGGCTGGGCGGGAACCACTGGCAACCTCTATCACCAATGGGGTGATCGGGCCACGGTCAGCCGTTACGGTGCGGGATATAACGCGTGGACGGGCAATCGCTGGGCCGGCCAGGTCGGCTCTTCCTATAACTCCCGCACCGGTGTGGCTGCCGCAGGTCAACGAGGCGCGGTTCACAACGTCTATAACGGCAACTATGCCGCCGGACGCAGCGGTGCAGCCGTCGGGCCGAATGGTGGAGCCATTGCCGGAGGTCGAGTGACCGCCGGCAACATACGCAACGGCAGCCAGGTCACGGCCAATCGCGGCGCCGTCTACAACCCCAACACGGGCAACACCACACAGTTCGGCGGCATCCATGGCCGCAATGGCGGCGCCGCGCATGTCGGCGACAACGTCTACGCCGGCCATGACGGCAATGTCTACAAGAGGACCGACAGTGGCTGGCAATCAATGGTCGGTGGCGGCGCGACACGCACAACGCCGATCAACAATAATGCGCAATTGCAGAACCTCAATCGAGAGTCCGCCGCGCGCAACTTCGGAAATCAGCGCACCACCAACTTTCACAACTCCTCGCAGTTCATGAACCACTCGTTCGGAGGCGGCGGCTTCCATCGGCGCTGAAAAACTGCACAAGATGTTCTGAATTTCAAACTGGCCCCGAGTCCGGTTTAACTGTTAAAAACCGGGTCAGTTACCCTGCCCGTTTCGTCGTTCGGAGAACCGCTTTCATGAGCCACTGGCCAGACACCCGCATTCTCGATCTGCTTGGTATCGAGCTGCCGATCATTCAGGGCCCGATGGCCGGTGCTAGCAACTCCTCGATGGTCATCGCGGTTTGCAACGCCGGCGGTCTCGGTTCGATGCCCGCAGCAATGCTCAGTGTCGAGCAATTGCGCGAAGAGCTGCAGACGATTCGTCAGCACACCGACAAACCGTTCAATGTGAATTTCTTTTGCCATCAACCGCCCGCCGCCGATGAACAACGTGCCCGCGAGTGGAAGAATTTGCTTGAGCCGTACTACCGCGAACTGGGCGCTGATTTCGATGCACCGACTCCGGTCTCCAATCGCGCACCGTTCGATACAGCAGCGTGCGAGGTGGTGGAAGAGTTTCGGCCTGAAGTGGTGAGCTTCCATTTCGGCTTGCCGGAAAAAGCCCTGCTCGATCGGGTGAAGGCGACCGGGGCGAAAATCCTCTCTTCGGCAACCACTGTGGATGAGGCTAAATGGCTTGAGCGGAACGGCTGCGATGCCATTATCGCCATGGGCTATGAAGCCGGCGGCCATCGCGGGATGTTTCTCAGTGATGATCTGAGCAGCCAGGTCGGTACCTTCGCGCTAGTGCCGCAAATAGTCGACGCCGTGCGCATTCCCGTGATTGCGGCGGGGGCGATTGGCGATGCGCGTGGCGTCGCTGCAGCGTTCATGTTGGGCGCCTCGGCGGTGCAAGTCGGCACGGCGTATCTGTTTACGCCAGAAGCAAAAGTCAGCGCCTGGCATCACAAGGCACTGCGCACGGCGAAAGAAAGCGAGACCGCGATCACCAATATTTTTACCGGGCGACCGGCGCGGGGTATTCTCAATCGCGTCATGCGCGAACTGGGGCCGATGTCAGCCCAAGCGCCAGCATTTCCGTTGGCCGGCGGTGCATTGATGCCGTTGCGGGCCAAAGATGACGCCCAGTTCGCCAACCTCTGGGCCGGCCAGGCATTAACATTGGGCAAAGACGTTAGCAGCGCCGAATTGACCCGGTTGTTGGCCGCAGGTGCCCTGAAAAACTTGACTCGCCCATGACTTGAATCCTGCGAACCAACGAATCCGCCTACGGCAGTTTCAACCAGCACTTCCCGTTTAGCGGCATTTCGCTATATATTTCCGTATATAGCGATTTCACCCCTCGCATCGGCGCAGTCCACCTCCAACAATCACTGCCCTCTGCACTGCCAACAACGGAGCTGTTACATGACCATTCGTGCCGCACGTTTTGCCCCCACCTGCCTGGCTTCTTTGCTCGCCGTCTTCGCGGTGGGCGCTGTTCAGGCAGATGAAGTGCAGGTGGCTGTTGCCGCTAACTTCACTGCACCGATCCAGGCGATCGCTGCCGACTTCGAGAAAGACACCGGGCACAAACTGGTCGCTGCCTACGGCGCCACCGGCCAGTTCTACACCCAGATCAAAAACGGCGCGCCGTTCGAAGTGTTCCTCTCGGCTGACGACACCACACCGGAAAAACTCGAAAAAGAAGGCGATACCGTCAAAGGCTCGCGCTTCACTTACGCCATCGGCACCCTGGCGTTGTGGTCGGCGAAAGAAGGTTACGTCGATGCCAAAGGCGAAGTTCTGAAGAAAAACCAGTACCAGCATCTGTCCATCGCCAACCCGAAAGCCGCGCCGTACGGTCTGGCTGCCACGCAAGTGCTGGAAAAACTCAAGCTGACAGAAGCGACCAAGGCCAAGATTGTTGAAGGCCAGAACATCACTCAGGCGTATCAGTTCGTTTCCACCGGCAACGCCGAGTTGGGTTTCGTGGCCCTGTCGCAGATCTACAAGGACGGCAAAGTCAGCAGCGGCTCGGCGTGGATCGTCCCAGCGAGCATGCACGATCCGATCAAACAGGACGCGGTGATTCTGAACAAAGGCAAGGACAACGCTGCTGCCAAGGCACTGGTTGAATACCTCAAAGGCCCGAAAGCCGCTGCGGTGATCAAGTCCTACGGTTACCAGCTCTAAATGTCGCTGACGAGTGCTGATTTTGCGGCGATCTGGCTGACCCTGAAGCTGGCGTCCCTGACCACCGCGATCCTGCTGGTGATCGGCACTCCGATTGCCCTGTGGTTATCGCGCAGCCGGTCGTGGTTGCGCGGTCCGATCGGGGCGATCGTCGCCCTGCCCCTCGTGCTGCCACCCACTGTCATCGGTTTTTATCTGCTGTTGATGATGGGGCCGCACGGTTTTCTCGGCCAGTTCACCCAATGGCTGGGCTTGGGCACTCTGACCTTCAGTTTCACCGGGCTGGTGATTGGCTCGGTGATCTATTCCATGCCGTTCGTGGTGCAACCGCTGCAAAACGCGTTCGCGGCGATCGGCACCCGGCCACTGGAAGTGGCCGCGACCTTGCGCGCCAATCCGTGGGACACTTTTTTCAGCGTGATTCTGCCGTTGGCCCGCCCCGGGTTCGTCACTGCGGCGATCCTCGGTTTCGCCCACACCGTCGGTGAATTCGGCGTGGTGTTGATGATCGGCGGCAACATTCCCGACAAGACTCGCGTGGTCTCAGTGCAAATTTACGATCACGTCGAAGCGATGGAATACGCGCAGGCCCATTGGCTGGCCGGTGCGATGCTGGTGTTTTCGTTTCTGGTGTTGCTTGCGCTGTATTCGAGCCGCAAGACTCGCGCTGGCTGGAGCTGATCGATGATTGATGCACGCCTGAAACTCGCTTACTCCGGCTTCAGCCTGGACGTTGACCTGCAGTTGCCCGGTCGCGGCGTTTCTGCACTGTTCGGTCATTCCGGCTCGGGCAAGACCGCGTGCCTGCGCTGCATTGCCGGACTCGAACGGGCCGAGCAAGGTTTCGTGCAGATCAACGACGAAGTCTGGCAAGACAGTGAAAAAGGCCTGTTCGTCCCGCCGCACAAACGCGCGCTCGGCTATGTGTTTCAGGAAGCCAGCCTGTTCCCGCATCTGTCGGTGCTGGCCAATCTGCAATTCGGCCTCAAGCGCATCGCCAGATCCCAGCGTCGGGTGGACATGGCCCAAGCCACCGAATTGCTCGGCATCGGTCATTTGCTGGAGCGTCACCCGCAACACCTGTCGGGCGGCGAGCGTCAGCGCGTCGGCATCGCCCGCGCCCTGTTGACCAGCCCGAAACTGCTGCTGATGGATGAACCGCTGGCCGCGCTCGATAGCCAGCGCAAAAGCGAAATCCTGCCGTACCTGCAACGCCTGCATGACGAACTGGACATCCCGGTGCTGTACGTCAGTCACGCGCAGGATGAAGTCGCCCGACTGGCCGACCACCTGGTGTTGCTCAGCGACGGCAAAGCCCTGGCCAGTGGCCCGATCGGTGAAACCCTCGCACGGCTGGACTTGCCGCTGGCGATGGACAACGACGCCGGCGTGATCATCGAAGGTCAGGTCAGCGCATACGATGCGGACTATCAATTGCTGAGCCTGCAACTGCCGGCGACCGAGATGAGCATCCGCGTGACGCATGCGCCGATGTCTGTCGGCCAGACCCTGCGTTGCAAGGTGCATGCGCGTGATATCAGCCTGAGCCTGCACAACAGCGAATTCAGCAGCATTCTCAATCGCCTGCCGGTCACCGTCGTCAGTGAGCAAGCGGCGGACAACGACGCCCATGTGCTGATCCGGCTCGACGCCGGTGGCACGCCGCTGCTTGCACGGATCACGCGTTTTTCCCGGGACCAACTGGGCGTGCATCCGGGCCAGCAACTGTGGGCGCAGATCAAGGCTGTGGCGGTGCTCGCGTAAATCATTCGGCACGACGGCAACGGCGCGCGGTCAATGGATTTACAGACCGCCGCATAATCCCGGGAAGCCGCCATGCCAGATACCGAGCTCAATCTCACACTGCCATCCGACCTGCACTACGTCGATGACACCCAGCCCGGTATTTCCCGCAAGAAACTGCGCGGCAAGTTCAGTTATTTCGAGCCGTCAGGCCAACGGATTACCGACCCGGACGAAATCAAACGCATCAACGCCCTCGCCGTGCCCCCGGCCTACACCAACGTCTGGATCTGCGCCGATCCGCGCGGCCATCTGCAGGCCACCGGGATTGATGCTCGTGGTCGCAAGCAATATCGCTATCACCCGCGCTGGCGCGAAGTGCGCGATGCCGACAAGTATTCACGCTTGCGGGAGTTTGGTCTGGCCTTGCCGAAGTTGCGCAAGCAGCTCGAAGCGTTGATCGCCGCGCCGGGTTTCAGCCGTGACAAAGTCATGGCCACCGTGATTACGTTACTCGACGCCACGCTGATCCGCGTCGGCAACACGCAATACGCGCGAGACAATCGCTCCTACGGTCTGACCACCCTGCGCAGCCGCCACGTCGAGGTCAACGGCAGCGCGATCCTCTTCCAGTTTCGCGGCAAAAGCGGCGTGGAACACCAGATCACCGTCAAGGACCGTCGCCTGGCGCGCATCATCAAACGCTGCCTAGAACTGCCCGGCCAGAACCTGTTTCAATATCTGGATGAGCACGGCGAGCGGCACACCGTCAGCTCGTCCGACGTCAACAGCTATCTGCAAACCCTCACTGGCGCTGAATTCACGGCCAAGGACTACCGCACTTGGGCCGGCAGTGCCTTGGCGCTGTCGGTGCTGCGCGAACTGACCCACGAGACCGAAACCGAGGCCAAGCGGCATGTGGTGGAAATGGTCAAAGGGGTGGCCAAGCAATTGGGCAACACGCCTGCCGTGTGTCGCAAGTGCTATATCCACCCGGCCGTGGTGGAAAACTTCATGCTCGGCGCCCTCGCCGAATTGCCGCGTCCGCGCGTACGCAAAGGCCTGCGTCCCGAGGAAGTGGCGTTGGCGATGTTCCTTGAGCGCATGAGTGAAGTGACAGACGCACCTTGATCCGTGCGGCGACGTCCTCTAGGCTAGGCGCCCTTCCCTCCCTCTGGATGACCGCAGAAGTGAACAACGCAACCTTCTAAAAATGCCTTCGCGACACGCCGTGCTCGGCGCTTGTCAGTTATTACGACATTTTTTGGAGGTGCCGATGACTCACGTCTCGCGTACGCCCGCTCTCGTTTCTCTAAATCAATCGAGTTTTCAATTCGCCAATGGCGAGACGATTTTCGATGAGCTGAATCTCACGTTCGACCATCAACCGACCGCAATCGTCGGGCGCAACGGCGTCGGCAAAAGTGTGCTTGCGCGGTTGATCGCCGGGCAATTGAAGCCCACTGCAGGCCACGTCATACGCTACGCCACTGTGCATTACGTTGCGCAATCATTCGGCGCCACAGCCGGGCAAACCGTTGCCGAGGCGACGGGCAGCGCAAGAGTGCTCGCGGCGCTGGAAAGAGTGAATCAGGGCGGCGCCTCGGCCGAAGATTTCGACCTTATCGGCGAGCGCTGGGACCTAGCGGAGCGCTTGCGTCAGCGTCTCGATGAGGCGGACCTCCGCGACATCACTGCAACTGATCTGACAGCAAACCTCAGCGGCGGCCAGCAAGCCAGAATCGCCGTGATCGGTGCGCTGTTGAGTGATGCGCAATTATTGCTGCTGGATGAGCCGACCAATCACCTCGACAGTGCGGGGCGAGAATGGCTGATGAACAGGCTGGAACAATGGCGCGGCGGCTTGATTGTCGTCAGTCATGACCGCCAATTGCTGGAGCAGATGCGGCGCATCGTCGAACTCACTCCGTCGGGTGCAACCGTCTTCAGCGGCCGTTATTCACAATTCGTTGAGCAGCGTCAGATCCACCAGGTTGCTGCTCAGGCTCAGCTCGATCAGGTGCGAAGTGAACGCCAACGGGAGCGAACACGGCTGCAACGTGAGCACGACACCATCCAGCGTCACGCGGCGGGCAGTCGACGCGATGCGCAAACCGCCAACGTTGCCGGGTTTGAGCGAGCGGCCATGAAAGCCGCAGCGAAGGAGATCATGGGGCAGGTAAAAGCTGCCCAGCAAACGCGCAAATCCGGTCTGGATGCGCGCGTCCGTGAAGCTTACGCCAACGTTTTGCCGGAGGATGACGTGCTGATCAACCTGCCGGGAAGTGGCGTGCCGAGTGCTCGCCAGGTCTGCACGTTGATTGATGCCCGTTTGCCCTGGTTGCCAGTCGATTCGCCGGCAGCCTGTCTGAACCTTACCGTCCATGGACCGATGCGCATTGCGGTCACCGGCCCCAATGGCTGCGGCAAATCGACATTGCTGAAAATGCTCGCCACAGAACTGGCTCCCGTGAGTGGAGAATGCGCCACTCATGTGCCGTTCGCCTTTCTCGATCAGCATCTGCGACTGCTCGATGAGCGAACTTCAATTGTCGAGCAGTTGCAGGCGCAGCAAACGCCGTTAAACGAAGGCACCTTGCGCAGCTATCTCGCTCACCTGCAACTGGATGCGCGACGCGCGACCCAACCCTGCGCCTCGCTCAGTGGCGGTGAGCGACTGAAAGCTGCCCTCGCCCTCGCATTGTGGCGCCAGACACCGGCGCAGCTATTGCTGCTCGATGAGCCAACCAATCATCTGGATCTGCCTTCGGTGGAGGCCTTCGAACGGGCGTTGCAGACATTTCCTGGTGCAATTGTCGCGGTGTCCCACGATCAGGCGTTTCTGCGGGCATTGGATGCCAGTCATCACTTGCACTGGCAGCCACACGGCTGGCTCCTGCAACCGACGAGCTGAGCTGTCTATTTTTTGCACGATTGCTGAGGGCTTCTATAGTTGATGTGACACGAATCAGCTGCGGTGATGCCATGGAAGACATATTCGTCGTGAAGCGCTGCAAGAAAGTCATCATTCACGGTCGACGCGCCGGAGAAACCCTGCATGAACCCGCCGAGGCGATTGGCTGGTTTCGCATTTGCGACACGCGCACGAATGGTTTCATCGGCGATGGCTACGACGTCGAGCGGGATGCACTCAAAGAATGTCAGCGCCTCAACGCAGCCAGTTCCCCATCACCGGCCCGCCAGCCTTCCGGCTGATGCCGCGCTAAAGCGGGTCTATACTGAAACCAGCTGATGGAGCGGCGCCCCACGGCATCTGGCTCGCAGCTCGCGGGCTTTTTGCTGCAGCTCAGGTTTCATAGAACGGAGGTGTTCCATGTCCGAAAAAGAGTCCATCACCACCCTCCTCACCCTGCTCGACGCCCGCCAGGCGCGCCTGGCAGCCGCCTGCAAAGAGATCGCCGACTGGGTCGACCATCAAGGCGGGCATCCAACAGCCCTGCGCATCCGTGATCGTCTGAACGACATCGAGAAAGATGCACCGCTGATCCGCAATACGCTGTCGTCACTCAAGCCTGCCGATCGGCCGCTGCCGCGGTTCAGATAAGCGATTGCAGCGACACCTCGGTTTACGGAGTTTTACCCGCGTTTCGTTCTCATGAACGCCTTCTTTCGTGCGCGGTCAAAAAACTGTACACGTCACGAAGGAGGCGTCTGATGGTCATTCATTTCAACATCGACGGACATCTGGCCTGTGGTCACAAAGGCCAACATCTCACGGCAAGTCGCGAACTCAACCGCGTCAAATGCCGCAGTTGCCGCAACACTGAAGCGTATAAACAAGCTCGTAAAGATCAACGAAATGCGGCGCGACGCACGTCCCGCCAAGGCAAAACTGCGCATAGCGCGGTGAACTGGCGCACTGAGTGGCAGCAACGCCTCACAGCGATGGCTGGCCGCCAACGCTTGCCACGGGGCTTTGCCCGCCAAGCTTACGTTTGAGTGCCAACTGACTTAATTCAAGACAAAAAAAGGGCTTGCATGAAGTTATTCATGCAAGCCCTTGCTATTCATGGTGCCCGAAGCCGGAATCGAACCGGCACGCCCTTACGAGCGGGGGATTTTAAGTCCCATGCGTCTACCAGTTTCGCCATTCGGGCGGTAGCGCGGTGTAGCCTTCCATTCAACTGCAGGGTCGCGATCCTGAGAGGATGCACGCTGAACAGCCGAGCGGGAAATATATACATCACTTCCCGGTGAAGCAAGTTTGCAATCGCCGTTTTCAAGACTAAATCTTGCTGCGGACTGCAAATAAAAAAGCTCCGTAAATCATGGATCTACGGAGCTTGTTTATAGTGGAGGCCGAGGTCGGAATCGAACCGGCGTAGGTGGATTTGCAATCCACTGCATAACCATTTTGCTACTCGGCCTCAAAACGTCTGTCATCAGTAGCACAACAACAAACGCGTTTTAACTTGGAGCGGGAAACGAGACTCGAACTCGCGACCCCGACCTTGGCAAGGTCGTGCTCTACCAACTGAGCTATTCCCGCTTGGTGATGCGCATTCTATAGAATTAAGAAGCTCCGTCAACCCCTTGATTCAAAAAAGTTTTATTTCTTTTGAACATCGGTCTTCAGATGCGGCCACGCGGCGCGAAGGTACTGAACCATCGACCACAACGTCAGGCCGGCAGAGACCATCAGCAAGGCGTAACCGAGAACAACCCAGAAGGTGAAGTCCTTTGGATTGGCCAACAGGATCACCAGTGCAAGCATCTGTGCAGCGGTTTTCCATTTGCCCAGATTCGATACCGCAACATGGGCGCGGGCGCCGAGTTCGGCCATCCATTCACGCAATGCCGACACCACGATCTCGCGACCGATAATGACGGCTGCTGGCAACGTGAGCCAGAGATTGCCGTGCTCTTGTACCAGCAGAACCAGCGCAACAGCAACCATGAGTTTGTCGGCGACCGGGTCAAGGAACGCACCGAAGGGGGTGCTCTGCTCCAGGCGGCGAGCCAGGTAACCATCCAGCCAGTCTGTGGCTGCCGCAAAGGCGAACACCGAAGCGGAGGCCATGTAACTCCATTGGTAAGGCAGGTAAAACAGCAAAATGAAGATCGGGATGAGCAGGACGCGTAGAACGGTAATCAGATTAGGGATATTCATCGGCACAACTGGCTACGAGGTGAAGGGGCATTCTACTCGCTATGCAGGTTCGCATAAATCGACTCTGCGAGCTTTTTACTGATCCCCGGGGCTTTGGCGATCTCTTCGATGCTGGCACGAGACAGCTCCTGCAATCCACCAAAATGTTTCAACAAATCGCGACGACGGGTTGGGCCAACGCCTGCAACGCCTTCCAGCGTTGACGTTCGCCGGGTTTTGCCGCGCCGCGCGCGATGTCCTGTGATGGCAAATCGGTGGGCTTCGTCGCGAATCTGCTGAATAAGATGCAAGGCCGGAGAGTCGCCGCGCAAGGTGAACTCGTGCGCCGCATCATTCAGATACAGAGTTTCGAAACCGGCCTTGCGCGTCGCGCCCTTGGCGACACCGAGCAAGATCAGATCCGGCACCGCCAGTTCATTAAGCACGTCGCGGGCCATCGACAACTGCCCCTTGCCGCCATCGACCAGGAGAATGTCGGGCAGCTTGCCCTCGCCGTCTTTCAATTTGCTGAAGCGTCGGGTCAAGGCCTGATGCATCGCCGCGTAGTCATCACCCGCCGTAACACCTTCGATGTTGTAGCGACGGTAATCCGACTTGATCGCCCCTTCCGGACCGAATACCACGCAGGACGCCACTGTCGCCTCGCCGCTGGAGTGGCTGATGTCATAGCACTCCAGCCGTTGCGGCGGTTCATCCAGATTCAAGACTTCCGCCAAGGCATCGAAACGCGCAGCGGTATGTTGCCGATTGGCAAGCCGCGCACCAAGCGCCTGTTCGGCGTTGGTGACTGCCAATTGCTGCCAGCGCGCCCGTGTACCGCGCACCCGATGACTGATTGCCAACTCTCGGCCACGAGACGAGTGAATGGCCTCGATCAGCGTCGGGAAGTCTTCGTGAACGACGTTGACGATCAATTCGCTCGGCAGATCGCGCTCAGGGCTGCTGATGAAGTATTGGCCAAGAAACGCCGCCATGACTTCCGAAACGTCTTCCTCGATACCAACCTGCGGGAAGAAGTTTTTGCTGCCAAGCACTCGCCCTCCCCGCACACTGATCAAATGCACGCAGGCACCGCCCGGATTGACGAAAGCGGCGATGACATCGATGTCACCGGTGCCGCCCTCCATGCTCTGTTGATCCTGAACGCGTCGCAGCAGCGCAATCTGGTCACGCAATTCGGCGGCGCGCTCGAACTCAAGGTTGATCGCTGCCTCCTCCATTGCCGTGGACAATTCATTGGTCAGCGCGTGACTACGCCCTTCGAGGAACATCACCGAGTGACGCACATCCTCGGCATAAACCTCAGGCTCGACGAGTCCGACACAAGGCGCCTTGCAGCGCTTGATCTGGTACTGCAGACACGGACGTGTGCGGTTCTTGTAGTAACTGTCTTCACATTGCCGGACGAAAAACGTTTTCTGCAACAGACTCAGACTTTCACGAATGGCACCGGCACTGGGATACGGCCCGAAGTATTTGCCCTTGGCTTTTTTCGCCCCCCGATGAATGCTCAGACGCGGAAACTGGCCGTCCGAGAGAAACACGTAAGGATAGGATTTATCGTCGCGCAACAGAATGTTGTACGGCGGCCGCCATTCTTTGATCAGCGTTTGCTCAAGCAGCAGTGCTTCGGTTTCGTTGGCGGTAATGGTCGTCTCGACCTGGGCAATGCGCCCCACCAGGGCAGCCGTTTTCGGCGCCAGACCGGTTTTGCGGAAATAGCTGGCCAAACGTTTCTTGAGATTTTTGGCCTTGCCGACGTAAAGCAGTCGCGCCTCGCTGTCGAACATGCGGTAAACGCCGGGGCGCCCGCTGACCGTTGACAGAAAGGCGCCGGAATCGAAAGTGTCAGTCATGATCAGGCGCTGGCATCAACCATGCCGTGACGAACCGCCAACAGTGTCAACTCAACGTCGCTGCTGATCGAAAGCTTTTCGAAGATACGGTAACGGTAGGTGTTCACGGTTTTCGGTGAGAGGCATAACTTGTCGGAAATGATCTGAACCTTCTGGCAGCCGACAATCATCAACGCGATCTGAATCTCCCGCTCCGACAAGGCATCGAACGGGGAATCATTGGTCGGCTGAAAGGATTTGATCGCCAACTGTTGAGCAATCTGCGGACTGATGTAGCGCTGGCCGGCGAACACCAGGCGAATCGCCTGAACCATTTCCGGCAAACCTGCGCCCTTGGTCAGATAACCCGCGGCACCCGCTTGCAGCAAGCGCGTGGGGAACGGGTCTTCTTCGCACACGGTGACGGCAACCACCTTGATATCCGGGTGACTGCGCAGCAGTTTGCGCGTGGCTTCCAAGCCGCCGATGCCAGGCATCTTGACGTCCATCAGCACCACATCGGGCTTCAGCTCTCGGGCCTTGATCAGGGACTCTTCACCTGACTCGGCCTGCCCCACCACCTGCAGGCCATCGATATCGGCCAGCATCCGTGTAATGCCTGTACGAACGAGATCATGGTCATCGACCACTAGCACCCTAATCAAGCAGACACCTCGCGATATGGTCTTATTGGGATGCCGGACACCTTAGCAAAAAGTGCCAGACAGACCTAGCGGAAAGCCGCATTTAAAAAGTTTCAATTCATCATTGAAGTCATGTGCGCCGTGGGTTTCAGCCCAGAGCTGTACTGATATCGAGCTGCATCCTCAGGAAACACGCGTCCTCACCCTGAACGCGTAGTCCTTTTC
The DNA here is from genome assembly GCF_050586545.1 of Pseudomonas sp. WC2. Lineage (NCBI taxonomy): Bacteria > Pseudomonadati > Pseudomonadota > Gammaproteobacteria > Pseudomonadales > Pseudomonadaceae > Pseudomonas > Pseudomonas sp. WC2. The sequence goes on along the minus strand of NZ_JBOBDR010000002.1, from coordinate 159,422 downwards.
TTTCATACAAGTTTCTTGCCGGATTGTTTTCGAAGACGGTCAAGCGCACTGCCGGTCGCTTTTCTGTTTTGGCGATATCAATAACCTGATCAATTGCCCAGGAACCCGCCCCCTGCCCCTGAAACGCCTTGGCAATCTGTAGCTCACGAATATACAGCGCCCGCAGGTCGCGGCTCAGACTGAAAAAACCTACCGCTGTATCGCCCCGCGATATCAGCCAGTTATCGCGCCCCGACCAGGCCAAATCGAATGCATCGTCCTGCCACAACAGGTCATGCTGGATGTAATAACGCAGCATGTTCTGACAGGTCAGCTCGCGCGCGAACGTCAGATCCTCGGCGGTCGCAAGACGCATCAGAAAAGTCATGAGGTCACCGTTACCATGGTTCAACCTTGTTTTCGAGCCAAACACGGAGTGTGTCACAACTGTTGAAGCGCTCAAGCGATAGGTTTTTTGTTGGCGACGCAATAGCATTTTCTGATTGCCGAGCCGTGTCGGCCTCTTGTAAGCTCGGCGCATTCACTGGAGATAGACCATGTTCAACGCCCTTTCACAGCTATGTGCCGCCAGCGCCCTGCGCTCGGTTGCGGCTGCCCGGGTGAATGACGTTTGCGCTCCGGTCAGCTTTTATTTTGGGTATTGGTTTAGCCACTGGCGCGCCTGATACCCACACGGCGCCCATAACAACGGGTCGCCAACCAGAGAATTCTCAACCCCCGGTCGGCCTCCCGACCGGGGGTTTTGTTTTTTCTGGCCCCACTCTTTTCAGCGACACACCAGACACTTTGAGGAATCACAAAATGAACTACGCCACTTATTGCCGTTACGACACTTTTACCGCCTGGCGATTTACCAGCCTCCGCTCGGGACAGCCTGCCGCCTCCGATCGGTCACCCACAGGTGGCAAGCACACACACGTAGCCAATACGGCCAATTGTCGAACACCCCAGTAGGGCCGAGCGCGCGGGAAGCACCCGCCGCCAGCCCAGGAAGACCGAATATGAACTCGTCCGTTTCTGCTCTGCCACTGTCCAACCTCGATTCCGCCAACGAAGCGCTGACCTTGCGTCTGCCCAGTTCGTTGCAACTCAAACAGCAACTGCCCCTGACCTCGGCATTGAGTCAGCAAGTCGCCGCCCATCGTCAGGCGGTTCGCGCCATTCTCAACGCTGAAGACCCTCGCTTGCTGGTGATTGTCGGCCCTTGTTCGATTCATGACCCGCAATCCGCCCTCGAATACGCCGGCAAACTGGCTCGACTCGCTGCCGAAGTCAGCGACTCGATGTTGTTGGTCATGCGTGCCTACGTCGAAAAACCCCGCACCACCATTGGCTGGAAAGGCCTCGCCTACGATCCGCATCTGGATGGCAGTGACGACATGGCTGGCGGCCTGACCCTGTCCCGCGAACTTATGCTGGAAATGATCCGCCTCGGCCTGCCCGTAGCCACCGAGTTGTTGCAACCCATGGCCGCCGGTTACTTCGATGATTTGCTCAGTTGGGTTGCCATAGGTGCGCGCACCACTGAATCGCAGATTCATCGCGAAATGGCCAGTGGCTTAAGCATGCCAGTCGGTTTCAAAAACGGCACTGACGGTGGTGTCGCCGTGGCCGTCGATGCCATGCGTTCTGCAGCCCACCCACACCGGCATTTCGGCGTGGACAGCCAGGGTCACCCGGCAATGATCCAGACCGCTGGCAATCCCGATACACACCTGGTGCTGCGCGGCGGACACCACGGTCCAAATCATGATCGCGCCAGCGTGAACCGCATCAAGGCGGACCTGAATCGTTTGAAGATTCCTGGCCGGATCATGGTCGATTGCAGCCATGCCAATAGCGGCAAAGATCCATTGCGCCAGCCCGGCGTGTTCAATGAAGTGCTTGAGCAACGCCTGCAAGGTGATCGTTCACTGATCGGCATGATGCTTGAGTCTCATCTGTTCGAAGGCTGCCAGCCATTGAGCGCATCCCTGCGTTACGGCGTTTCTGTGACTGATGGCTGCCTTGGCTTCAGTGCAACGGAGCAGTTGCTGCTAGACGCAGCACAACGCCTCGGCACCCACGCCCGGGACTGACGCCTTGCGCAAAAGCCCTCCGATTTCAAGGAAAACGGAGGGCTGAGGTGTTGAACGCTAGGCGTCGATTCGGATGCGCGTCTCTGCCGATTCCTGGCTGACATCATCCAGGCGTTCCACCGAGTAGGTGATGTCTACGGTCGAGCCCTGATGTTCACGCCAGAAAGAATGCGGCACAACAAAAATGAGCGGCCGACCGGCCGTTTCCGCACTGATGTCGCGGTCATCCCGGTGGCTGAAAAGCTCGCCGTCGCACCTGAGATAAACCAGCTCCCCCTCTTGCGTCTGAGCGTCGCTGATCACAAGGGTAACGCCGGCGGTCGAATCTGCCACGGACAACACGCCGTCCGGGGCTTCGAGCACCTGGGGTGGCGCCAGCTCACCGCGAACCAATGGCCCAATGAAAACCTTCGTCGGATCCGACGTTTCAACCTCCCCGCCTGCACGTTCGACGCGGTAAGTCACCGTCACGGCCAATCCCCGATTGGCTTCAATGCACGGCGGCGGAATCCAGAATGACAAGGCCTCGGCGACAGCAAAGGCTTCGACCTTCAACGTATCGTTGAAGGCCTCCACCGACGCATCGCTTTTCCACGACAAGAGAACCCGGTCGCCGGCAGACATTCTGGCGTAAGGTTGCAGCGACACTAGGGTCCCCTCCGGCACTCGCTCTGGATCAAGCGAACCTCCCACTGCATTTTCAATCTGCGGCGCAAGCAGATTCTTTCGCACATCGCCGACCGACAACTGCAGGCGCTCGGATTCGAGCGATTGCGGCAAATTTGCCTTCAGCAGCGTCCAGTAGACTTCCAGCGATCCGCCATCCAGCGCCGCCAGGTGCAGGCTTTTAACGACGAAAACGAGTTCCTTGCCCACCTGTGCTTCGCTGACAAATCGCACCATCTCGTGCTGATAGGCAAAGCCCTCGATATCCAGGCCGTCCCAGCTCAACAACAACTGATCGCCACACGCCATGTCGGGGTAGGCCGCGACCCGAACGAGTACCTTGGTCAGTGACGGGTCCAGCACATCATCGTTCAACGAATCGATCGTCACCGCAGGCAATGCGACGGTCTGTTTGCAGGCACTGATCGGGTGGCTGGCGCGGTAATAAAACTCGACTTCATGAGTGGTCATGCTTGGCCCATTCCTTGGATAAGGCGCCGTCATCATTGACAGCGTCGACGACCCATATTGAAAACGAATTCCCGCGGTATTGATGTCAGGCCATTACGCCGCGACGCCGGGGCAAAGGCTACGAGCCAAGTAAGAGCACGAGACGAAATCACACTTTTCTGAGCGCTGGATGGCCAGAACTTCCGATTTGGAGTTCAGAGAAATCCGAAATTTCATACAGACCCTAGTCCAGATTCGACAGTCATCTGAAGCCTATTCGTACTTCTTCAACAGAATGAGTGTTTTAGAGTGAGCGATGTAATTATTCGATGAACTTCTGCGAAAAAGGTCTGAACATGCAACGGAATGCTACAACTCGTTACCCTATCCTGTTGGTACACGGCCTGTTTGGATTCGAGCGCATCGGCCATGTCGAGCTATTTCGTGACGTTAAGGACGTTCTGAAAGCGGCCGGCAACCGAGTGTTTGTGCCCCACCTCTCCGCCACCCATAAGAACGAAATCAGAGGCGAGCAACTGCTGACTCAAATAGAGGCGGTTTTACGTGGAACCGGCGCTAGTAAAGTCAACCTCATCGGTCACAGTCAGGGCGCATTGGCGGCACGTTACGCGGCGGCGCTTGCCCCACACAGCGTCGCCTCGGTGACGTCGGTCAGCGGACCGAACCATGGTTCGGAACTGGCTGACTTCCTGCGCAAGGCCCTCATCCCCGGTCGACTTCCAGAAATAGTCGCGCAGAGCGTGGCGACGCTGTTTGCCGATTTACTGTCATTGCTCAGTGGTAGCATTTCGCTGCCGCAAAATGCCGTCGCGGCGCTGAATGCGCTGACAACCGAAGGTGTCGGGGACTTCAACGACAAGTATCCGCAAGGGCTGCCCCAGAGCTGGGGAGGCCAAGGTCCTGCGCAGGTCAACGATGTTCAGTACTACTCATGGAGCGGCGTCCTACCGGCCAATGCGCCGCGCTCGCTGGACCCGGCTCAACGCATCTGTCAGGAAATGGCCCAGTACTTTACAACCGAAGCCCAACAAAATGATGGCTTTGTCGGCCGCTTCAGCTCCCATCTTGGCCACGTAATCCGCTCCGATTACCCCATGGATCACTTGGGCAGCCTGCGGCGCAGCCCCGGCGACAATCACTTGGTGCATGACCCGATTCAACTTTATGTTGAACACGCCATGCGCCTGCAGGCCGCCGGCCTCTGACGAACGCCAACGTTTACCGAATGGAACTTTGCCGAGAATTCGCCCACTGATTCCGGTAGGCTCCACACTTTACTGAAATAGATTGGAGAGTTTCCCATGGCTAAAGCCACTGCCCGCCACATCCTGGTTTCCAGCGAAGACAAGTGCAACGAACTCAAAACCCAAATCGAAGGCGGCGCTGATTTCGCCGAAGTCGCCAAGGCCAACTCCACCTGCCCATCCAGCCGTCAGGGCGGAGATCTGGGTTCGTTCGGTCCTGGCCAGATGGTCAAGGAATTCGACACCGTGGTATTCAGCGCGCCGATCAATGTCGTGCAAGGCCCAGTGAAGACCCAGTTCGGTTATCACTTGCTGGAAGTCACCAGCCGTCAGGACTGATTCGTCGCCTGATCGCTCTACAACGGCCCGCCTTATGGTGGGCCGTTGTGTTTCAGTTACACATACGGCTGGCGGCTGACGCGTCTCTCGCGTACAAATTGCGCTTATCGATTTCCCGGTTCCAAGGCTGACGATGCGACTGGTTTTCCCCACATTGATGCTCACCGCTCTCGCGCTGCTCTCGGGCGCCGCCAGCGTGAACGCTGCACCGCAACATGCGTTGACCGTTTACGGCGAACCTGCCAAATACCCCGCCGGTTTCAGCCACTTCGATTACACCAATGTGCAAGCCCCGAAGGGCGGAACGATGCGCCGCTCGGCCATCGAAATCGGTCACTTCGATCACGTCCTTCCTTATATAGACAAGGGCATCGGTGTCACCCAGATTGACGGCATGCTGTATTCGCCACTGGCTCAGCGCTCGCTGGATGAGCCCTACACCGTCTACGGTCTGGTAGCGCAGAAGATGGAGCGCTCCGACGACGGTCTGTCCCTGCGCTTCTTTATCAATCCCAAAGCACGCTTCGCCGACGGTAAGCCGATCACCGCCGAAGATGTGCGCTACACCTACGATTTGTTGATGACCCAGGGCAGCCTGCGTTATCGCACCCAGTTTGCCGATGTCAAAGCCGTCGAAGTGGAAGCCCCGCTGACCGTACGCTTCGACTTCAAGAGCAACGAAAACCGCACGCTGCCGCTGGATATCGCGACGCTCCCGGTTTTTCCCGAACATTGGTGGAAGACTCGCGACTTCGCGGGCGGCGGCGGTTATGAGCCACCATTGGGCAGCGGCCCCTACCGCGTTGGCAAAGTCGATTCGGGCCGCAGCATTACCTTTGAACGCAATGCCGACTGGTGGGGCAAAGACCTGCCGGTGAGTCGAGGGCTCTACAACTTCGATCATTTCAGCATCGAATACTTCGGTGACACCGATGTAGCCCGTCAGGTCCTGCGCGGCGGAGCCTATGACTACAACCGCGAATTCTCCGCGACCGGTTATTCGATCGGCTACGACAGCCCTGCCCTCAAGGATGGGCGCCTGCAAAAGGCTCACCTAGCGACCGAAGCACCGCAGTCGGCGCAAGGTTTCGTCTTCAACCTGCAAAAACCGATGTTCCAGGACCGCCGTGTGCGCCAGGCCTTGGCCATGCTCTGGGATTTCGAATGGAGCAACAGGCAGATGATGCGCAACCTGTACATCCGCCAGCAAAGCTACTTTTCCAACACCGACCTCGCCGCCCGGCAATTGCCCGACGCTCAGGAGCTGAAAATTCTTGAACCGTTGCGCGGGCAGATTCCCGACGAGGTCTTCACCACCGTTTTCGAAGCGCCGAAAACCGATGGCAGCGGGATCATCCGGGACAAACAGCTGCAAGCCCTTGAGTTGCTGGAGCAGGCAGGCTGGAAACCCGACGGTGATCAGTTGGTGAATGCCGAGGGCGAACCGCTGAGTTTTACCTTTCTGGTCAGCCAGAATGGCATGGACCGCTTGTTGCTCCCGTACAAGCGCACGCTCAAGCAAATCGGCATCGACCTCAATATCCGTCGCATCGACTCCTCGCAGTACGTCAATCGCCTGATGAGCCGCGACTACGACATGATCGTCACTGGTTATCCGGTCAGCACTTCACCCGGTGGCGAGTTATTGAATTACTTCGGCTCGGCGTCCGCCAACGACCCCGGCGCCAACAACTACATGGTCCTGAAAAACCCCGCCGTGGACACTTTGATCAACGGTCTGATTCGCGCTTCAACGCAATCGGACATGCTGCACTACGCCCACGCACTGGATCGAGTCCTGCAATGGAATTACTACTGGATCCCCAATTATTATCCGCCGGGAACCTCGACGGTTTGGTGGAACCGCTTCGGCATACCGTCGGTGCAGGCGAGCAATGACGAAGCGATCGAGAGCTGGTGGGAAATCAGCAGCACGCCGCTGACCAATCAGCAGATGACCGCCGAGAAAATTGGCCGCGGCAGACCCGGAGGGCCGCACTGATGTGGGGTTACATATTCAGGCGTCTGTTGCTGATCATTCCGACGCTGGTGATCATTCTGCTGGTCAATTTCGTGATCATTCAAGCCGCACCCGGCGGCCCGGTCGAGCAGGCCATCGCGCATCTGCAAGGCATCGGCGGCGCCAGTGTCGGTGGCGGCGCGAGCGAGACCATGAGCAGCACGTCCCGCGCCAGTCGCGGCCTCGATCCGCAACTGATCAAGGACATCGAAAAACAATACGGCTTCGACAAGCCTGCCCATGAACGTCTGTGGTTGATGCTCAAGAACTACGCGCACCTGGACTTCGGCAAGAGTTTCTTCCGCGGCGCTACGGTCACCGACCTGATCCTGGAAAAGATGCCAGTGACCATTTCCCTCGGACTATGGGCAACGCTGATCACCTATCTGGTTTCAATTCCACTGGGCATTCGCAAAGCGGTGCACCACGGCAGTCATTTCGACATCTGGAGCAGCACGGCGATCATCATCGGTTACGCGATGCCGGCCTTCCTGTTCGCCATGTTCCTGATCGTGGTGTTCGCCGGAGGTACTTCGCTGAACTGGTTTCCGGTGCGCGGTCTGGTTTCGGACAACTTCGAGTCGCTGTCGACCCTGGGCAAGATCGCCGACTACTTCTGGCACCTGGTCTTGCCGGTGACGGCGCTGGTGATTGGCGGTTTCGCCACATTGACGATCCTCACCAAAAACTCGTTCCTCAACGAAATCACCCGACAGTACGTGGTCACCGCTCGAGCCAAAGGCCTGAGCGAACGTCGTGTGCTCTATGGGCACGTTTTCCGCAACGCCATGTTGCTGGTGGTCTCAGGCATCCCCCAAGCGTTCATCAGCGTGTTCTTCGCCGGCTCGTTGCTGATCGAGGTGATCTTCTCGCTCGACGGCCTCGGCCGCATGAGTTACGAAGCGGCAGTATCGCGGGATTACCCGGTGGTGTTTGGCTCGCTGTTCATCTTCACGCTGTTCGGGCTACTGATAAAACTGATTGGTGACCTCTGCTATACGCTGGTCGATCCGCGCATCGATTTCGCCGCGAGGAACGCCTGATGTTCAAATTCTCGCCGTTGGGCCGTCGCCGGTTCGAACGTTTCAAGAAAAATCGCCGGGGCTGGTGGTCCCTGTGGCTGTTTATCGGTTTGTTCATGCTGACATTGGGTGGCGAGTTGATCGCCAACGATAAGCCGCTGGTGGTCAGCTATCAGGGGCAGTGGTACTTCCCGGTGTTCAAACGCCATACCGAGCAGGAGTTCGGCGGGCAACTGCCCTTTCAGGCCGACTATCGCAGCGACTATGTGCAGAACCTGATTCGCAAGGACGGCGGCTGGTTGCTATTCCCACCGATTCCGTTCAGTGACGACACGCCGAACTATGACCTCAACAAACCGGCGCCGAGCCCGCCAACCTCGGTCAATTGGCTCGGCACCGATGATCAGGCGCGAGACGTGTTGGCGCGGGTGATTTTCGGCGCCCGGGTGTCGATCCTGTTTGCGCTGATGCTGACATTTGTCAGTGCGCTGATCGGCATTGCTGCCGGTGCGCTGCAAGGCTATTACGGCGGCTGGATCGATTTGCTGGGGCAACGCTTGCTGGAAGTCTGGTCGGGGCTGCCGGTGTTGTACCTGCTGATTATTCTTTCCGGTTTCGTCGAGCCGAATTTCTGGTGGTTACTGGGCATCATGGCGTTGTTCTCATGGCTCGCACTGGTCGACGTCGTACGTGCCGAGTTCCTGCGCGGACGCAATCTGGAATACGTCAAAGCCGCCCGGGCATTGGGCCTGAGCGATCGCAAAGTGATTGTCCGGCACATCTTGCCCAACGCCATGAACGCCACGTTGAGTTACCTGCCGTTCATTCTGACCGGGGCGATTTCTACCCTGACGGCATTGGACTTCCTCGGCTTCGGCATGCCCGCCGGCAGCGCCTCCCTCGGTGAACTGATCGGTCAGGGCAAGCAAAACCTGCAAGCACCGTGGCTTGGGCTGACGGCGTTCTTCACCCTGGCATTGATCCTTTCTTTACTGGTATTCATCGGCGAAGCGTTGCGTGACGCATTCGACCCACGATCCTGAAGCGTGACCATGACTGATAACCTGATCGAAATTCGCAACCTCAATGTCGCCTTCCATGGCCAGCCTGTGGTGCGCGATCTGTGCCTGGATATTCGCCCCGGTGAATGTCTGGCGCTGGTCGGTGAATCGGGCTCGGGCAAATCGGTCACGGCGCATTCGATTCTTCAGCTGCTGCCTGAAAGTGAAGCGCAAACCACTGGCAGTATTCGCTACCGTGGCCAGGAACTGCTCGGCGCCGACCCCAAGGTCCTGCGGGAACTGCGCGGCAACCGCATCGCGATGATCTTTCAGGAACCGATGACGTCGCTCAATCCGCTGCACACCATCGAAAAGCAGATTGGCGAAACCCTACTGCTGCACCGGGGCCTGGGCGGCAAAGCGGCGCAACAGCGCATTCTCGAATTACTTGGCCTGGTCGGCATCCAAAAACCCAAGGAACGCCTCAAGGCGTACCCGCACCAACTGTCGGGCGGGCAACGCCAACGGGTGATGATTGCCATGGCACTGGCCTGCGAGCCGGAACTGTTGATCGCCGACGAGCCGACCACCGCGCTCGATGTCACCGTGCAGCGCAAGATTCTGCTACTGCTCAAATCCCTGCAACAACGCCTCGGCATGTCCCTGCTGTTGATCAGCCACGACCTCAATCTGGTGCGCAGCATTGCTCAGCGCGTGTGCGTGATGAAGGCCGGGCAGATCGTCGAACAGGCACCCTGCGAAACCCTGTTTACCGAACCTAAACATCCTTACAGCTGCGTGCTGCTCAATGCCGAACCTGAAGGTGAGGCCTTGCCCCGGGATGAGCGCGAGAACGTGCTCGAGGTAGAAGATTTAAAGGTCGAGTTCGTCGTCGGTGGCGGACTGTTTCAACGCAAACAATACCTGCGCGCAGTGGACGGCATCAGTCTGAGCATTCAGCGCGGCAAGACCCTCGGGATCGTCGGCGAATCCGGCTCAGGCAAATCGACGCTGGGTCAGGCGATCCTGCGTCTGCTTGATTCAGAAGGCAGCATTCGTTTTCAGGGCGAAGCGCTCGACGGTCTCAATCAGAAACAGCTGCGCCCGTGGCGTCGTCAGATGCAAGTGGTGTTTCAGGATCCGTTCGGCAGCCTCAGCCCGCGCATGTCGGTGGCGCAGATCATCAGTGAAGGCCTGGAAGTGCATTGCGAATCGAGCGCCGATGAATGCGATGAGCAAGTGATCCGCGTGCTCAAGGAAGTCGGTCTCGACCCGGAAAGCCGCCATCGCTACCCCCACGAATTCTCCGGCGGTCAGCGCCAACGCATCGCCATCGCCCGGGCACTGGTGCTGAAACCGGCGCTGATCCTGCTTGACGAACCAACGTCGGCGCTGGATCGCACGGTGCAGAAACAAGTGGTCGCCCTGCTCCGCGATCTACAGGAAAAACACGGCCTGACGTACCTGTTCATCAGCCACGATCTGGCGGTGGTGCGCGCCCTCGCCCACGACATGATCGTGATCAAGGACGGCAAAGTCGTCGAGCGTGGCGCCAGTCATGCGGTGTTCGATGCGCCGCAGCATCCGTATACCCAGGAGCTGTTGGCGGCGGCGCATCCGGGGTGAGGGTATCGCCAACCGACTTGAAACCGAGTCGCGAAGAGGCCGGCACAGACAACACATCATCAGGATCAGCCGTCAGATGAACACCACCGAAAGCCTCAAGGATTATCAAAGGGTGCGGACCCTGGCGATCCGCTCGCTGTTCGAGATCATCGAGCAGTCCAGCGAAGGTACGGTGATCGTTGATCGCGACGCCAATATCGTCTGGATGAACGAGCGTTACGCCCGGCGTTTTGGCCTCGAATCCGCCGCCGTCGCCATCGGCAAGCCGTGCGAAAGCGTGATCCCCGGCAGCCTGCTGCGTGAAGTGGTGCGTACTGGGCGGCCGATCCTGCTCGACATGCAAGACACGCCGAAAGAGCCGCTGGTGGTGATGCGCCTGCCGATCCACGACGACGTCGGCACGGTGATCGGCGCCATCGGTTTTGCCCTGTTCGATGAGTTGCGCACGTTGTCGCCAATGCTCAAACGCTACCTGAGCATGCAGGAAGAGCTGGCGTCGACCCGCTCACTGCTGCGCGCGCGGCAGACCAAATACAACTTCGCCCATTTCATCGGCACCAGCGCCGCCAGCCTCGAAGTCAAACGGCGGGCGCGGCGCAGTGCCAGCGCCGAATCGCCAGTGTTGCTGCTCGGCGAGACCGGCACCGGCAAAGAGTTGCTCGCCCAAGCGATTCACAGCGCCTCGCCACGGGCACACAAGGCCTTCGTCAGCATCAACAGCGCGGCGATTCCCGAGACGCTGCTGGAAGCGGAGTTCTTCGGCACCGCACCCGGCGCGTTCACCGGCGCCGACCGCAAGGGTCGGACCGGCAAGTTGCAGATCGCTCAGGGCGGCACCTTGTTCCTCGACGAAATCGGCGACATGCCGCTGCCCCTGCAAAGCAAACTGCTGCGGGTATTACAGGAAAAAGAATTCGAACCCGTCGGCTCCAACGAGGTGATCCAGAGCGATGTTCGCGTGATTGCCGCGACTTCGACGGATCTGCAAGCGGCGATTCAACGTGGCGAATTCCGCGCCGATTTGTACTACCGCCTCAATGTACTGCCGATTCAGGTGCCGCCCCTGCGTGAACGTCTCGACGATCTGCCGGCGCTCAGTGAAGCGATCCTTGAAGAGCTGCGCAGTCAGCACGAATTGCACCGCGATGCGCTCGACTTGCTGGGGCAGCACGCGTGGCCGGGTAACATTCGCGAACTGCGCAATGTGCTGGAGCGGGCGGCGTTGCTCAGTGATGACTTGATGTTGACCGAAAGCGATATTCGCGCGGCTATCGGCACGTTCACCCCCGTCGAGCACGCTGCGGCACCGACCTTGAAACCGTCGAAGCAGGAAACATTTGCACAGGCGCGAGAGCGTTTTGATCGGCAGGTGATTCAGGCAGCCCTCGATCAATGCGCGGGCAAAGTGCCGGAGGCGGCGGCTTCACTGGGACTGGGGCGGTCGACGCTGTACAAGAAGATGGTCGCCTTAGGCATGGCCTGATCTCAATATTGAGATATAGGTCTCTTCCTAGAGACAGATCAACAACTTCGCGAGCAGGCTCGCTCCCAAAAGGTGTGCGCATTCTAAATGCGGGAGCGAGCCTGCTCGCGAAGAGGCCAGAACAAGCAACGACAATCTCAGAAAAGAGACAAAATATTCCAAACACATTAAAAAAATCAAAATAGACCATATATTTCAAACACTTAACGATCTGGCACAAATCTCGCTAAAGCCTCTCCCACACCGTTTCACCCACAAAAATAACAATTCTGGAGAGACACACCATGAGTGTGATCATTGCCTTGGCGGCCCTCGCGCTGCTGATGCTCGCCGCCTACCGTGGCTACAGCGTTATCCTCTTCGCCCCGATTGCCGCCCTTGGCGCAGTGTTGCTTACCGACCCTTCTGCCGTCGCACCCGCCTTCACCGGCGTGTTCATGGAGAAAATGGTCGGTTTCATCAAACTGTACTTTCCCGTGTTCCTGCTCGGTGCCGTGTTCGGCAAGTTGATCGAGTTGTCGGGGTTCTCGCGCTCGATCGTCGCTGCGGCGATTCGTTTGCTCGGCACCAAACAAGCGATGCTTGTGATCGTGCTGGTCTGCGCCCTCCTCACCTACGGTGGCGTGTCGCTGTTCGTCGTGGTGTTTGCGGTGTATCCGTTTGCCGCCGAGATGTTCCGCCAGAGCAATATTCCCAAGCGCCTGATCCCGGCGACCATCGCCCTCGGCGCGTTTTCGTTCACCATGGACGCCCTGCCCGGCACCCCGCAAATCCAGAACATCATTCCCAGCACCTTTTTCAACACCACCGCGTGGGCGGCGCCGTGGCTGGGTGTGATCGGCACTATTTTCGTGTTTTGCACCGGCATGCTGTTTCTTCAGCGCCAGCGCAACAAGGCGCAACGTGCCGGTGAAGGTTACGGCACTGAACTGCGCAACGAGCCGGAAACCGCTGAAGACCTGAAGCTGCCCAACCCATGGATCGCCCTGTCGCCATTGCTGGCGGTGGGCATCATGAACCTGCTGTTCACCCAGTGGATTCCGCAGTGGTACGGCAAAACCCACAGCCTGGCGCTGCCGGGCATGGCCACGCCGGTGACCACTGAAATCGCCAAACTGACGGCGATCTGGGCGGTACAGGCAGCGTTGCTGATCGGCATCCTGATGGTGCTGGTGTTCGGCTTCAAGGCGATCCGCAGCAAACTCGCCGAAGGCAGCAAAAGCGCGGTCAGCGGCGCGTTGCTCGCGGCCATGAACACAGCGTCCGAATACGGTTTCGGTGCGGTGATCGCGTCGCTGCCGGGCTTTCTGGTGCTGGCCGACTGGCTCAAGCAAATCCCCAATCCGCTGGTCAACGAAGCCATCACCGTGACGCTGCTGGCCGGCATCACCGGTTCGGCATCGGGCGGTATGAGCATTGCCCTGGCGGCGATGTCCGAGCAATTCATTGCAGCGGCCCACGCCGCCAATATCCCACTGGAAGTGCTGCACCGCGTGGCGGCGATGGCCAGCGGCGGCATGGACACCCTGCCGCATAATGGCGCGGTGATCACCCTGCTGGCGGTCACCGGGTTGACCCACCGCGAAGCCTATAAAGACATTTTCTGTATTACGCTGATCAAGACCCTCGCGGTTTTCGTAGTGATCGGCACTTTCTACGCCACTGGCATTGTGTGAGGTATTGATGACCACTCTTTCCGGCAAGACCGCACTGGTAACCGGCTCCACCAGCGGCATCGGCTTGGGCATTGCGCTGAGCCTGGCCAAGGCTGGCGCCAACCTGATTCTGAATGGTTTTGGTGATGCCTCGAAGGTCATCGCTGAAGTCGGCCAATTCGGCGGCAAGGTTGGCCATCATCCGGCCGATGTCAGCGACCCGGCGCAGATCGCCGACATGATCGCCTACGCCGAACGCGAGTTCGGCGGCGTCGACATTCTGGTCAACAACGCCGGCATCCAGCATGTCGCGGCGGTGGAAGAATTTCCGGTGGAGCGCTGGGATTCGATCATTGCGATCAATCTGTCTTCGGTGTTTCACAGCACGCGCCTGAGCCTGCAGGGCATGCGCGCGAAGAACTGGGGGCGGATCATCAACATTGCTTCGGTGCATGGTCAGGTCGGCTCTACCGGCAAAGCCGCTTACGTCGCTGCCAAACACGGGGTCATCGGTTTGACCAAAGTGGTCGGCCTGGAAACCGCGACAAGCAACGTGACGTGCAACGCGATCTGCCCGGGCTGGGTGTTGACACCGCTGGTACAGAAGCAGATCGATGATCGTGCGGCCAAAGGCGTCGATCCGCAGCAGGCGCAGCATGATTTGCTGGCCGAGAAGCAGCCGTCGCTGGAGTTTGTCACGCCGCAGCATCTGGGCGAGTTGGTGTTGTTCTTGTGCAGCGAGGCCGGCAGCCAGGTGCGCGGTGCAGCGTGGAATATTGATGGTGGCTGGCTGGCCCAGTAGCACTGCCATATCCCTCTGTGTGACCTTGACCCGTGCATGAATAAAACAAGAGGCAAGCAATGTCCGACATCCTCTGGCAACCCGACGCCAAGCGTATCGCCCAATCGCGCATGGACACTTTCCGGCGCTCGGTCAATCAACGTCATGGGCTGAAACTCGACGACTACCCTGCCCTGCACCAATGGAGCGTCGACCAGCGTGCAGACTTCTGGCAGGACATCGTCGACTGCTTCGATATCCGCTTCCATAGCCAACCCGATGCGGTGTTGCGTGAGGGTGCGCAAATGCCCAGCGCTGAATGGTTTCCCGGCGCAACGCTGAACTTCGCCGAGCACTTGTTGCGTCGTCGTGACGATGCCGTGGCGGTGATTGCCGTGGGTGAAAACGGCCAGCGCGAACAGTTGAGCTGGGCCGAACTGGCCGAGCATGTCGCCGGATTTCAGGCCAGTCTGCAGGCCGCCGGTGTCGGCCTTGGTGATCGCGTCGCGGCGTGCATGCCGAACACTTGGCAAACGTTGGTGGCGATGCTCGCGACCACCAGTCTTGGCGCGATCTGGTCATGCTCCTCGCCGGACTTCGGCACCCACGGGGTGATCGATCGTTTCGGCCAGATCGAACCCAAGGTGCTGATCACCTGCGCCGGTTACCGCTACGCCGGCAAAGAGATCGACCAGACCCGCAAACTCAATGAGATTCTGCAGCAACTGCCCACGCTGAAGCAGTTGATCATCGTGCCTTACGCCCGCCCAACCGCTCACGTCACGGACTATCGCACTCGCGCCGACGTGAGCTTGTGGGACGACTTTTATGAACCAGGCGGCGAGCCGGATTTCGTCGCGGTCCCGTTCAATCATCCGCTGTACGTGCTGTATTCCAGCGGCACCACCGGCGTGCCGAAATGCATCGTCCACAGCACCGGCGGCGTGTTGTTGCAACTCGTCAAGGAACACGGCCTGCACTGCGACCTCGGACCCGGCGATCGACTGTTTTACTACACCACGTGCGGCTGGATGATGTGGAACTGGCTAGTGTCGGCGCTCGCGGTCGGCAGCGCCGTGGTGCTGTACGACGGGTCGCCCTTTTACCCGGACCACCAACGCTTGCTCGACTTGATCGATGACGAGCGCATCAGCGTGTTCGGCACCAGCCCCAAGTTTCTCGCGACGCTGGAAAGCAGCGAAGTCAAACCCCGAGCAAGTCATGATCTGGGCAGTCTGAAAACCCTGCTGTGCACGGGCTCAGCCCTATCGCCGCAAAGCTACGACTTCGTCTATCGCGATGTTAAACCCGACGTTTGTCTGGCCTCGATGTCGGGCGGCACCGATATCGTTTCGTGCTTCGTCAACGGCAATCCGCTGTCGCCCGTCCGGCGCGGGGAAATCATGGGCAAGAGCCTGGGCATGGCAGTTGAGGTGTGGAACGACGCGGGCGAACCGGTGATCGGTGAAAAAGGTGAGTTGGTGTGTACCCGGCATTTTCCGGCGATGCCGATCAGGCTGTGGAATGACGCCGATGGCAGCAAGCTGCGGCAGTCGTATTTCAGCTTGTTTCCCGGGGTCTGGGCTCAGGGCGACTACGCCGAACAACTGCCTCATGGCGCGATGATGATTCACGGGCGCTCGGATGCCGTGCTCAATCCCGGCGGCGTGCGCATCGGCACAGCGGAGATCTATCGTCAGGTGGATAAAGTCCCGCAGGTGCTCGACAGTGTGGCCATCGGGCAGCAGTGGCAAGATGATGTGCGCGTAGTGTTATTCGTGCGCCTGCAGGACGGCGTCAGACTGGACGACGCCTTGCAGCAGCAGATTCGCCAAGTGATCCGCGCCAACACCACGCCACGGCATGTGCCGGCAAAAATCGTTGCGGTGACGGACATTCCTCGAACCATCAGTGGCAAGGTCGTTGAACTCGCCGTGCGCAATGTGGTGCATGGCGAGAAGGTCAAGAACACCGACGCGCTGGCCAATCCCGAAGCGCTGGAGCAGTTTCGGGATCGGCCAGAGTTGATGATTTGAACGGGCGGTGTATTGCGTTAACCGAAGGCTGGCGCAATCACTCCGGTTTATTCAAGGTGATGAGGACCGGGTCGATAATCGCCTTGCCATCACTGGCCTCGAGTGCCGCGTAGATCGTCGATATATTGCGCTCGTAGGTGGCTCTGTCTGTGCAGAGCTGACTTAACAGAGATGTCGCCAGCGTCAGCGAATCGGCGTTGGCAAAGGCTTTCGCAGCTGCATGGCACACCGTGCTGCCTTCTGACACCGGCAAACAACCCGAGGCAATATTCAGCAATGAAGCCACATTGACCCGCTGCCCGCTTTCGTGGCTACTCTGCGCGTCGATGGCGTTACCGATATCGTCGGTTTGCGCACTGGCACGGAACAGCTCATGAATCAGATCATCGGCCACCACATCGTTGTTGAAGCCCTGGCTGACAAACCGTTTGTTGAGGTTTTTTGCATACACTTCAACGAAGGCGATACTCGTCCCGTTACCGGCGCTTTTCCAGCGGTTGTAACTGTCCACATCGAACGTCGCGAGCGTGGCGTGTTCCTTGATTGCATCAAGTGCAATGTTGCTGAGGGAGAAGCCCGCGAAGTCGAAACGGACTAGGCGCAGAGTGTTCATCAGGCGGTTTGTGGCAACGTCTGAGGTGTCGCCGAACAGTGTTTTCATCACCTGACTGCAATCACGTTTGAAGTCATGTCGACCGAGGGCATCAATGGCATGGTCGATCTTCGCCCGGGCACGGGGCAGGCTCTTCTCGATAAACCTTCTCGTGTAGTTCTCCGGCAAGGTTTTTGGCGAACAAGGCAACCGCAAGGGAGCGTCATAGGAAAAGCCATCCAGCGGTTTGCCCCACAGACTGCCGCGACGATCCAAGGCGAACCATTGAGTGTCACGGCGCGCAGCCGCTACCGTAGCAGCGTCGCTCGCAGCACCACGCGGCCGCCAACTGCCAAGCCCCCATTGTGTTCGGCCACTGTTTTCAATCAAATCCCAGGACTGTCGGCGACTACTGAGTGTACGCAACTGTCTGTTCGCACTGGCGAGCAACTCGTGGGTATTTTTATTGAAGCGCAACAGACCTTTGTGCACGAGCCTTGAGCCCGACTGCATGCCTGAGGGCACACCGTCGACCGGGTTGAACAGGGAAATGGCCGAAGTGAAAGCCAGTTTCGTCAAACGCGCCGCTTTAGACGTCGTTGAGATCGCCTTGGCTGAAATACTCAGCGCTTTCGAACCGGCTCCGGCCACCGTGCCCACCAACCCTATACCGTCCATCAAGCAGCCGTAGGCCCCGTCGATCATCTTGTCATGCTCACCGGAGGCAATGTCCTCGATACACTTCTTGAACGGCACCACCAGGTCGATGAAATAAGTGAGCAGCCGCTCGCCCTCCTCTCGGGAGCTTTCGAGAAGCGTTGGGATGCGTACCAGCTCTCTGAGTTCCTGGGCTTGGAGGAACGGGCGGTGCTCGACGATAAATTCGGCGATCCGCGCGATGTTCGGATCGTTGAACCGTTGATAAAAACCTTGCTTGGGATCGGCTGCTGTCGCGGGGGCCGGCAGCACGCCGAAATAGTCAATAAGCGCCATGCTGCTGGTCACTGACGGATCTTCTGCTACAGCATGGGTGTAGCGTTGCAGGTGGAGCGGTAGAAATTGCAGATCAGTCGGCGTTCTCTGGACGGTCAAGTCTGCAGGACGGGTCATCCTCGGACGTTGTTTCATTATATTTTGGCGGACGATCAATTCCCCCAAAGCGTTGTTCCTGCGGAACTCCCCTCGAGACGTGAAGAGTTCGTAACAAACGATCGAATTTTTGTAAGACACCCACATCACTAAACCAAAACGCCCGGTGGCGGCGTCTATGCTTTGCTGTGTTTCTCTTGACTGGTCAGTGCTGATGGGGCCACTGACACGACGGGAGACGGTATAAATGGCTGACCCACGCACCGTGAACAGATTGATCTGGGCACTCAGAAAGGCTCGCAAATCCTGCTCGGGCATCAGCGCCAGTGCCAGTTTCACGGTCGACAACATGGCACCGTTGAGGCCTTTCAAATGGACGGCCAATTGGCGATCCATTTCCTCGTCACAGGATTTGAGCTTGAGTAATTTTGGATACCGCTTGTAGAGGCTGATACCCGAAGGGTTGTAATTGATGGGCGGCCTGGGGATTCCGTTAGTGACCAGACGCACAGTGCGTCGGTCCCACTTCCCAGTGACCAGATCGCCCGATTGATGCAGATCGAGCATGGACATGACTTGCTGCCCGCCCTCCACCGATAGGGCTTTCTCATCCAGCGTGTCGCATCCCGGCGCCGCGAGCTTCAAGGCGGCACGGGCAATGTCTGCTCGGCTGGGTAATGCAGTCGAGAACGCCCGGGCTATCTGGACGAACGTTTCCGAATGCTGCTCGAACGCCTCAATCGCACGTCGAGTGTTGGCTTCCCGCGCCTGCTCAAGCTCAGTGGATGTCACCACCTGATTTATCAACGCCCAGTTAACGATCGGGTTAACCATCGCCAGTTCGCGCAAGTGCTGCTGAGCATCACTGACAGGTTCCAGGTCGGCGTACGCCATGATCTGCGCATATGTCAGGACGCGCGACGCACCTGCTCTCGCCGTTTCCACCAGCACGACCGCTCGACATAAATTGATCCACGCAATTGACCCGACGTTGATCGCGGTCGGGACATCCGCGACCAGAAATTCAGGTGCCATGCGCGCCAATATCAAATGAGTGGCCACAGGTGCCAAATCACGATCGACGCTCAGTTTGCCCCGTACAGCCACCATCAGTTCCTCACGGACTACCGACGGATGACGATCGACATTGGCCGGTCCGTACAGCTCAAACCCGAAGATGTTTTTCCCTTGGCGCAGTTGCTCTATCGCCGGATGCAGTTGCAGGAGCGCGGCCGTGACCAGCAATTGTCGGAGCATGTTTTCGGAGACCTCCTGCCCTGCACCATTGCCGAACCAACCCAGCTCCACCAGATATCGCCGTGCCAGCTGGCTGGCTTTAGGGGACGAGACAAAATCGACGACTCGCTGTGCTGCACTTTCATGTGAGATCGAAAGCCTAGAGCTGTAACCATGCAACATGCTCAGCAGGTACTTGCCAGGAATAAGTTTTGACGTCGCTTTACGAACGGCCGATAACTGTTCTTGATTTAACGAGACGAACATTTGATCATCCGCCTCGATATATTCCCAGTAGTTCCCAAACTCAGTTGCTTGCGGATCGAACTTCAAAAATCCAATAAGATTCTTCACTTGCGCCTTGGTCTTGGGAATGGATATCTCATGAAATGCAAACCATTGATCTAGTGTTATTTCACAATCAGGCCAGATATAACCACCCGCCACTTTAGCGAACTCTGAAAGAAGTTCCAGCTCGGCGAGCGTCGATTCGCTGGAGTGGAAGTGGCCCGCCGCAACCAGGTCTATCCAACCTGAATCGCTCAGCGTTTCCAGCTCGGGGCCTGGCTTTGCGCATATCAGTTCAGCACTCCCGCGCTCCTGAGAAATTGCACTGTGCACCGGGCTCGTTGTCAGCAGCGAATTGAACAGCAACCGTCCGGGGTTATAAACCTCGTACAGCGACGAGCCTTCCCGCAACTCTATTTGATAGTCAAACCAGATAATTACTTGATCATCGGAATATTTATCCAATGTCGTTTCCAGTTCAATCAGGACCCGCTCGCGCTCAATCGCATCGGCTTCTGTCTTTCGACGCCACTCTGCGAGCGCGAGGTCCGAACATTGAAATTCTTTATTTTTCTTAATTACACTCACGTATCCACCTCATCAAGTTGATTGCTGAACAGCTCAGCATGATGAAGTTCTACTGACGTTGCTAAAAACGATCTACCTTTAAAGCATTTAACCTTATTACAAGACTCTGCTTTTACTTTCGTCCAACCAACTAACTTCACTCCACCAAACCCCAGTCCCCCATTGGTGAAACTGGAGCGCTTGGCACGTCACTGGAAAGCTTTATGCGCAGCTTCAAGTTATTGACCGAATCCGCATTCTTCAGCGCCTCGGCTTCGTTAATCGCCCCCTCGCAGACCAACCCAAACAACGCGCCGTCGAATGTTTGCATGCCCAGTTCCGTGGACTTCTCCATGATCGGCTTAAGCTCTTCGAACTGGCCCCGCCGCACCAGATCGGCAATGGTAGGCGTTCCCAGCATCACTTCGACCGCTGCCCTCCGCTGCCCATCAACGGTACGGACCAGGCGCTGTGAGACAAATGCTTTCAGGTTGTTGCCTAACGCGTTGAGCAACTGCGGCCGTCGCTCCTCGGCAAACATATTGATGATCCGCTCGAGGACCTGATTGGCATTGTTGGCATGCAAGGTCGACAGCACCAGATGCCCGGTTTCCGCAAATGCCAGCGCATGTTCCATGGTCTCGCGATCGCGGATCTCACCGATCAAAACCACGTCCGGTGCCTGACGCAGGGTATTTTTCAACGCCGCGTGGAAACTGCGGGTGTCGACCCCGACTTCACGTTGATTGACGATCGAGCGGTGGTGCTGGTGGATGTATTCGATCGGGTCTTCGATGGTGATAATGTGCCCGCTGCTGTGGCGGTTGCGATGGTCGATCAATGCCGCCAGCGAGGTCGATTTGCCAGAGTCGGTCGCGCCGACGAACAGGATCAGCCCTTGCTTGAGCATCACGGTTTCGAGCAGTACCGGTGGTAACTTGAGATCTTCGAATCGTGGAATATCGAGTTTGACGTTGCGGATGACGATCGACACGTCGTTGCGTTGTTTGAACAGATTCACCCGAAAGCGCCCGATACCGGGACGCGAGATCGCCAAGTTCATTTCCAGATCCCGATCGAACGTCTGGCGCTGCTCGGCGTCCATCAGAGAATGGCCGATGGCTGCGATCTCTCCAGGCTTGAAAGGCTGCTCGCTCAGTGGCGTCAGCACCCCCTGAAAGCGCGCACTGGGCGGGGCTCCGGTGGACAAAAACAGATCCGAGCCATGCTGGCTGGCCAAACGTGTTAGCAGTGCATCGATTTCCATGGCAAAAAACACCCGCGAAGCATTCAATATTCAGACGTGCCCCGCTGTCGTGACGCAGCGGTGCATTGAGCGTCTACCCTCCTGAAGGATAGTAGACGCCGCCTTACCGAACGCTGCTCAGGACTTACGTGATGAATGCTGTACCCACCAACGATGACGCTCAGGCCTTGATCGCCCGTACCGACTGGAGCAAAGGCCCGCTGGGTGCCTCCGCCGCCTGGCCGCAAAGCCTGCGCACCGCGGTGGACATCGTCATTCACTCGCCGATGCCGATGTTGCTTTTATGGGGGCCGCAGCTCACGCAGATCTACAACAACGGCTTCGCCCTGCTCGCCGGCAGCAAGCATCCGCGCGCTTTCGGACAACCGGCACACCAGATATGGCCGGAACTTCGCGACTTTACTGACCCGATTTACAGCGCCGTCCTACAAGGTCAGGTGCGCACTTACAGCGAACGACGCTTTACCTTGCAGCATGACGGCAAAGAATCCGACTTCTGGCTGGATTTGACCTACAGCCCGATCCGCGATGAAACCGCGCAAGTCGCTGGCATTCTGGTCACCGCCATCGAAACCAATGAGCGGCGGCGCATCGCGCTGGAGTTGCAACAGCGTTCCGAAGAAAGCCTCAAGTCCCAGCGCGAAACTGAAGAGCGCCTGCAGTTGGCACTGGCTGCCACCGATGCCGTGGGCACGTGGGATTGGGACATTGGCGAAGACCGATTCATCGCCGACGCGCATTTCGCGCAGTTGCATGGCGTCGATCCGGTGCAATCCGCAGAGTTGCCGATCAGCGACTACCTGCAAGGCGTGCATCCCGAGGATCGCGCGATGGTGGCGCGCAGCATCAAGTACTGCATCACCCACGGCACCGAGTACGCCGAGGAATATCGGCTGCTGCAGCCCGACGGCGAGCTGCGCTGGGTGTTCGCGCGGGGACGCTGCTACAAGGACCATCATGGCCGGCCCATGCGCTTCCTCGGCGCGGCGTTGGACCTGACCGAGCGCAAACACACCGAGCAGGCGCTGCGGCAAAGTCAGACCGAATTGCAGCTGATCATCAACGCCATGCCGATTCTGATCAGTTACGTCGACCACGAAGAACGTTTCCGCCTGAACAATGCGGCGTATCTGGACTGGTACGGGCTCACCCCGCAAGAACTCTATGGCCGCACCATTCGCGACGTGATCGGCGAAGAAGCCTACTTTCTGCGCGCGCCCTACATCGCCGAAGCCCTGGCAGGCAGGTCCTGTTCGTTCAGCCTGTACACCCACCACCGCGACGGCAGCAATCGGCATGCCCTGATGAATTACTTGCCGCGCCACGGTGCGGACGGTGCGGTGAACGGCTTCTATATCTTTGTGATCGATGAAACCGAGCGCAAGAAAACCGAAGAAGCCCTGCGCAATCTCAACGAAACCCTTGAAGAGCGCGTCAGCGCACGCACGGAACAACTGGCCCAGGCCAACCAGCGTTTGCAGAATGAAATGTTCGAGCGCGAGCGCGCCGAAGATGCGCTGCGGCATGCGCAGAAAATGGAAGCGGTCGGCCAGTTGACCGGCGGCATCGCCCACGATTTCAACAATATGCTCACCGGGATTATTGGCAGCCTCGACCTGATGCAGCGCTACATCGCCGATGGCCGGGCCAGCGAAATCGGGCGGTTTACCGACGCGGCGGTGTCGTCTGCCAATCGCGCGGCGGCGCTGACCCATCGTCTGCTGGCCTTCTCGCGGCGCCAATCACTGGATCGCAAGAGGCTCGACGTCAACGAGCTGATTCATTCGCTGGAAGACTTGATCCGCCGCACCAAGGGCGACCCGATCGAACTCAAGCTGCAACTGGCCGAGAACCTGTGGCCGGTCAGTACCGATGTCAGCCAACTGGAGAACGCGCTGCTCAACCTGGTGATCAACGCCCGCGACGCCATGCCCAACGGCGGCGAACTGCTGATCGAGACCGCCAACGTTTACCTCGATGGCACCGACATCACCACCCTCGAACCGGTCAAGGCGGGCGACTACCTGATGCTGGCGGTTAGCGACAATGGCACCGGCATGACGCCTTCGGTACTGGCCAAGGCGTTCGATCCGTTCTTTACCACCAAACCCATCGGCCAGGGCACAGGCCTGGGGCTATCGATGATTTATGGTTTTGCCCAGCAATCGGGCGGCCACGTCAGCCTCGATAGCCGGCCGGATCAGGGCACCTGTGTTCGGCTTTACCTGCCGCGGCTGCACCTGCAACTGCCGGAGCAGACAGCCGAGGCGGCGGTCAGCGAACCGTCCACGGCGACCCCCGGGGAAACCGTGGTGATTGTCGAAGACGACCCGGCGGTGCGCATGCTGGTGCTCAATCTGCTCAAGGAGCTGGGTTATCGAGCCTTCGAAGCAGTCGATGCCACGGCAGCTCTTGCGCTGTTGGAAGCGGATTGGCGCGTGGATCTGCTGGTCACCGATGTCGGCCTGCCGGGCATGAATGGCCGGCAACTGGCAGAAATTGCCCGCCAGCATCGACCAAGGCTCAAAGTGCTGTTCATGACCGGCTATGCGCAAATCACCGCCGAACGCCAAGGCTTCCTTGAAGAGGGCATGGACATGATCGCCAAACCGTTCGTACTGGATTTGCTGGCCAACAAGATCCGCACGATGATCAACCAAACCGCGTGACTTGAGGCATAATCCCGCGCCCCGCCGTCACCCCGTTATCAGGTATCGCACGATGAAAGCCCAAGCCCGCCACATTCTGGTGAAAACTGCCGAAGAAGCCGAACAGCTCAAACAACGTATCGCCAAGGGCGAGGCGTTCGATGTGCTGGCGAAAAAGTTTTCGACCTGCCCCTCCGGCAAACGCGGCGGCGATCTGGGTGAAGTGCGTCCAGGGCAGATGGTCGGAGCGATTGATGCGGTGATTTTCAAGAAGCCTTTGCGGACCGTGCATGGTCCGATCAAGAGCAAGTTTGGGTATCACTTGGTGCAGGTGTTTTACCGGGATTAATGGATTGGAGCGAGGGCCTCTTCGCGAGCAGGCTCGCTCCCACATTTGGAATGCGTTCCCCCTGTGGGAGCGAGCCTGCTCGCGAACCGATTGCGCAGCAAACGGCCATTCAGATCTATTTAGGGATCAGCGCCCCCGGCACTTGAATCACTTTGCTGGCCAGCAGGTGTCCAGCCTGCGCTGCCTCTTCCGGGTTGCCGCCCATCAACCGGGCAGCCAGATACGCCGCACTGAACGAATCCCCCGCCGCCGTCGTGTCGACCACTTTCTCGACTTTCTGCGCCGGCACTTCAAACGCCTCGCCATCACACAGAATCAGACACGCCTCGGCGCCGCGCTTGAGCACCACCTCCGGCGTACCAATCGTTTCGTAGGCCTCGAGCACTGCATCGCTGTCGGCATACCCAAACAATGCTTGCTCGTCATCCACCGTCAGCAACGCCATATCAACATAGGGCAGAACGCTGTTATACGCCGCCTGTGCGTCCTCGCGCGAAGCCCACAGACGAGGTCGGTAATTGTTGTCGAAGACCGCCCGCGCACCGCGCCGCCGGGCCTCGATCAGCGTGTGGATCAGTTGTTCCCGCCCCTTCGCGCCGAGCACCGCCAAAGTGATGCCGCTGAAATACAGCACGTCGTAATCCGCCAATGCCGCCAGAATCGGCTCGGCTGCCGGCGTCGTGAAGCAGTCGCGCACGGCGGCTTCGTTGCGCCAATAGAGAAAACGACGTTCACCATTGGCATCGGTCTGAATGCAATACAGGCCCGGCAAGCGACCGGGCAAGCGCTGCACCAGATCGAGGCCGATGCCTTCGTCGGACCAGATCTGGCACATGGCGTCGCTGAAACTGTCATCGCCCAGCGCGGTGACGTAATCGACCTGCGCCTTGCCGCCCAACGCCCGAGCGAGATAGACCGCCGTGTTGAGGGTGTCGCCGCCGAAACTCTGTTGCAGGCTGCCGTCGGCGCGCTGCTGGAGTTCGATCATGCACTCGCCGATCAGGGCAATGCGCGGAGTTTTGTGCCCTTTGGGGTAGAAGCTTGTCATCGGGTTGCCTGCTCTTTCTCGGGTGTCTGAACTGACGCCTTCGCGAGCAGGCTCGCTCCCACATTGAAATGCATTCCCCTGTGGGAGCGAGCCTGCTCGCGAATGGCGACGACTCGGTCTGAAACCTTAGAAACAGGTTTCCATGCTCTCGATCACCGACAACTGCTCATCCACCAGCAAACCGGTGCGCCACTTGTCAAACGTCAGGCACGGATGCGAAGTGCCAAAGGAAATGATGTCCCCCACACGCAACTCAACCCCCGGCGCCACCGTCATGAACGCGTGCTGATCCATCACCGCCGTCACCTTGCACGCGCCGACATCATCGCCCACCGCCGGCACGACGCCGGCCTTGTAACGCCGCAATGGCACCGGCAAACCGGCGTCGTACGCCACGTCGCGTTTGCCCAGGGCGATCACTGCGAAACCCGGTTCCGGCAGCGACTGCACGTGCGCCCAGACTTCCAGCGCCGGACGCAAGCCTTCGTGCAGATCACTGCGCCGGTCGAGCACGCAGCACTGCGCTTCTTTATAGATACCGTGGTCATGGGCCACGTAACTGCCGGGACGCAAGACGCTGAGGAACCGCCCGCCGGCGTTTTGCGCTTCGAACGACTCGGCAATCAGGTCGTACCACGCCGAACCGGAAGCCGTGATGATCGGCTTGGCGATCGCAAACGCGCCGCTGTCCTGCAACTGCACCGCCAGACGCACCAGCGACGCGGCGAATTCGCGAATGCCGCTGACCGCGTGGTCGCCATGAATCACGCCTTCGTAGCCTTCGATGCCGGTCAGCGCCAACGCCGGTTGCGCGTTGATCGCCTTGGCCAGTTCGATGACTTCCTGCTCGCTGCGGCAACCGCAACGGCCACCGACCACGCCGTACTCGATCATCACGTTGAGCTTCACTCCGCGCGAAGCGAAGTAAGCGCCGAGATCGGCGACGTTGTCCGGGTGATCGACCATGCAATAGAAATCGAACGACGGATCGGCGAGCAAATCGGCAATCAGTGCCATGTTCGGTGTGCCGACCAATTGGTTGGCCATCAGCACGCGACGCACGCCGTGGGCGTAAGCCGCACGGGTCTGGGTGGCGCTGGCGAGGGTGATGCCCCACGCGCCGGCATCGAGCTGACGCTTGAACAGCGCCGGGGTCATGCTGGTTTTGCCGTGGGGCGCGAGTTCGGCGCCACTGTCGCTGACGAATTTCTGCATCCAGCGAATGTTGTGTTCCAGCGCTTCACGGTGCAGCACCAGCGCCGGCAGGCTGACATCACGCCCCAGATGCGCGCCGATGGCAGCGTTACCCTTCTCCACAGCGTGTGTATTGGCAGTCGTCATGGTCGAACTCCTCACAGTCGCGGCCGCAGGCAGCCGCGGTTATTCGTTGATACGCCGGGCGAGGCTATTGGCGCTCTCGATCAGTACCCGGCGATAGTCGTTGTAATTGTTCTTCGCATCGGCCCGTGGGGCGACGATGCACAAGGTGCAAATGGCCACGCCGTGGCGGTCTTTGACCGGTGCGGCGAAGCAATGGGTAAAGGTGTCGGCGACACTGTCGAAGGAGAAAAATCCATCGATGCCGGCCTGGCGGATTTCGCCCAGAAAACGTTGCAGCGGCAGGCGTTCGCCGTCGGGCAGGATGTAGTCGTCCTCGTCGATCAGGTCGATGATCTGTTGATCGCTCAAGTGCGCGAGCAGCAAACGTCCGGAAGCGGTCCACGGGATCGGCGCGTTTTCGCCGATGTCGGAAGAAATGCGGAAATGCCGCTCGCCCTCCTTCATCAACGCCACCGTGTATTTGCGCCCGTTGAGCAGGCACATCTGCGCGGTTTCACGGGTCTGGCTGACGATCTCCTGCAAGGCGTGATCGGCCTCACGGCTGAGGTCGAAGTGACGCAGGTGGGCCTGACCGAGGAAATACAACTGACGGCCAAGATAGACATGACCGTCCTTGCCCACCGGCTCAAGAATCCGTCGTTCCAACAGCGAAGCAACGAGTTCGTAGACCGTGGATTTCGGGCTGCCAATGCCGTTGGCGATATCGTTCGGGCGCAACGGCTGGCCGATTTCCTTGAGGAAATCGAGGATATCGAACGCCCGGTCCAGACCGCGTGCCCGGCGTTTGATGGTGTCTTCGGTCATTTCAGTGGTTCCCATTCAAATTCGCCGGGAGTTTACCGCTAATGATCGTTCCCATGCTCCGCGTGGGGGACGCAGCCCGGGACGCTCTGCGTCCCTTGGAAAGCGGAGCGTTCCGTGAGGCATTCCCACGCAGAGCGTGGGAACGATCATCTGTAGTTCAAGCCTTTTTCTTGTACGCAATGCAGTCGATCTCGACCTTGCAGTCGACCATCATGCTCGCCTGCACACAGGCCCGCGCCGGGGCGTGCTCAGGCTGGAAGTACTCGCCGAAGACCTTGTTGAAACTGCTGAAATCACGCGGATCGTCCAGCCACACGCCGGCACGCACCACGTCTTCCAGGCCATAACCGGCCTCTTCGAGGATCGCGATCAGGTTCTTCATGGTCTGATGAGTCTGCTCGACGATGCCGCCAACGATAATCTCGCCATCCACCGCCGGCACCTGACCGGACACATGCAGCCAGCCATCCGCTTCAACCGCGCGGGCGAATGGACGTGGCTGGCCGCCAGCGGCGGTGCTGCCGGTGCCGTAACGAGTAATGCTCATGGGTACTTCTCCTGTTTACAAAATGAAAAATCAAAACCGCGTGCTTTTCAGAAACTCAGCCAGACGCGGTGATTGCGGGCGTTCGAACAGATCCTTGGGAGGCCCCTGCTCTTCGATCCGCCCCTGATTCATGAAAACGATCTTGTCCGAGACCTCGAAGGCAAACCGCATCTCGTGGGTCACCAGCAACATGGTCATGCCGTCTTCGGCCAGACCCTTGATCACGTTGAGCACTTCGCCGACCAACTCTGGGTCGAGGGCCGAAGTGACCTCATCGAACAGCATCAAACTCGGGTTCATCGCAATCGCTCGGGCAATCGCCACGCGCTGCTGCTGACCACCGGACAACTGGCCGGGAAAGTGATTGCGCCGCTCCAGCAGGCCAACGCGCTCCAGCCATTTCTCGGCAAGCACCACGGCTTCGTCCTTGTGCATCTTCTTCACTTTGAGCAGGCCCAAGGTGACGTTCTGTAACGCGGTGAGATGCGGGAACAGATTGAATTGCTGAAACGCCATGCCGGTCATTGCGCGGTGCCGGGCGATGACCTTTTCCGCATGGCGCACGCGTTTGCCGTTGCTTTCGTCGTAGCCGATCGATTCGCCGTCGAGCAGGATCTGCCCGCCCTGGAACTCTTCGAGCATGTTGACGCAACGCAGCAGCGTGGTTTTGCCCGAACCGCTGGAGCCGATCAGCGTCACCACGTTGCCGCGTTGCATGCTCAGGTCGACACCCTTGAGCACTTCGACCGCGCCGTATTGCTTGTGCAGGCCACGGATGTCCAGCAGCGGCTGGCCGTTTTGAACGTTGGAAACTTGAGCTTCAGTCATGGCAAGGCCACCCGCTTTTCAATGTGCCGGCCGAGTAATTCGATGCCGTAGTTGATGACGAAGAACAGAAAACCGGCGAACAGGTAGAACTCCAAAGTCATGAAGTTCCGGGCGATGATCTGTTGGGTGCTGAGGAGCAATTCGGCGACGCCGATGACCGAGAGCAAGGTCGAGGCCTTGACGATTTCGGTGGACGAGTTGACCCAGGTCGGCAGGATCTGCCGCAACGCCTGAGGCAACAGCACGTAGCCGAGGGATTGGTAGAACGTCAGGCCGATGGCCTGGCTCGCCTCCATCTGCCCGCGCGGCAACGCTTGCAACGCACCGCGAACGATCTCGGCAACGTGCGAGCCGCAGAACAGCGTCAGGCCCAAGGCGCCGGCCTGGAACGCGCTGATCTGCCAGCCCAGCGCCGGCGCCATATAAAAGCAGGCCAGCACCAGCACAAACACTGGCGTTCCGCGAATCAGATCGACGTAAAAACGAAACGGTGCGCGCATCCAGAACTTGCCGTAGGTCAGCACCAGACCGGTTACTACGCCGAGCATCGTGCCGAGCAGAATCGCCAGCGCCGAGACTTGCACACTGGTCAAAAAGCCCTGCCATAAAGGCTCGCGGGCGACCCACAATTCATGTAACCAACTCGGAGATTCGTACATCGCAGCCTCCTATCGGCGAATTGCCAGACGCTGCTCGAGGTAACGCAGCAGCATGGCAATGAGGTAACAGGCCGCGACATACAACGCAGTGGTCACCAGCCAGGTTTCAATCACCCGGTAGCTCTCGACGTTGATCTTGCGCGCGTAATAGGTCAGCTCCGGCACTGCAATCGCAGCGGCCAGCGAAGTGTCCTTGAACAGCGAGATGAAGTTGTTCGACAGCGCCGGCAGGACGTTGCGCAGCATCACTGGCACGGTGACGTAAGCCTTGACCTGCCATTCACCGAGACCAATCGCCAGCCCGGCTTCGCGCTGCCCTTTGGGGATGCTCAACAAGCCACCACGGAACACCTCCGTCAGGTAGGCCCCGGCATACAACGAGAGCGTGATGATGAACGACGGGATCTTGTCCAGACGGATCCCCAGGCTCGGCAGGGCAAAGTAGATCAATAGAATCAACACCAGAATCGGCGTGTTACGCACCACCGTGACGTACACCGAAGCCAGCACCCGCAAGGCGCGATGCTTTGACAGCAACGCAAACGCCATCAGCAGGCCGATCACGCAGCCGATGGCGATCGACACCAGTGCCAGCTCAAGCCCCAGACCGAGCCCCGCCAGCAAGGTGTCGAAATCGCGCCACACGGCGGCAAAGTTCAACTGATAGTTCATGGTCAGCAGTACCTTGAGCGGGGCGACATGAGCCGCCCCACTCTCACGGGATCATTTGAATTCAACAGGGAAACCGATCGCAGGCGATGGCAGGTCAACGCCGAACCATTGCTTGAACGAGGCGGCATAGGTCGGGAACTCAACGCCGGTCATGGCCTCATGCAACGCGGTGTTGACGAAATTCAACCAGTCCTGATCGCCGCGTTTAACTGCGCAGGCATAGGTTTGCGGGCTCCACGCATACGTCGGGCTGCGGTAGCGGCCAGGGTTCTGCACCATTAGGTATTTGACCGAAGACTGGTCGGTGGCGGCGGCATCGGCACGGCCGGAGTTCACGGCCTGATACATCAGGTCAACGCTGTCGTACTGATCGACCTTGGCTTTCGGTAGTGCCTGATGCACCAGTTCTTCCGCGTAGACGTTTTGCAGCACCGCCACGGTGACGCCGTCACCGCCCGCTTGCAGGTCTTCGATTTCCTTGTACTTGCTGTTGTTCGGCAGCAGCAGCCCAACGCCTTCGCGGTAGTACGGCAGGGTGAACGCGACTTGCTGCGCACGGCTGGCGGTCACAGTGATGAACTGACAGCTCATGTCGACCTTGTCGGTCAGCAGATTGGGAATCCGTGCATCGGACGACTGCACCACGAACTCGACCTTGCTCGGGTCGTTGAACAGTCCTTTGGCGACGATGCGCGCGATGTCGATATCAAAACCCTGCAACTTGCCGTCCGCGCCCTGAAAGTGCCAAGGCGCATTGGTGCTGCCGGTACCCACGATCAATTTGCCACGGGCCAGCACACTGTCGAGCTTGCTGTCGGCTGCCTGGGCCATACCCATAACAGCGGACGAAGCCGCGAGAACAAAAACACACGCATTGAACAACGAAGGACGGCGATGCATGGCAAGCACTCCAGAATTGTGTTTATTCCGCTATACCGGAACACGGTTTGTTACTACGGAATAGACAGCAGAAAGTGTGCCACAAGAATGGCCTGGAATCAGGAACAGATTGAAATAACATGAGAATCAGAGAGATGCGGAGCATCGCTGCATGAACGCTCCGTACGGTTGATTTCCAACACGCTACCGATGACCACACCAGGCGAGTACTAGGGCCACATTTCAGGGCGTGCGGCACAAAACAAAGCACATTGCACCTGTCAACTCTGACAGTTGGCGCGGATGGCGAGCTCACCTACCTTGAACGCATCCCGCCGCACCTGAAGGAGATCTCCATGAGCGTGAATGCCCCTCTCTCCGAGTTGTCGCCCACCTACCGCAAAGCCCTGAAAACCTGGCGCCCGGTGATCCTGTATTTCGCCAACGAACACTGCCAGGCCTGCGAATGGGCCGGGCCGATCTTTCGTCAGACCGCCGAGCCGTATCGGCATCGCGCCAACATTTATATGCTCAGCACCAGCGAGTCTCCCCGCCATCCGCAAGTGACCGGCACGCCGACGGTGCTGTTCTACAAAAACGGCAGGCTGGTGAAAAAACTCAAAGGCATCGGCTCCGAAGATTCCCTCGCAAGGGATTTTGCCGAACATATCGGCAAGACCAAAGCCCCTTCCGCCCGCCGCAAACCCTCGCATGATCTGACTTGGCTGCGGCAGACCCTGCGCACCCTGCGCACCGTTACGCGTGCAAACCGCTGGAACTTTTCCTGAAAGTGCCAGCTAAAAGCCATCAAACGATGGCACTTTCGCTCCAAATCATCGGTAACAAACAAGCCTCAAGCCAGATTGGACAAGCTCCCATCTGGCTGCTTTTCTTTATTTCTCAGTAAGAGATCACGCTTCCGGCAGCTTTGCCCCAAGCGGTGCCAAGTCCAGGAGGGGTCAATGTCTTTCAAAGTCATGATGGTTTTCGGTACTCGCCCGGAGGCCATCAAAATGGCTCCGCTGGCCCGGGTTCTGCGTCAGTGGCCTGACATCCAACTGAACATCTGCTCCACCGGTCAGCATCGCGAGATGCTCACTCAGGTGCTCGACGCATTTGAACTGACAGTCGATGAAGACCTGCAAGTGATGACCCAGGGTCAGACGCTCAACGGTTTGTCGCAACACCTGCTGGCACAGCTTGATCAGGCGTACGACCGGGTCAAACCCGATATCGTGCTGGTCCACGGTGATACCACCACCAGCTTCATCGCCGCCCTCGCCGCGTTCAATCGGCAACTGCCCATCGGCCATGTCGAAGCGGGCCTGCGTACCGGCAACCTGCGAGCCCCGTGGCCTGAAGAGGCCAATCGGCGCCTGACGGGCGTCATCGCCGATCTGCACTTCCCGCCGACATCGAAATCCGCAGCCAATCTGCTGCGCGAAGGCGTGCCCGAGGACAACATTGAAATCACCGGCAACACGGTGATCGATGCCTTGCTGTGGATGCGTGCCCATCAGCAACACAGCGATTGGCACCCGGCGGCTGACTCGCCGCTGGCGGTGCTCGATGACAAGCGGCGGATGATTCTGGTGACCAGCCATCGTCGGGAAAACCTCGGCGATGGCTTTCAGAACATCTGCCAAGCCTTGGCGGAACTCGCCGAGCGTTACCCGGACGTGCAATTCGTCTACCCGGTGCATCTCAACCCGCTGGTGCAGGAAGTGGTGTACGGCATGCTCGCCAACACACCGAACATTTATCTGGTCGCACCGCAGGACTACCCGAATTTCGTCTGGCTCATGGGCCGTGCGCATTTCATCCTGACCGACTCCGGTGGCGTGCAAGAAGAAGCGCCTGCCATTGGCAAGCCGCTGCTGGTATTACGCGACGTCACCGAGAGACCTTCAGTGCTGGAAAGCGGCACCATGCTGCTGGTCGGTACTGACAAGGCACGCATCGTCAAGGAGGCGAGCCAGTTGCTCGACGATCAGGAAACCTACACGCGCATGAGTCGCGTGCATTTCCCCTATGGGGACGGCCATGCCAGCGAACTGATTGCCACCCGCCTCCAAGCCTGGTTGAGCGCTCGCTCGACCGTGGGTAACGGAGCATGAGTCTGGGTTGGGTCGATTTCTTTGCGTATGTGCTGTTCGGTCTTAAATATGTGGCGATTGCCCTCGCCCTGCTGATGTTCTTTCTCGGTCTGGATGACTTGTTCATCGACCTTGTGTACTGGGGCCGCAAGCTGATTCGGCGCTGGCGGATCTACGAAAAATTTGACCGCGCCGATGAAGAACGGCTGTACACCATTGCGGAAAAGCCGCTGGCGATCATGGTGCCCGCCTGGAATGAAGTCGGCGTGGTCGGTGAAATGGCGCGTCTGGCGGCATCGACCATCGATTACGAGAACTACCAGATCTTCGTCGGCACCTACCCCAACGACGCCGAAACCCAAGCGGACGTCGACGCGGTCTGCCAGCACTACCCCAATGTGCACAAAGTGGTCTGCGCCCGTCCCGGCCCGACCAGCAAGGCCGATTGCCTGAACAACATCATCGACGCGATTCTGCGTTTCGAAAGCGAAGCGAAAATCCAGTTCGCCGGGTTCATCCTGCACGATGCCGAAGACGTGATTTCGCCGATGGAATTGCGCCTGTTCAATTATTTGCTGCCGAACAAGGATCTGATTCAGATCCCGGTCTACCCGTATGCGCCGGAATGGAAAGGCTTCACCGCCGGGCACTATGTCGACGAGTTCGCCGAGAACCACGGCAAGGACGTGATTGTCCGCGAAGCGCTGACGGGTCAGGTGCCGAGTGCGGGCGTCGGCACCTGCTTCAGCCGCAAGGCCATCAGCGCCCTGCTCGAAGACGGCGACGGGATCGCCTTCGATGTGCAGAGTCTCACCGAGGACTACGACATCGGTTTCCGCCTCAAGCAGAAAGGCATGAAGTGCATCTTCGCCCGTTACTCGGTCAGCGATCCGAAGCTCGCGCTGGAGCAGCCGTGGGTGTTCGGCATGAACCGAGAATTCTCCCAGGTCATCTGCGTACGCGAGCATTTTCCCCGGGACTTGCAACACGCGATCAGACAGAAATCTCGCTGGATCGTCGGCATCGTGTTTCAGGGCACCAAGAACCTCGGCTGGAGCCGCAAAGGACTGCTCAACTATTTCCTCTGGCGTGACCGTCGCGGGCTGATCGCCTACATGCTGAGTTTTCTGGTCAACCTGTTGTTCGTTGTCCTGTTTGCCATGTGGCTGGTGACGGTGATTTCTCCAGAGTCGTGGCGTTATCCATCAATTCTCTCCGACAGTTCAATTCTCCCCGTGCTGCTCTGGCTCAACGGTTTCATGCTGCTCAATCGACTTTTCCAGCGTGGCTGGTTCGTCACCCGCTATTACGGACTGGTCGAGGGCCTGCTGTCGGCGCCCCGGATGATGTGGAGCAACTTCGTCAACTTCTTTGCCAACCTGCGCGCACTGCGTCAGGTCATGGAAATGGGCGACTCGCGACGCGTGGCCTGGGACAAGACCACCCACGAATTTCCGGCGTTGACCACGGCACAACGTGTGCCGCTGGGCCATCGACTGGTGGAAAAAGGCCTGCTCACCGAAGAACAACTGGAAGCGGCCATTACCAGCCCGGTACGTCGGCGTCTCGGGCGTGAACTGCTGCTGCGCGGGTACATCGACAGCACGCAACTGGTTCAGGCACTGGCTGAACAACTGGACCTGGAGTGGGCGCCGCTCAACCCGTTCAAACTCGACAAACGTCTGATCGACGCTGTGCCGCGGCGGGTCGCGTCGCATTACGGTGTACTGCCCGTCGCCGAAGAAGGCGACACCTTGGTGCTGGCCTCAGAAGGCCCCGTCAGCCAAGTGTCCCTCGGCGCAATCAGCCGGCAATTGAAGCGTCCTGTGCGTAGCCGACTGGCACCCCAGGGCCGAGTGACACTGGGGATTCGTTACTGGTATGCCAGCCCCCGCCAAAATGAGGAAATGCACCATATGCTGGAGGTGCTGGAACGTCATCAGGACGACGAAGCTTTATTGGAACGCGTCGGTCGCCATCAGGTGCTGCTCGGCAATCTGCTGCAGGTACGCGGCATGGTGCCGCCCACCCTGTTCAATCAAGCCATGATCGATTTCGATGCCGAGAAAATGTCGCTCGGCGAACATTTGATTTCTCGCGGCATGATCACTCAGGAAGTGCTCGAACAAGCACTGGCCGACCAGGCCAGCGAGCAACAGGCTGCCTACCGCATCGCTCGGGAGGTCGCATGAAGCCTGTTCACCGTCACACCCTGTTGATCGCCAGCCTGTTACTCGGCCTGGGCGCAGCGTACCCCTTACAAGCCGAACCGCTGAGCGACTTCGAGCAGTTCCGCAGCTACCCCTATATGGATCGCAGCTATCGCGAGGCGAAAAAAGGCAACTGGAAAGAAGTTGAACGCTTGATGCGGCACTTGCTGGAGAAAGTGCCGAAAAACGATGAAGCACGCGCCTTGCTCGTGGAGGCGTTGGCCAACCAGCGTCGCTACAAGGATGCCGTTCAGGCGTTGCCGAAAGATAACGGTGAAGCGCTGCTCGACCTGCGCCTGACCTGGATCGAACAGGACCCACCGAGCAGCACACAGGTCGAGCAATGGATGGCCACCAGCGATCTAAACGATCGCGTACGGCTTTGGCAGGCTTACAGCCTGAGCCTGGCCAAGTTTGGCGGTGCGGCCAAGGCCCACGACTGGCTGGCGCAGCTTTCGCCCAAGGGTGATGAAAACATTCTGCGTCTGGCCCGGGCCAACTGGTCGGAACAACTGCGTGACTGGAGCGGCACCATCGACGAACTGGCACCACTCGCCGCCCGCGACCAACTGGATGCCGAAGGCTGGCAGCGGCTGGCCAACGCCTACGTCCAACGCCTCGATGAAAAACCCCTGCAACGGCTGTTGCAGCAGGCGCCAAGCCCGCAAGCTGCGCGCACCGTGCGTCTGGCGATGGTCGATCGCGCCATCGCCATGGGCCACGACCAACAGGCGCAGCGCTGGCTGCAATCCTTGCCTGCCGAAGACCTCGCCGATCCGGCGCAACGCCAGCGCCTGTGGGAACTGGCGCGGCAGACCGACGATGCGCCCACCGTGCAACGCCTGAGCAATGACTTGCAGCGCCCTTGCCTGGAAACCGCAGAGTGGCTCTCGCGCCGTGACCCTGAAGCCGCACTGACACAACTGCGACAGTGCCAACCCTCGGAGGATCCGCAAACATGGCTGGTGCTCGCGCAGCGCCTGCAAGCCACGGATTTACTGCAGAGCACGCGATTGCCCGAGCCCTGGGACAGCCGTCGTCAGGCCCAATTGGTCGATGTCTGGGAGGAACAGGGCGAGAGCAGCAAAGTCATGGTCTGGCTCGCCGGCCAGACGCAGACCCCGGCCGTGGTCAAACGCAGGGCCGAACTGGCCCAGCGCATGGGTCGCCACACGGAAGAACAGACGCTGTGGGAATACCACTACCGGCAAACCGGCAATCCCGCGTCGCTGAATCAGGCAAGTTTCCTTGCACTGCAAAGCGGGGATCGCGTCCACGCGCAGCAACTGCTGGAAAATGCCTACGACCGTCACGGTGCGCGCCTGCCGCCAGCGGCGCTGCAACGTCTGGCAGGGCTTTATGCGTCAACAAAAGACACCACGCCCGCGCAACAACGGCGCATGGCGTCCTTGATCGGTCATATCGACGGCGCAACCCGTGGCCAACTGCTCGCACAACTGGCCGAGACCGGCCAATGCGATATCGTCCAACAAGCCATCGGCAGTCAGCCACACGTGGCCGGCGACTATCGCGCCCTCGGTCGCTGTGCCATGCCTGATCGTCCCGGTGAAGCCGTGGTGTATTACCAGCAGGCGGAAAAACTCGGTGATCGCGGCAGCCGTGTGCCGTTGGCCTACGCGCTGGAAGCTGCCGGCGATTCCGCCGGCGCATTGGCCATCTGGCGCAGCATTCCGCCGGCCGAACTCACAGACAATGCGCGTCTTAC
Organism: Pseudomonas sp. WC2; assembly: GCF_050586545.1. Lineage (NCBI taxonomy): Bacteria > Pseudomonadati > Pseudomonadota > Gammaproteobacteria > Pseudomonadales > Pseudomonadaceae > Pseudomonas > Pseudomonas sp. WC2. Next base: position 122,154 of record NZ_JBOBDR010000002.1, on the reverse strand, counting down.
TGCTAGCCGCAGCGCATTGAACGCGGGCGACAATCAAACCGCTGAGCGCTTCTGGCAGCAAAGCAGCACGCGCGGTGCCAATGAATGGTCACTCGGTGCGGCCATCGCCGATGCTCGCAGTGATCATGCAGTCGCGCTGCAACGGCAACGCCAAGCCTTGCAACTCGCCCCCGACGCCGGGCATTTCTACGCGGCTTCAGTCTCGGCGCAAAAGGCGGGTGACCTGCCGCAAAGCAATGCCTGGCTGGCCGAAGCCGTGCGTCGCGACCCGGCCAATCCGCGTTATCGAGCCGACTACGGCATGCGCTTGTCCGGTGCGCAAACCCGCGAAGAACGCGCCACGGCCATACCCTATCTGCAACAGGCGACCCACGATTTCCCTGAGGACTATCAACTCGGCGAAACCCTGGCGTGGCGTTACGACGAAATCGAGGACAGCGCCTCAGCGCGCAAAGAGCTGCGCCGGGTCATCGATCTGGAACAGAACCCGGTGGCCGCTGACGATGAAGACGGCAGCATGGAGGCGCGGCGCTATCGCCAGCGGCGCGCCCATGAAGCGCTGGCTCGTCGCGACAGTTTTACAATCGCCAGTACCTGGTCGCCGGCCGGGGTATCGACTAACGACTTCTTGCGTGACGATGACAGCACGGGTTCAAACCGCAGCCCCAACTCGCAAAACGTTCAGGTCGCCATGTGGGATCACGCCCTGGGTGAGGAACCAAGCCGCGCCGGCAGTTCGCTGTCGGTTTATGGCCGCGTGTTGCTCGGCGGGCAAGGCCGCTCCAGTTACGCCGAATCCGTCGCGGCAGGCGTCGGCTTGCGCTACAAGCCGTGGGGCACGCAAAACATCAACTTCTACGGTGAGATCTACAAGCAGAGCCAATTCGACGACAACGACAACCATGGCCTCAGCCTCGGCCAATTAATCAATCCCGACAAACTCTCGGACCAGCTCGACGATCACCGCGAGGACGGCCACACCACCACCGACTACCTGCTGCGTGCCACCGCCTCGTTCCTCGATCAGGGAAAGTACCGCAACGACTGGCGCGTTGACGAAAGCGAATGGGACGAACGCTTCCTCTACCTCGACGCCGCGTGGTGGACCAAGGCCGGCGATCACCAATGGCTGTCGCGTTTCCAGCAAGGTCATGCGTGGAAACTGCCCTTCAATGGCGCTCAGACCCTCATGCCGTATGGCTTCCTCGAGTTTGCCAGTCAGGATCCGGGCAACGATTGGCGCCAGGACCTGCGCACCGGTGTCGGCCTGCGTTGGCAATGGTGGTATGACGATGATCGCTACAATGCGTACCGCTCCAAGCTGACCGTGCGCACCGAATATCAACAGTCGCTCGGCGGCAATCTGTACGAAGGCGGCAACGGTGTGCTGCTGGGCGTGGAGTGGAGTTTCTGATGGCGCGCTGGATGCTGTTTTTCTGCCTGATGCTGGGCACTGTCGTCGCACGCGCCGATGAGCGAGTGTTCTATCAACCGCTGAATGTCGACGCCAGCCTGAACCAGGCGCAGTGGCAAAAAATCTGGCAGGACACCGCCAGACAAGGCGCGCGCACGCTGATTGTGCAGTGGACGGCCTATGGCGACGCCGATTTCGGTGGCGCCAACGGCTGGCTCGCCAACAGTCTGAAAATCGCTCAACAGCAAGGCTTGCAATTGGTCTTGGGCCTGAAAATGGACCCGGCCTACTACCAACGCATCGATGAACTGGACACAGCCGGTCTCGGTAAATATTGGCAAGCGCAATTGGGCCAGTCACTGGCTCAACAGCAGAAGCTGCGCAAAGACTGGAAGTTGCCGGTACAGGGCTGGTATCTGCCGCTGGAACTGGATGACTTTCACTCTCTCGCGGCAGATCGCCGGGTAACCCTGCAACGCCAGCTCAAGGACTTTGCCGGCAAGCTCGATGCACCGTTGCACGTCAGCGCGTTCAGTGCCGGCAAACTCGCCCCGTCGGTCAACGGACAATGGCTGGGGGAACTCAGCACGGCAGGCATTCAAGTGTGGTGGCAGGATGGCGCCGGTACGGGTCGCTTGCCTGCGGTGGTGCGCAACGGCTATGTCAGCGCACTGCCCTGCTCCGTCGGCATCGTGCGAGAGGCGTTTCGTCAGGTCAGCCGCGAAGGCCAAGCCTTCCACGCCGAACCCGCCGCTCCCGATGCGACGCCGACCGGCTGTCACCCTGGCGCGGTGTTCTCACTGCGCTATCGTCCATGGGGCCGGGTGATTCTCGACAACCAGCGCCAACATCAGGGCAGCGATGTACAAAACCATTGAAGAGCAAGTCCTGAAGAAAACTGCGCCCGCCGAATTGCGGGCGGAGTTCATCCAGCATGAATTCGAGCGCTTGCATTCCTTCAGCGTGCTGATCTACATCGTCAGCATGGGCATGTGGCTGCTATTCGACCTGATCGTGAGCTTACTCGGCGGTCAGGGATTCACCTGGCGCTCGATGGTTTTCCTGGCGTTGTTTGCGGTGTTGACTGTGGTGCTGGCGTTTACCCGCAAGGCTCGGCACTTCGATGTCATCAGCGTGCTGTTCGTGCTCGGTCTGACCGTCGGCATACGCTTTATCGTCAACGGCCTTCCACCCGCCGTGCACAGTTCCTGGCTGGTCCTCGCGGCGGCGAGCATGCTCTACAGCATTTCAGTGCTGCCGCTGAGTCGCTGGTCATTCTTTGTTGTGCAGGCGCTGATCTGGGGGCTACTCAACCCGTTTATCAACACCACCATCAGCCTGTTCGAACTCAGAGGCGTGCTGACCGCGTGCTACAGCGTGTTTCTCTGCGCACTGACCATCTACACCTTTCTGAAATTGCGCGAGGCCAAGCTCTACAACTACATCATGTCCAGGCTGCTGCTGGATCAGGCCTATAACGACCCCCTCACGGAAATTCCCAACCGCCGTTCCTTCATGACCGTCGCCGAACAACACCTGCACGCCGTCCCGCGCGAACATGACCACTACCTGGCCATGATCGACATCGACAACTTCAAGAAAGTGAATGACACCTACGGCCACGACATCGGCGATGAGGTGTTGAAACGCGTTGCCGCCGACATCAAAACCGTCATGCTGCCGTTCGATTACGCCCGACTGGGCGGAGAAGAGTTTGCGATTTATCTGGCCGGCGTCCGCCGCGAAGACGTGGAAGCCCTCGCGACCGAACTGTGCCGATTGGTGCGCGAGCGACCCACGCGGCACCCGGTGACCATCAGCATCGGCGTGACCCGCGTGGAGGACAACGACACCCTGAACCAGGCGCTGATCAAGGCCGATGCTGCACTGTATGAGTCAAAGCATACCGGCAAGGATCGGTACACTTTTCATCAGTAGATTAAGCCGGCTTCGGTATTACGCGGCCTCAGGAACCAACAACACCCGCGTCACACGCCGTTCCTCAACCGCGACAACCGTCATCTGCCAACCCTCATGGGCCAGGCGATCACCTTTCATCGGCAATCGGTCCAGCAAGCTCATCACCAGTCCAGCCATGGTCTGGTAATCCTCGGTCGGCTCCGCGCCGAAGCCGGTGCGCTGGCGAACCCGGGTCAGGTTCAACGCACCACTGACCATAAACCCGCCCTGCTCTTCGACAACGTCCGGGCCTTCGATTTCGCTGGCATCGGGCAATTCGCCGGCAATCGATTCAAGGATGTCGGTCATGGTCAACACACCGACGAAATCGCCGAATTCATTGACCACGAAGGCAATGTGCGTGGATGCGCCGCGCATTTGCTCCAGCGCATTCAGGATGGAATAGCTGTCGAGCAAATTGATGGTTTTGCGGGCCAGATGCTCCAGATTCGGTTCGATACCGGCCAGATATTCCTTGAGCAATTCCTTCTTGTGCACAAAGCCCAACGGTTCATCCACCGCACCGTCACGAATCAATGGCAGGCGCGAGTAGGACGAATGCATCAACTTCGTACGAATCGCCTCCGCGTCGTCAGCCAGATCGATGCTATCGACGTCAGCGCGAACGGTCATCAGGGCGCGGATCGGACGCTCCGCCAGTTGCAGCACACCGCTGATCATGACCCGTTCACGCCGATCGAACAGCTCTGCATTCGGCGCTTCGCCATCGTCCAGCAGATCGGAAATATCCTCGCCGACCTCCTCCACCGCCAGTTTTCGTCCACCGAGCAAACGCATGACTGCGTGGGCGGTGCGCTCGCGTATCGGGCGCAAACCCTGCATCGAGCGCTTGCGACGGGCGCGGGCAATCTGGTTGAACACTTCGATCAGGATCGAGAAACCGATGGCTGCGTACAGATAGCCTTTCGGAATGTGGAAGCCCAGGCCTTCAGCGGTCAGGGCAAAACCGATCATCATCAGGAAGCCCAGGCACAGCATGATCACCGTCGGGTGTGCGTTGACGAAGCGCGTCAACGGCTTGCTGGCAACGATCATCAGGCCAATGGAAATGATCACGGCGATTATCATCACCGCCAGCTCATCGACCATGCCCACGGCAGTGATCACCGCGTCGAGTGAGAACACCGCGTCCAGCACCACGATCTGCGCGACGATCGGCCAGAACAAGGCATACGCGGTATTCGTCGAACGCTCGCCAACGTGGCCCTCGAGCCGTTCGTGCAACTCCATCGTCGCCTTGAACAGCAGGAACACACCGCCGAACAACATGATCAGGTCACGACCGGAGAAGCTCTTGTCGAACACCTCGAACAACGGCTGGGTGAGCGTCACCAGCCAGGAAATGCTCGCCAACAGGCCCAAGCGCATGATCAGCGCCAATGACAGACCAATGATGCGTGCGCGGTCGCGCTGATGCGGCGGCAGTTTGTCCGCAAGAATTGCGATGAACACCAGGTTGTCGATGCCCAGCACCAACTCCAGCACGATCAATGTCAACAAGCCCAACCAAGCCGTGGGATCCGCTAACCATTCCATAAAACGTCTCGATCTCTCTTCAGTGAATTCAGGCTGCCGGGCACGGCAAAGCGCAACGCGAAGGCTTGGGAGCCGCATTGACAACGATAGTCGGGGGTCGGAAAACCGGATGCTGCGAGTGCGTCAAGACCGCGCCATGGCGCGTGGGGGAACTACAACTGGGAGGTTCCGAGAGGGTGTTCATGTAAATCCTGAAGGAAAAATGGCCTTGGAGCGTACAGCCTTTGGGAACATTTCCTACAGCGGCAAATCATTTCAAAATCTGTAGCAGCTTGAAAAGCATCGCGAGCAAGCTCGCTCCCACTGGGAAAAACGCGTTTCAAATGTAGGCGTGAGCCTGCTCGCGATGAGGCCTGTTCAGCTACAGGAAATATCAGAAGCTAAGCAATTCATCGATATGCCGATAGTCCGCCTCAAGCGCCGCAGCCAGCTCCCTCGCCCGGCCCAGCCGAATCGGCCCGCGCTCAATGTCAATCAACAGCCCCGGGCACTCCGGTGCCGACACCGTCGTCAGATCTTTCAAACGCCCATCCGTCACCACCAGCAACCGCTGCTGTTCGGCCGCAAAGCGCTTGCGCCGAACCGTCAACCATTCCTGCGCCTGGGCCAACGCCGCCAGCAACGGTGTCCCGCCGCCGGCGCCCAGCTGATCCAGCCAGACGCGCAGGCCGCTGGACGCTTTCAAACCCTGCACCTGCCATTTCGGCACCGTGCCGCTGGCAGTCAACAACGCCAGTCGCGCACGCTGCCGGTACGCGTCATCGAACAACTGCGCAAGCAGGCCTTTGGCATCGCTCAAGGATTGATGACGGCGAGTCGAAGCGGAAGCGTCGACGATCACCAGCCACAGCTCGTGAGGCGACCGCGTGCGCAACTGAAACAGCAGGTCTTTGCGCGCGCGCGGGCGTCCATTGAGCAGCGTGCCCGGCCAATTTACCGTGCCGCTGCGGGCCGTGTGGCGTTTACCTTGGCGTCCATTGTCCAGTTGTCCGGCGCGGGGTCTGGCATTCGCCCCCGCATCGGATCGGGGGCGAATGCCTAAGGCTTTTTTGGCCAGCTCGGCACTTCGCGGCGGGCACCGGTGGCAAGCGCAGGAGCGGGCATATCGCCCCACTGCCCCTGACCGTCGCTTGGTTTCGTGGCCTGACTTTCAGCCGGCGACTGCGCCGATTGTTGTGGATTGGTTGGCGGTTGCTCACGGCGTCGATGGCGCAGGGCAAACTCGGCCACGGCGTCGATATCTTCTTCGCCAATCACCGCGGCACCCCGCCATGCCGCATGAGCGCGGGCCGCACGCAGCCAGACCAGATCGGCGCGCAAACCATCCACCCCGGCCGCAAAACAACGTTCGGTGATTTGCGCCAGCGCCGCATCGTCCAGCGCAATATTCGCCAAAGCAGCCCGAGCGCTCTCGCAACGCGTGCGCAAAGCCTGTTGCTGCGCTTCCCACTGCGCACAGAACCCTTGCGGGTCGCTGTCGAAATCCAGTCGCCGCCGAATGATCTGGCCGCGTTCGATGGGCGCGGTGTGTCCGCTGAGGGCCACGTTGAGACCGAAGCGGTCGAGCAACTGCGGACGCAACTCGCCCTCTTCAGGGTTCATCGTGCCGATCAGGACAAACTTCGCCGAGTGCCGATGGGAAATGCCGTCACGCTCGATCAGGTTGGTGCCACTGGCCGCGACATCGAGCAGCAGATCGACCAAGTGATCGGCCAGCAGATTGACTTCGTCGACGTAGAGCACGCCGCCGTCGGCCTTGGCCAGCACCCCGGGGGAAAACTGCGCGCGCCCTTCGCTCAGTGCGGCGTCGAGGTCCAGCGTGCCGACCAGACGCTCTTCGGTCGCCCCCAACGGCAAGGTGACGAACTGGCCGCTGGCGAGCAGATCGGCCAGGCCTCGGGCCAACGTGGATTTTGCCATGCCGCGCGGGCCTTCGATCAGCACGCCGCCGATTTTCGGGTCGATGGCGGTCAGGCACAGGGCGAGTTTCAGGTCATCGGCGCCGACCACGGCGGAGAGGGGGAAATGCGGGGTGTCGGTCATTTGGGTTTTCTCTGTCGTGGTCATTGGTGTTCTTGGCGTTGTGGTGCGTCAGTTGGGATGGCCCTCACCCTGGCCCTCTCCCAGAGGTAGAGGGGACTGACCGAGGTGTTCTGGCGAGTTACGCCGACCTGATATATCGAGCCGAGCTCAAGTTTTGACAGCAACACAAATCGGCCCCCTCTCCTTCCGGGAGAGAGCTGGGGTGAGGGTAGCTTTTGAACGGCTACATATCTTCTTCTATATCCAGCAGCAGGTTTTCCAGCGCTTCTTTATAAGCCCCGGGCTCCTGCCACATCCCGCGTTGCTGTGCCTCGAGCATGCGCTCAGTCATGTCGCGCAGCGCATGCGGATTGTGTTCGCGAACAAAATCCCGCGTCGCCGGATCGAGTAGATACGCATCAGCAAGCAACGCGTATTGGTGACCGTCGATCAACTGCGTTGTGGCGTCGAACGCGAACAAATTATCCACCGTCGCCGCCATTTCGAAGGCGCCTTTATAACCGTGGCGTTTGACCCCGTCGATCCATTTCGGATTCGCCGCACGCGAGCGGATGACCCGGTTCAGCTCTTCTTTCAAGGTGCGGATCTTCGGCAGGTCCGGCTGGCTGTGATCGCCGTGATAACTGGCTGCCGCTTCGCCGCGCAGACTCTCGACGGCGGCCAGCATGCCGCCCTGGAACTGGTAATAGTCATTGGAATCGAGCAGGTCGTGCTCGCGGTTGTCCTGATTCTGCAATACCGCTTGCACCTGGCTCAGGCGCTGGACGAATTGCTCGCGGGCCGCCGTGCCTTCATCCGAACCGCCATAGGCGTAAGCGCCCCAGTTCAGATAAACCTCGGCGAGATCCTCACGGCTTTGCCACAAACGCCCATCGATCGCGCCCTGCACGCCGGCACCGTAAGCGCCAGGTTTGGCGCCGAAGATGCGCCAACCGGCCTGACGTCGCGCGGAGTCTTCATCGAGGCCCGATTGCAGCAGCGCCTCGCGCTCGGCGCGAACTTTGGCGGCCAATGGGTTGAGATCGTCCGGCTCGTCGAGCGCCGCTACGGCTTGCACGGCAGCATCGAACAGGCGAATCAGATTGGCGAACGCATCGCGGAAGAACCCGGAAACCCGCAGCGTCACATCGACACGCGGGCGGTCGAGCAGGCTCAACGGCAGAATCTCGAAATCATCCACGCGCTGACTGCCGGTGGCCCACACGGGACGCACGCCCATCAACGCCATGGCCTGAGCGATGTCATCACCGCCGGTGCGCATGGTGGCGGTGCCCCACACCGATAATCCGAGCTGGCGCAGGTGATCGCCGTGGTCTTGCAGGTGACGTTCGAGGATCAACGTGGCGGACTGGAAACCGATGCGCCACGCCGTCGTAGTCGGCAGATTGCGCACGTCGACCGAGTAGAAGTTGCGCCCGGTAGGCAAGACGTCGAGGCGGCCACGGCTGGGCGCGCCGCTGGGGCCGGCGGGAACAAAGCGACCACCGAGGGCGTCGAGCAGACCGCGCATTTCAGCGGGGCCGCAGGCGTCGAGACGTGGGGCGACGACGTCGCGCAGTGACTGGATGATCGCGTTAACATCAAGCCACCCCGCCCCCTGTGGGAGCGAGCCTGCTCGCGAAGGCGTTTTTTCAGTCGATATTGATTTACCTGACACACCGGTTTCGCGAGCGGGCTCGCTCCCACAGGGAATTTGTAGTGATTCGAAGATTAAGTGAGTAGCGAAGAGTTCGAGACGTTCGCGGGTATCACCGGCAGTGCGCCAGGTTTCCTCGCTTTGCGCTTGCAGCTCTGCCGGGCGCGGGCCGTTCCATGGGTCGGCCAGCCCGCAGTCGAGCGGATCGAAACCCAGTTCAAACGCCTTGGCCAGCGCCCGCAGCAGACTCGACTGCGCGCCTTTGCCGTCGCCACGCGGAATCCGCAGCAGCGCCAGCAACGTATCGATGCGCAAGCGCCCGCTCGGCGACTCACCGAAGATGTGCAAGCCATCGCGGATCTGCGATTCCTTCAGATCACACAAATAGGTATCCAGACGCGGTAGCCAGATCGCCGCATCGGCGTCGCTGTCCAGCGCGGCATCAAGCTGCAGTTCCCGATCGATCTGTGTGTCACGCACCAGTTGCAGAATATCGCGCTGCAACTCACGGGCACGGCGCGGATCGAGCAGTTGCGCCTCGTAATATTCGTCGGCCAACAGTTCCAGATTGCGCAACGGCCCGTAGTTTTCAGCGCGGGTCAGCGGCGGCATCAAGTGGTCGATGATCACCGCTTGCGTGCGCCGTTTGGCCTGGGCGCCCTCGCCCGGATCGTTGACGATAAACGGGTAAATATTCGGCAGCGGCCCGAGCAGCGCGTCCGGCCAGCAGTTTTCCGAAAGGCCGACGCCTTTGCCCGGCAACCATTCGAGGTTGCCGTGTTTGCCGACGTGGATCACGCCGTGGGCGCCGTAGGTGTTGCGCAACCAGAAATAGAACGCCAGATAAGCGTGCGGCGGGACCAGATCCGGGTCGTGATAGACCGCACTCGGATCAACCTGATAACCGCGCGCCGGCTGAATGCCGACGAAGGTCAGACCGAAGCGCAGCCCGGCGATCATCATGCGACCGTCGCGGCACATCGGATCGTTTTGCGGCGCGCCCCAACGTTCGACCACCGCCGCACGATTGGCTTCGGGCAGCGCGTTGAACATCGCTAAATAATCGTCCATCGCCAGGCTTTGCTGGCACGGGCGCAGGTCAATGGTGTCGAGGTCGTTGCTGACGCCACCGAGCAATTGCTGGATCAACTCGGTGCCGCTGTTGGGCAACTCTGCGCTGATCGGATAGCCCTCGGTTTGCAACGCGCGGAGGATATTCAGCGCTGCTGCCGGCGTGTCGAGACCGACACCGTTGCCGATGCGTCCGTCGCGGGTCGGGTAGTTGGCCAGAATCAGCGCAATGCGTTTTTCGCCGTTCGGCACCCGCGCCAGATCAATCCAGCGTCGCGCTAGTTCAGCGACAAAATCCATGCGCTCAGGCTGGGCGCGGTAGCAGACCACATCGGACTGACTGCGCTCGCTGCGCCAGGCCAGATCCTTGAAACTGATCGGCCGGCTGATGATGCGCCCGTCGAGTTCCGGCAAGGCAATGTGCATCGCCAGGTCACGCGGGCCAAGGCCCTGCTCGCTGTCGCGCCAGCCGGGCTCGTTGTCCTGCGCGCAGATCGCCTGAATCACCGGAATATTGCGACGAAACGGGCGCAGATGCGGCGCCTCGGGACTGGATTGAGCGAAACCGGTGGTATTGAGGATTACCCCCGCCTCGACTTCGTCCAGCCAATCCTCCACCACTGACAGGCAGCTGGGCTCTTTCAGACTGGCCACCGCGATCGGCAGCGGATTGAGCCCCGCCGCTTGCAGGCGCTGGCAGAAAACATCGATAAACGCCGTGTTCGCCGCTTGCAGGTGTGAGCGATAAAACAGCACCGCCGCGACCGGTTGCTCAGGCAGCCATTCGGCTTGCCAGTCACTCAGTGCGGCGGTGGGTTTGTTCGGGTGGTAAATCGCCGTGCGCGGCAATGCTTGAGGCTCGGCCCACGGGTAATCGCGGTCGAGCCAACGGCTGGCCATGCATCGGAAGAAATCCAGCGCATTGCCCATGCCGCCCTGACGCAAGAACTGCCAGAGCCGGTCGCGATCCTCGGCATTGACCGTGCTCAAGTCGCTGAGCTCCGGATCGGGACGGTCGTCGCCCGGCACCAGAATCACCTGCACACCGCGGTCGGCCAACTCGATCAAACGCTCGACGCCATACCGCCAATAAGCGATGCCGCCGTGCAGGGAAATCAGAATTACCTTGGCGTGACGCAGCACTTCGTCGACGTACAGATCGACCGAAGCGTGATTCTGCACCTGCATCGGATTGGCCAGACGCAGGCTCGGATAATCCTCCGGCAACTGCTGCGCAGCCTCGGCGAGCAGCGCGAGACTGGAGTCGCCGCTGCACAGGATCACCAGCTCGGCGGGGGTTTGTCCAAGGTCGGCAATATTGTCATCCGAGACGAAACCGCCGGGCTGGGTCCTGAGCAGGTGCATGGCTTAAACGCTGAGCGCGGCGCGCAGTTGCGCTTCGAGTTGTGCGGCGTCGAGTTCCTGACCGATCAACACCAGACGCGTCACGCGCGCTTCATCGGCGCCCCACTGACGGTCGAAATGCTTGTCGAAACGCGTGCCCACGCCCTGAATCAGCAGACGCATTGGCTTGTTCGGGATGGCGGCGAAACCTTTGACACGGAGGATGCCGTGCTGGACCACCAGTTGCGTCAGCGCGTCGAGCAGCAGGCTTTCGTCAGCTTGCGGCAGTTCGATCGAGATCGAATCGAAAGCGTCGTGATCGTGGTCATCGTGGTCGTCATCGCCTTCACCGTGGTGGTGATCGTGATGGCTGTGACGGCTGTCGATGTGCTCTTCTGAACCGGCGCCGAGGCCGATCAACACGTCCAGCGGCAGACGACCGTTGCTGGCTTCGATGATTTTCACCGCTGGCGGCAGCTCTTCGGCGACTTCAGCGCGCACGCGAGCGAGGTCTTCCGGGCTGGTCTGGTCGGCTTTGTTGAGGATGACCAGGTCGGCGCTGGCCAGTTGGTCGGCGAACAGCTCGTGCAGCGGCGATTCGTGGTCGAGGTTCGGGTCGAGTTTGCGTTGCGCATCGACCTGATCCGGGAATGCCGCGAAGGTGCCGGCCGCCACGGCCGGGCTGTCGACCACGGTGATCACTGCGTCAACGGTGCAGGCACTGCGGATTTCCGGCCACTGGAAAGCTTGTACCAGCGGTTTTGGCAGGGCCAGGCCCGAGGTTTCGATGAGGATGTGGTCGAGGTCGCCGCGACGCGCGACCAATTCGCGCATCACCGGGAAGAATTCTTCCTGAACCGTGCAGCACAGGCAGCCGTTGGCCAATTCGTAAACACGGCCAGTGGCTTCTTCTTCGGTGCAACCGATGGTGCATTGCTTGAGGATTTCACCGTCGATGCCCAACTCGCCGAACTCGTTGACGATCACCGCGATGCGACGGCCCTGAGCGTTGTCGAGCATGTGGCGCAGCAAGGTGGTTTTGCCCGAGCCGAGGAAGCCGGTAACGATGGTGACGGGGAGTTTGGCCAGTGTTTTCATCGGTATGCCCTTTGGCAAGCGGCGGGCATACGGGACGAGAACCGGCAACGCGCGTGCGCGCCGGAAGCGTTCGCCACCGGATCACCCCGCCCGGTTGTAGTGAGAATCTGTGACGAGGCAGGTCTCCTGGCTGACGGTGTTCAGGCGTGGGGCCTGGCGTTGGCTGCGCCTTCCCGCTGGCTCATCAGTTGAGCTGGCAGTGGCGTGGCAGCGAACATCACCGTTCACAGTTGCGGGGGCAGCCGCGGCATTGACCGCGTTCCCTTCTTAGCTTCGGCGTGGGCCGAAGAACCTCGAAGGCGCAAGGCTACGCATGGCTTGCTTATGGGTCAATGTTGGATTGGGGGCATATCCGTTTACCGCAGCAACGGATCCAGCCACAAAATTGACTAAAATCCCCGAGCCATGCTCTCCTACACACCTTGTTACGGGTGCCCTTCACAGGGTGAAACGGGAAACCGGTGAATCATGTGCTTTACTCAAGCCCATGTCAGTCCGGTGCTGCCCCCGCAACGGTAAGCGAGCGAAGCGTCAAAACCACTGTGCCAGTAAGGCATGGGAAGGTGACGCTTGCAGGTCGGCCTGACGCCACCCCCTCGTGAGCCCGGAGACCGGCCCGCAACACACAGTGCGCATCGTGCGTCGCTGAACATAACAAACCCGCGGTGGGCGGGCGCTGTTCGAACCCCTGCGTGCTCGTCACGCCGGGGTTTTCATGCGCTCTAGATCACCCGCTGACACTCCAGAGGGAAGCGCCATGTCGATCATCAGCAGCACCGGCAGCAACACGGACAAAATCGCCAGCACGGCCACATTGAGCCAACGCCTGACCGCCGCGATCTTCGCGTCGATTCTCGGCGCCAGCCTGGTCTATTTCGCCGGTTTCTCGCACATCGAAGCGGTGCACAACGCCGCCCACGATACCCGCCACAGCGCCGCGTTCCCGTGCCATTGAGACCTGCCGACATGATCAAGCGTATCGCGCAAACCGCAGGTTTCACCGGTCTGCTGGCCGCCCTGCTCCTCACTCTGCTGCAAAGCTTCTGGGTCTCGCCGCTGATTCTGCAAGCGGAAACCTTCGAGAAAGCCGAACCTGTTGCCGAGGTTCATGAGCACGCCGCCGGCACCGCCGCGCATACGCACGATGCCGAAGCCTGGGAGCCGGAAGATGGCTGGCAGCGCGTTGTCTCGACCACCGGTGGCAATCTGGTGGTGGCCGTGGGTTTCGCCCTGATGCTCGCTGGCCTCTATACCCTGCGCGCACCGACCAAAACCTCGCAAGGTTTGCTCTGGGGTCTGGCCGGTTACGCCACGTTCGTCCTCGCGCCGACCCTGGGCCTGCCGCCTGAATTGCCGGGCACAGCCGCTGCGGATCTGGCCTCGCGTCAGATGTGGTGGATCGGCACGGCCGCTTCGACTGCGGTCGGACTGTCGTTGATCGCGTTCAGCCGTCACTGGCTGATGAAGATTCTCGGCGTGGCGATTCTTGCCGTGCCGCACGTGATCGGCGCACCGCAACCGGAAGTGCACTCGATGCTCGCTCCGGAAGCTCTGGAAGCTCAGTTCAAAATCGCTTCGCAGCTGACCAACGTGGCGTTCTGGCTGGCTCTCGGCCTGATCAGCGCTTGGTTGTTCCGCCGCAAAAGCGATGGTCAATATCACGCATGACCCATGACCGCGCAGCGCCGACCTTTGTCGTCGGCCTAGGCTGCCAGCGCGGCTGCCCGGCCAGCACGCTGCGCGCGTTGCTTGATCAAGCGTTGCAGGCCCATCGTATCGAACTGGCGGCAGTCAAGGCGCTGGCCAGTATCGATCTGAAGCGTGACGAGCCGGGTTTGCAAGAGCTCGCCGAGCAACTGGCCCTGCCCTTGCAATACTTCAGCAGCGAGGAACTGGCCAATTATCAGCTCAGGCTCAGTCACCATTCGCAGATCGCTTTTGAGCGTACGGGTTGCTACGGCGTCGCCGAAAGTGCCGCACTGGCACTGGCCGAACAGCTGATTCAAGCCCCCGCGAAACTGCTGATTTCCAGGCAAAAATACGCTCAGGCGACCCTGGCATTGGCTGGCGCTGCTTAAAATCCCGATAATCCCCGCCATCGATCATGAGCAATCTTCATCTGTAGGGATTGCCGAGCCGCTTTTTCAAAGGATTCAACGATGACCGTCTACTTCATCGGCGCCGGCCCCGGCGACCCGGAATTGATCACTGTCAAAGGCCAGCGGTTGATCCGCAGTTGTCCGGTGATCATTTATGCAGGCTCATTGGTGCCAGCGGCGGTACTCGAAGGTCATCAGGCCGAGACCGTGGTCAACAGCGCTGAATTGCATCTGGAGCAAATCATCGATTTGATCAAAACCGCGCACGCCAAGGGCCAGGATGTGGCACGGGTGCATTCCGGCGATCCGAGTCTGTATGGCGCGATTGGCGAGCAGATTCGTCATTTGCGTGAACTTGGGATTGCCTTTGAAATCGTCCCGGGTGTGACCGCCACCGCAGCGTGTGCAGCGCTGCTGGGCGCCGAACTGACGTTGCCGGACGTTTCGCAAAGCGTGATTCTGACCCGTTATGCCGATAAAACCGCGATGCCGGCGGGTGAAGGACTCGGCAGTCTGGCGCAGCATGGAGCGACCATGGCGATTCATTTGGGGGTCAATCATCTGGATAAGATTCTGGCCGAACTGGTGCCGCATTACGGCGCGGATTGCCCGATTGCGGTGATTCACCGGGCGACATGGCCGGATCAGGATTGGGTGGTAGGGACGCTGGCTGATATCGCCGGGAAGGTCGAGGCCAAAGGGTTTCGGCGTACGGCGTTGATTCTGGTTGGGCGGGTGTTGGGCAGTGAGGTGTTTAGCGAGTCATCGTTGTATCGCGCCGGGCATGCTCACATTTATCGGCCATGAAGGCCTTTTCGCGAGCGAGCTTGCTCGCGAAGGCTTAGGCAAAATTTACCCATAAAAAAACGGCGCTCACGGGGCGCCGTTTTTATGTCCGCAGCGAACACCTTAGTAGTAGGCGTTTTCTTTCTGCGTGTGGTCGGTGACGTCGCGGACGCCCTTGAGCTCCGGAATACGCTCAAGCAGGGTGCGCTCGATGCCTTCCTTCAAGGTCACGTCGGCTTGGCCGCAGCCCTGGCAACCGCCACCGAATTGCAGCACGGCGATGCCGTCTTCAACCACATCGATCAGGCTGACCTGACCGCCGTGGCTGGCCAGCCCCGGGTTGATTTCGGTTTGCAGGTAGTAGTTGATGCGCTCGTTGACCGGGCTATCGGCGTTGACCATCGGCACTTTGGCGTTCGGCGCCTTGATGGTCAGCTGGCCGCCCATGCGGTCGGTGGCGTAGTCGACAACCGCATCATCCAGAAACGCTTCGCTGAACGAGTCGATATAAGCGGTGAAGCTTTTTAGCCCCAGCGCCTTGTCTTCCGGTTTTTCTTCGCCCGGCTTGCAGTAGGCAATGCAGGTTTCGGCGTACTGGGTGCCAGGCTGGGTGATGAAGACGCGGATGCCGATGCCCGGGGTGTTCTGCTTGGAAAGCAGATCGGCCAGGTAATCGTGGGCGGCGTCAGTAATGGTAATAGCGGTCATGGAAACTCCTCGCAGGCTTGGGCGCAGTTTACGCCAAACAAGCCGCCGGACAAAGTCCTAGTATTTTTGTCGGGAAAGCATTCTCAATTGCGCTCGCTGTCTGGCACAGATTGACCGATGCGAGGTGGTATATAGATACCGCATGACAGCGTCTGACCTTCGATAACGTCGGCATCTGAATATCCGTTATCGAGTGTGATTCATGACCGCCTCCCCCGCTCCGGCGCCATCGACCGAAGCCCGTCAACACGCCTTGCTCAAACAATTGCTCGATCATCAGCTCGCACTCAAAGCACTGTTCGAGCAACAATCTGAAGCCGGCAAGGTGCTAGACGAGCTGCTTCGAACAAATATCCAAACGGCATTCCATGGTCATCCCCTGCCCATTGACCTGGACGCTGTGCATTGCGAAGAAATGCTCAAGATCAATACTCGGCCCGGCACGGCGACGTTCGTACCCGCCGATACGCCATCAAGACCGCTGTCCGCCCTGTTCACTGACAGCCCATGGGGCGGTGAGCATCTCGACGCGCCGAACCGCCAGTACCGATTCTTCGCCAAAACCAGCTACGACGAACCTGATCCCGCCGCGCCCAGCAAGGTGCGCAAGGTCAACCGCACGACGGGCAGTACACCGGCGTTCGAGGTATTTATCGATCAGCTGATCCGCCAGCCTGATCAGTGTTTCCAGACCCAACTGGAGCGCTTCTGGCAGGCGCCCTTCGCGCCCGACCAACCGACGACCCGGCGTCAGTGGCTGGCCGGTCACTTGGCCAAAGTCCTGCAAGCTGAGGTCGCCCTGCGCGTGACAGATGGCACGCTGGAAGCATCCAGCCAAGCGCTGGTCGATCACTTCGTCCGCCAGCCTTCCAGCCCGAGCCGCGCGAATCTGCCCGAACAACAGCGCCCTTGCGCCCTTGCCGTCAGCCTTAAAGGCCGAAATAACAAGCCCGACATCCCGTTGGTGGGAGCTTTCCTGCTCGCCAGCAAAACCCTGATGGGGGAATTCTCTGCTGCATCGGATCTCGGCGCTGTGGCGCTGTTCACTCCCCACAGAGGCATTGACGCGTTTTCTTCGCTGAAGGCGCTGGATCAAGCCTTGATGAACATGGCTGCAGGAAAAACCAGCGACTCACTGCTGGAAAACATCCGCTGGCAAGATCAGCCCCGCGCCCGCCGCTATCTGAAAAAAAACCCGGTGTTCCGCTACACACCCATCCAGGCGCAGCTGTTCAAACACCATATCGACGCACTGCTGGCCTTGCAGAAAAAGACATCCAGCACGGTTGGCGACTGTTGTCCCGGTACGGCGCCGATGGCAAGCGAGTCCATGAACTGTTCAACCGTCTGGCCAACATCGGTGCGTTCCTGGACATTCGTGACGCAATGACCGAACGCGCCAGGCGTTACCTCGAAAGCGCACTGCCCGCGTGGTATCGGCAGGCGAACCACGAAACCCGACACACCCTTGAGCAGCTGGCGGACGCGGAACTGAGCGCCAACAAACGCCTCGCCGAACAGTTTCGCAAAGCCGCCATTCCGACCCTTAAGGCCTTTGCCCGCCAGAAGCTGATGCAACAGTTGCAGGTGGATTACCCGAAGCAAGTCATTGACCCTGACCACGTCGCGGTGAAAATCACCACCAGTCTCAACCCCTCCAGCCTGGGCGGCGGTATCGGGCCGGATCAAGTGGCCTCCACCGATGATCCGAGGTCCAGACCGGCAAAGACCCTCAACCTCTCATTGACCGAACTGGCGCTGCAAAACACCCCGCCATGGGATTTCAGCCTGTACAAGCTGTTTACCGGTGAAACCACCACGATATCGGCCTCCGGCCCATCCATGCAGTTCGATGACGCGTATCTGCGTGCGCTGGTGGAAAAACTCGACGTGAGCAAAGGCTATGACGAACTGCTCGATAATCGCCTGCTCCAGCAGGGCTCGCTGCTGCGCCAGGCGTGGGGCGATGCCTACCGAGCCAGCCTGAAAACCCAAGCATTCGCCGCCAGACTGGACGATCAGTGTTTCCTCAAGGACCGCAACCAGCGCGGCTACCAGTGGGTCAAGGCAATCCTCGAAGCCGACCTACCGGCCAATCGCAAAACCGTCGACGGCCACAAAATCGTCGCCAGTGCACTGCTGATCGCCAACTCCCCGGCGACCGCCAATGGCTACCCTCTCAATGATGCCTTGGTGATCAGCGTGGAAAAACCCCAAGCGTTGCCCAACCTCGTGCTGTTCACCCCCGCTTCACCCACTGGACTGGACATCAAGGAGTTCGCCGACCAGCCCGCCCTGGAACGGTTTCTCCAGCAACAATGGCAAAGCTCCAGCGAATGGAAAACCTACGTGCTGCAGCAACTGTCGGACCCCGGCAAAGCCTGGGTAACAAGCCCGCAAAGCCTGATCCACAATCCCTTCGATAACATCCGTTTGCTGCCCATCACAACGCCGCTCTACGAAGCGCTGTATGCGCAGCGGATCGGGACACTGAGGGCCAATGCCGATCACGCCTCCACCAGCAATGCCGAAGTCGAATACCAGTCGCTGTGGAACAAAATCAACTTCGGCATCGACCTGGCCATGGATCTGCTCAGCTTTCTGCCGATCACCCGTGCGTTCAATGCCTCGCGCAATATCACCCGAACCTTCCTTCTGCTCAAACGCGCAGGCAAATCGAAGGCGGCGGCACGCGCGCTGTGGTCGATCAGCGGCGCCCGCGGCCGCCCCTTCATCCCGGCAAAGTTCGGCACGATGCCGACGCTGCGCACAACCAAGACGTTGTTCGGACTGGAAGTGGCGGTTGATCCACTGACGCTTAATCATCTGAAGGGCAATCTTTACCAGAGCAAGACGTCGATTCAGCAATATGCCTTGATCAACAACCAGTATTACCTGACCGATGTCGCACAGGGGCGGCGTTTCATCTATCCGCAGGATGTGGCCAGAAGAACGCTGCGCTTTCCGCTGACACTGGATGAAAACCTGCAGCACTGGCAGGTCGAACCGTTACCACGCCTGCGCGGCGGCATGGATCCGCTGGAAAAAGGTCCGCTGCAAACCACTTATCGCGATTACGAGCTGCCACCGACCGACGTCGCGGCGCTGCCGGTGCTCAACCGTGTGCCGTCGGGCGCAATGGGCCTGGGTTTTCTCAATCCGCTGTACACGACCAATGCGCCTGCCGTCGTTGCATTACACATCTTCGCCATCCAGAGCCGCCTGCGCCGTCACGCCAGAAGCTTTTTGAGAACCTACATCAGTCCGCCCCGGTTGTTTTCCCTGCCGCCGCGCGGGGCAAAACCCACGCAGCTGTTTCAGCACCTGTTCACCCAGCGTGACAGCCTGATCTTCGGCGAACGGCATACGGTGTCGCTGACCCGACAGTTCCTGATCAAGAACATGGCCGAACTGAAAAAGGCCGGGGTCAAGACGTTTGGTTTCGAGTTGCTCAACACCGATCTGCATCAGGCATGGCTGGACATCTACAACACCTCGCCCACTCATCCGATGCCAGCGGTTGTGCGAGAAAGACTGGAGATGGGTGATCGTTGGGCCTTTCAGGCAGACGAATTCAGCTACACGCGTCTGGTCGAGGATGCCCACGCGCAAGGGATCAAGATCATGGCGCTGGATACCACAGCCAGCTCGGTGTATGCCCCTGGAGACCTTTCGCCCTTTAGAGGGATGCCGACACTCTCCGATCAGTTGGATCGGGTGACGATGTTCAATTTCTTCGCCTACAAAAAACTCACTGAGGATCACTTGACCCTGGGGCCGCATCGCTGGGTGGCACTGGTCGGTCAAGGCCACTGCAACACGGTGCAGAACATTCCCGGGCTGGCCGAACTAACCAACAGCATCGGTATTCGCCTGGAACGGCGTATCGCTACGCATCCGTTGGCGAGGTTCCATCGCGATCCCGGTGTGCTCATCGGTTCACCGACCGGATCTCACGCGTTCGTGCACCAATGCGACATGTTGATGTGTCTGCCCAGTGAAGAAAACCTGCACTTGATCGCCGAGCGCGTGCACAGCCCGCAAATGTTCACCACCACCTCAATCAACCACGAGTCAGTGCTGCGCTACATGGATAATCAGCAGCAGATGAAGACGGTTCGGGTGTTGGCCGATGGCACCCTTGCGTATGTCAGCCACGCACCGTTCGGAGCATTGAGCGAACGACGCTTCGCCGACCTCGACGCACTGACCGAAGCATTGATCGATGAACTGGGAATGATGGAGGTCTGATGGCTCAGACCTCGGTCAAACACCGCGAGTCAGAGGTTCTCGTAGCGATTCATGTCCAGCACGCCCTCTTCCACCGGATCGGTTTCGTGCAGGTATTGGCTCAAATCGTGGAAGTAGAACCAGAATTGCGGATGACTGCGCCGGATGCCCCAGCGCTCGACGATTTTCTCGAAACGGTTGGCATCCTTGGCACTTTCCATGGCATCGACAAATTCGGCGACTTGCGCGGCGGGAACGTTGAAGATGAAATTCGGATAGCTGCTGAGCACGCCCGGGAAAATTGTCAGCGTGTCGAGCCCCGGTTGATAACGCAGGGATTCGCCGAGCAGAAACGCCACGTTGCTATGGGCGCGGTTGCGCATCAGGCTGTAGACCTCGCGTTTGCCGCTCGCGGTTTCGATGCGCAGCATGGTCGCTTCCGGCAGTTGGTCGATGACCTTCAAACCGGCGGCCGGGCGCGAAGTAAGACGGCTCAGTGCCTGTTCAGCGTTTTGCAGCGCCGGGTCGATGTTCGGACGCGAGCAATAAGCGCCGTCGCAACGGTTGATCGGGTCAGGCCGGGCATTGAGATCACCGTAACGCGCGAGCAACTGCATGGCGAAGTCGTACTTTGGATCTTTCTCATCGAGTTTCAGCGCGGTCGGTTTGTCGTCGTCGATGGCTTCGTAGTCGAGCCACATCTTGAACTGACCGCTGTTCTGGTACCAATCGTCGAGGTAGTCCTCACGGGAATCCGCCGGCATCAGGCGCAGGAAGTTCTGCTCGGCACCGTTACGGATCAGGTCGAAATACAGACGGGTTTGCGCTTGGTGGGAAACGTTGCCGAACACATCGAAGTTGACCGCCAACTGGTAATAGGTGCGTTCGAGCAATGGATAGTCGAACAGCCACATCGTCTGCGGCACCTCGCCGATCAGGCCTTTGGTCACTGAAGCACTGTCGAAGTGGCGGAAAATGCTCAGCAGTGCGTTGTCGTTGCCGGCCCACAGGGTCGACCAGCTCGGCGCCGGCGCGTCGGCGTAGCTGTCGCGACGCAGGGCTTCGTACTCGTTACGTTTGTCGCGGTAGTTGTGCCACAGGCTCAGGACGCTGCCGACATCGTCGTTCTGCCCCGGCATGGCCAGCAACGGCGTGGCCTGGCCGCGATAGTTCGGGTCGGTGACATACAGGTCATGCTCCGGTGCCTGAAACAGCGCCCAGAAGTTATCGCGGATCACGTCGGTCGCGATCTGCCCTCGGCACACCGGGCCACGGATAAACGTGCGGACGAAATATTCGGCGTTATCGAGCATGAACTGATACCGCGCCTGTGCGGGAATGGCCTCGAACGTGGCAAACGGATTCGCCCGACTTTGCGGGCCGTAACCCGGCAGCGCATTGACCTGCCAGTTGCCGCTGTAGAACAGGCTCTTGACCCGCGCCATCTTCGCCGCGCTCAGCGGATAAGTGATGTGGGTCTTGTGCACGATCACGCCCTGCACCGGCCACAAGCGGTAGTACACCTGTGTGCCCGGATCGTCATTGGGACGGCGGGTGGCGATCAGGTCGATCGGTTGACCGGTTGGCGTGCGCGAGCGCACCCATTGGAAGTAATGCCCGGGCTCGCCATCCTTGAAGTAGATGTGCGCGAGAAACCAGTGCTCGTACAACCAGCGCCCGACCAGACTTTCACGGGCACCCGGCATGTTCAGCAGGTTTTCCCACTGCACGATCTGCAGCGCCTCTTTGCTGCTCGGTGCCAGACCTTGTTCATCGATCGGCGCCCCGGACGCCAGCCAGCGCTGCAAGGTCTGATATTGCTGATCGGTCAGACCTGTCACCGCCAGCGGCATGCCCTCTTTCGGATGGGCGCCGGCGTAACCGTCAAACTCGGCGGGCATCGCACACAGGTTTTCGCGGTTCAGGCCCAGAACGATGTCTTGCGGCAGTTTGGCGTTGGGCGTCAGTGGCGTCTTGTGGCCAAGCTCGAGCATGCGCGCCATCAGCGCGGCCTGGCTGCCTTGGGCATCAAGCACCGAATAGAAGTCTTTCTGCTGCCAGGCGCGTTTGCCGAACGCATCGTAGAACAGCCGTGTGGTCGGCGCAGCCTGGGTACGTTCGCCATCGTAGACGGGCATTTTGCTCGCGCCTCGGGCCGCGCCTTCGCCACTGCCCAGATTGAGCTGACAGGCGGAGTCGTAGCACGCATGGCAAGCCACGCACTTCTCGGTGAAGATCGGTTGAATGTCACGGCTGTACGAGATCGAGGGTTCCTGCGCAACGGCGCCCCCACAGAGAAGCAGCAACACAAAACCAATGAAGCGGTAAGACATATTGCTGATCCTGATTTTAAAAACGCGGCGATTCTACAGTATGACGCTCGTACCAACATGAGCGATATTCATGCAAATGCGGTACATGCTCCGAAACCGCACAGGTTTGTTATGATCCCGCCCCTTCGTAATGGTCTTTCCGAGTAGTCCACATGTCCGATCGCAGTGTTCGCCTTCAAGCTCTCAAGCAAGCTCTCAAAGAGCGCATCCTGATACTCGATGGCGGTATGGGCACGATGATCCAGAGCTACAAGCTCGAGGAGCAGGATTACCGTGGCAAACGCTTCGCGGACTGGCCGAGTGACGTCAAGGGCAACAACGACCTGCTGGTCATCACCCGTCCGGACGTGATCGGCGGCATCGAGAAAGCCTATCTGGATGCCGGTGCCGACATCCTCGAAACCAACACCTTCAACGCCACCCGCATTTCCATGGCCGATTACGGCATGGAAGCACTGGCCTACGAATTGAACGTAGAAGGCGCGCGGCTGGCACGCAAGGTCGCCGACGCCAAGACTGCCGAGAACCCGGATAAGCCGCGCTTCGTCGCCGGCGTACTCGGCCCGACCAGCCGCACCTGTTCGCTGTCGCCGGACGTCAATAACCCGGGCTACCGCAACGTCACCTTTGATGAGCTGGTGGAAAACTACACCGAAGCCACCAAAGGTCTGATCGAGGGCGGCGCCGACCTGATCCTGATCGAAACCATTTTCGACACCCTCAACGCCAAAGCGGCGATCTTCGCCGTGCAAGGCGTGTTCGAAGAACTGCACATCGAACTGCCGATCATGATTTCCGGCACCATCACCGACGCCTCCGGCCGCACCTTGTCGGGCCAGACCACCGAAGCGTTCTGGAACTCCGTGGCGCACGCCAAGCCGATTTCGGTCGGCCTCAACTGCGCGCTCGGCGCCAGTGAATTGCGTCCGTACCTGGAAGAGCTGTCGAACAAGGCCAGCACTCACGTTTCCGCGCACCCGAACGCCGGCCTGCCGAACGAATTCGGCGAGTACGACGAACTGCCGTCGGAAACCGCCAAGGTCATCGAAGAATTCGCCCAGAGCGGCTTCCTCAATATTGTCGGCGGCTGCTGCGGCACCACGCCGGGGCACATTGAAGCGATCGCCAAAGCCGTGGCCGGTTATGCCCCACGGCAGATTCCGGACATTCCCAAGGCTTGCCGCCTCTCGGGTCTGGAGCCGTTCACCATCGATCGCAGCTCGCTGTTCGTTAACGTCGGCGAGCGCACCAACATCACCGGTTCCGCCAAGTTCGCCCGTCTGATCCGTGAAGACAACTACACCGAAGCCCTGGAAGTCGCCCTGCAGCAGGTCGAAGCCGGCGCCCAAGTGATCGACATCAACATGGACGAAGGGATGCTCGATTCGAAGAAGGCCATGGTGACCTTCCTCAATCTGATCGCCGGTGAACCGGACATCTCCCGCGTGCCGATCATGATCGACTCGTCGAAATGGGAGGTCATCGAAGCCGGCCTGAAGTGCATTCAGGGCAAGGGCATCGTCAACTCGATCAGCATGAAAGAAGGCGTCGAGCAGTTCATCCACCACGCCAAACTGTGCAAGCGCTACGGCGCGGCCGTGGTGGTGATGGCGTTCGACGAAGCCGGCCAAGCCGACACCGAAGCGCGCAAAAAAGAAATCTGCAAACGCTCCTACGACATTCTGGTCAACGAAGTCGGCTTCCCGCCGGAAGACATCATCTTCGACCCGAATATCTTCGCCGTGGCTACCGGTATCGAAGAACACAACAACTACGCTGTCGACTTCATCAACGCCTGCGCCTACATCCGCGACGAGCTGCCGTATGCGCTGACCTCCGGCGGCGTGTCCAACGTGTCGTTCTCGTTCCGTGGCAACAACCCGGTGCGCGAGGCGATCCACTCGGTGTTTCTGCTGTACGCGATCCGCGCGGGCCTGACCATGGGCATCGTCAACGCCGGTCAGCTGGAGATCTACGACCAGATCCCGCAAGAGCTGCGCGACGCCGTTGAAGACGTGATCCTCAACCGCACGCCGGATGGCACCGACGCCCTCCTCGCCATCGCCGACAAATACAAAGGCGACGGCAGCGTCAAGGAAGCCGAGACCGAAGAGTGGCGCAGCTGGGAGGTCAACAAGCGTCTGGAGCATGCGCTGGTCAAGGGCATCACCACCCACATCGTTGAAGACACCGAAGAATCCCGTCAGTCGTTCGCCCGCCCGATCGAAGTGATCGAAGGCCCGCTGATGTCTGGCATGAACATCGTCGGCGACCTGTTCGGCGCCGGCAAAATGTTCCTGCCGCAGGTGGTGAAATCCGCCCGGGTGATGAAGCAAGCCGTGGCGCACTTGATTCCGTTCATCGAACTGGAAAAAGGCGACAAGCCGGAGGCCAAGGGCAAGATCCTCATGGCGACCGTGAAAGGCGACGTGCACGACATCGGCAAGAACATCGTCGGCGTGGTGCTCGGTTGCAACGGCTATGACATCGTCGACCTCGGCGTGATGGTGCCGGCAGAGAAGATTCTGCAAGTGGCCAAGGAGCAGAAGTGCGACATCATCGGCCTCTCCGGGCTGATCACCCCGTCGCTGGACGAAATGGTCCATGTCGCCCGTGAGATGCAGCGTCAGGATTTCCATCTGCCGCTGATGATCGGTGGTGCGACCACGTCCAAAGCGCACACCGCGGTGAAGATCGAGCCGAAGTACAGCAACGACGCAGTGGTTTACGTGACCGACGCCTCCCGTGCGGTGGGTGTGGCGACGCAATTGCTGTCGAAAGAATTGAAGGCCGGTTTCGTCGAGAAGACCCGTCTGGAATACGTCGACGTGCGTGAGCGCACCGCCAACCGCAGCGCCCGCACCGAACGTTTGAGCTACCCGGCAGCCGTCGCCAAGAAACCGCAGTTCGACTGGTCGACCTATGAGCCGGTCAAACCGACCTTCACCGGCAGCAAGGTTCTCGACAATATTGACCTCAAGGTGCTGGCCGAATACATCGACTGGACGCCGTTCTTCATCTCGTGGGATCTGGCCGGCAAGTTCCCGCGCATCCTCGAAGACGAAGTGGTCGGTGAAGCCGCCACTGCCCTGTACAAAGACGCGCAGGAAATGCTCGCCAAACTGATCGACGAGAAGTTGATCAGTGCCCGCGCGGTGTTCGGCTTCTGGCCGGCGAATCAGGTGCATGACGACGATATCGAGCTGTACGGCGATGACGGCCAGCCATTGGCCAAGCTGCATCACCTGCGTCAGCAGATCATCAAGACCGACGGCAAACCGAATTTCTCGCTGGCTGACTTCGTTGCGCCGAAGGACAGCGAAGTGACCGACTACGTCGGTGGTTTCATCACCACCGCTGGCATCGGCGCCGAAGAAGTCGCCAAGGCTTACCAGGACGCTGGCGACGACTACAACTCGATCATGGTCAAAGCCCTTGCCGACCGTCTGGCCGAGGCTTGCGCCGAATGGCTGCACCAGCAAGTGCGTAAAGAGCACTGGGGTTATGCCAAGGACGAAGTCCTCGACAACGAAGCGCTGATCAAAGAGCAATACAGTGGCATCCGCCCTGCTCCGGGCTACCCGGCGTGCCCGGATCACACCGAGAAAGCGGCGCTGTTTGCCCTGCTCGACCCGGAGGCTGAAGAAATGCGTGCTGGCCGTAGCGGCGTGTTCCTCACCGAACACTATGCAATGTTCCCGGCGGCAGCGGTCAGCGGCTGGTACTTCGCCCATCCGCAGGCGCAGTATTTTGCCGTGGGCAAGGTCGACAAGGATCAGATCGCCAGCTACACCTCGCGCAAAGGTCAGGAGTTGAGCGTGACCGAGCGTTGGCTGGCGCCGAACCTGGGTTACGACAACTGATCCAGCCCTAAAGCAATATCCCTGTGGGAGCGAGCCTGCTCCCACATTTGTTTTTGCGGTGCTCTTGAAAGGGTTGGCTATGCTTGTCTGACACACACGGCAGACGAGGGATTTATGGACGATCCAGTCGACAACAAACCGCCGACCTTCTGGCAAATGCTGCACAGCGTGATGGCCGCAGCTTTCGGGGTGCAGAGCGGCAAGAACCGGGCAAGGGACTTCACCCATGGCAAGCCCAGCCATTTCGTGCTGCTGGGCATTCTGTTCACCGCTGTGTTTGCGCTGACGCTGTTTGCCATCGTCAAACTGGTGGTGCATTTCGCTGGCGTATGACGGGGCTCCGCCACCAGCGGGCTTCAGATTGCCCAAATAACGGGACTACATCCGATAACCCGTCAGACGTAGTCCCGGCTAGTGCGGTTACTGATGACTGACCCAGAATACTGCCGTTCCAACGACCAGAATGATCAGGAACAGAATGGCCCATGCATCGACACTGCTATCGCTTTTTCTTGCCTTGGTCGGATTGCTCATTGCATCGCCTCTTATCGGTTTTATCGGTGATTGCAGAAAGACTCGACCACAGTTAAGACGATGATTGTCCGCACGACAAATGTGGATTAGTTGACAGTCATTCTCGTTAGGCGATTTAGTTCTTTACATATACTCAAACATCACTTTTGCGCATAACTGCAAACGGGTAT
The DNA here is from genome assembly GCF_050586545.1 of Pseudomonas sp. WC2. Lineage (NCBI taxonomy): Bacteria > Pseudomonadati > Pseudomonadota > Gammaproteobacteria > Pseudomonadales > Pseudomonadaceae > Pseudomonas > Pseudomonas sp. WC2. The sequence continues at coordinate 95,309 of NZ_JBOBDR010000002.1, read as the reverse complement.
ATTGCCCCGGCTCCGTTAGGGAGTGCGCGGCCGTGCGCGCAGAATTGCAGAGGCACAATTCGGACTCCAGCAAGCGAAAACGCAGCGTTTTCCGAGTGGCCCAAGCCTGAGAACAGGACTTATATGTACGTATACGACGAGTACGATCAGCGGATCATCGAGGACCGCGTCAAGCAGTTCCGTGATCAGACCCGACGCTATCTGGCAGGTGAGCTGAGCGAAGAAGAATTCCGCCCCCTGCGCCTGCAAAATGGCCTCTACATCCAGCGTTTTGCGCCGATGTTGCGTGTGGCGGTGCCTTATGGCCAGCTGACTTCGCGTCAGATGCGCATGATGGCCAAGATTGCCCGCGACTACGACAAGGGCTACGCCCACATCAGTACGCGGCAGAACGTGCAGTTCAACTGGCCGGCGGTGGAAGACATCCCGGACATTCTGGCTGAACTGGCCACCGTGCAGATGCACGCGATCCAGACCAGCGGTAACTGCCTGCGCAACGTGACTACCGATCAGTTCGCCGGTGTTGCCGCCGATGAAGTGATCGACCCGCGCCCATGGTGCGAGATCGTCCGCCAGTGGACCACGTTCCACCCGGAATTCGCCTACCTGCCGCGTAAATTCAAGATCGCCGTCAACGGGTCGACCGCTGACCGTGCGGCCATTGAAGTGCATGACATCGGCCTTGAGCCGGTGCATAACGCCGCTGGCGAACTGGGTTTCCGCGTGTTGGTCGGCGGTGGCCTCGGTCGTACGCCGGTGGTTGGCGCGTTCATCAACGAGTTCCTGCCATGGCAGGACCTGTTGAGCTACCTCGACGCCATCCTGCGCGTGTACAACCGCTACGGTCGTCGCGACAACAAATACAAGGCGCGGATCAAGATCCTCGTCAAAGCCCTCACGCCGGAAGTGTTCGCCCAGAAAGTCGATGCGGAAATGGAGCACCTGCGCGGTGGCCAGACCACATTGACGGAAGCCGAACTGCAGCGTGTGGCCAAGCACTTCGTCGATCCGGACTACAAAGCGCTGGAAAACCAGACCGCCCAACTGGCCGATCTCGACAAAGAGCACGCCGGTTTTGCCCGCTGGCGCACCCGTAACACCCTGGCGCACAAGAAGCCGGGTTATGTGGCCGTGACCCTGTCGCTGAAGCCGACCGGCGTTGCCCCGGGCGACATCACCGACAAGCAGCTTGATGCCGTCGCCGATCTGGCCGACCGCTACAGCTTCGGTCAACTGCGCACGTCCCACGAACAGAACATCATTCTGGCCGACGTCGAGCAAAGCCAGTTGTTCACCCTCTGGGGCGAGTTGCGTGAAGGCGGTTTCGCTACGCCGAACATCGGCCTGCTGACCGACATCATCTGCTGCCCTGGCGGTGATTTCTGCTCGCTGGCCAACGCCAAGTCGATCCCGATCGCCGAATCGATCCAGCGCCGCTTCGACGACCTCGATTACCTGTTCGACATCGGCGAGCTGGACCTGAACATCTCCGGTTGCATGAACGCCTGTGGTCACCACCACGTCGGCCACATCGGCATCCTCGGCGTGGACAAGAAAGGCGAAGAGTTCTATCAGGTCTCCCTCGGCGGCAGCGCCAGCCGTGACGCGAGCCTGGGCAAGATCCTCGGCCCATCCTTCGCACAGGAAGCCATGCCTGACGTGATCTCGAAGCTGATCGACGTGTACGTTGAACAACGTACCGAAGACGAACGCTTCATCGACACTTACCAGCGTATTGGCATCGACCTCTTCAAGGAACGCGTCTATGCAGCGAATCATTAAGAACAACGAGGTCGTCGACGAAACCTGGCACTTGCTGCCCAAGGATTTCAATATCGACGAGATCAGCAACTGCGACGACTTGATCGTGCCGTTGCAACTGTGGCGCGAACACAGCCGCATGCTCAAGGCCCGCGACGGCGGTCTGGGTGTATGGCTGGACGCTGACGAAGAAGCCGAGGAAATCGGTGGAGACGTCGCCGAGTTCCAAGTGATTGCCCTGAACTTCCCGGCGTTCACCGACGGCCGCAACTACTCCAACGCCCGCTTGCTGCGCGACCGTTATGGTTTCAAAGGCGAACTGCGCGCGATTGGCGACGTGTTGCGCGATCAGCTGTTCTACATGCATCGCTGTGGTTTCGATGCCTTTGCCATCCGTGCGGACAAAGATCCGTATGAAGCCCTCGAAGGTCTCAAGGACTTCTCGGTGACCTACCAGGCCGCCACCGACGAACCGCTGCCGCTGTTCCGTCGTCGCTAAGCCTTCAGATTTAGCGCGGACAAAAAAACGCCGGTCATATGACCGGCGTTTTTTTATGCCTGCTGATTTACCAGAAGCGTTGCTGGGTCAGACGGCTCCACCAGCTCAGCAGCACGCGGTCGACTGAACCGCTGGCGGCCATGCCAATGCGCTCTTGCAGGCTTTTGCGCTCGGCGTAGTGCAGATGATAAACCTCGGACTTCTTCGCTCGTTCGGCGAGGTATTCGTCGCTGGTCTTGAGTTCGTCGACCAGTTGTTTATCCAGTGCGGCGATGCCCAGCCAGACTTCACCGGTGGCGACGTCATCGATCGCCAGTTGCGGGCGGTAACGTGCAACGAAGTTCTTGAACAACTGATGGGTAATGTCCAGATCTTCCTGGAACTTCTCGCGGCCCTTCTCGGTATTCTCGCCAAACACGGTCAGGGTGCGTTTGTATTCGCCAGCCGTCAGCACTTCAAAGTCGATGTCGTGCTTCTTCAGCAAGCGATTGACGTTGGGCAACTGTGCGACCACGCCGATCGAACCGAGGATCGCGAACGGTGCACTGATGATCTTCTCGCCGATGCACGCCATCATGTAGCCGCCACTGGCCGCGACCTTGTCGATGCACACGGTCAACGGCACGCCGGCCTCGCGGATTCGCGCCAGTTGCGACGAGGCGAGGCCGTAGCTGTGGACCATGCCACCGCCGCTTTCCAGACGTAGCACCACTTCGTCTTTCGGGGTGGCGAGGGTCAGCAGTGCGGTGATTTCGTGGCGCAGGCTCTCAGTCGCCGAAGCTTTGATGTCGCCATCGAAATCCAGCACGAATACGCGAGGTTTGGCCTCGGGTTGTTTCTTCTGTTTTTTCGCGTTTTTTTCGGATTTGGCCTCGCCCTTGCGCAAAGCCTTGAGCTGATCCTTGTCGAGCAGGGTCTGCTCCAGGCGTTCACGCAGGCCTTTGTAGAAATCATTGAGCTTGCTGACCTGCAACTGACCGGCCGACTTGCGCCGGCCCTTTGCGCGCAAGGCAGCAAAACTGGCAAGCACCACCAGAATGGCGATCACCAACGTGACAGTCTTGGCCAGGAAACTGGCGTATTCGGTGAAAAACTCCACAGCGACTCCTTAAAACATTGCGCGAATGTGAAACACACGCGGGATGGTTCCAGCATACCCATGCGCCGGCTCGGCGGCCAGCCGTGAAACCTCCGGCAACACCCCTGTAACGGGCATTTCAAACAAGCGTATGTTTTTTCATTGACAGCTCTTCGTCATCCTCATAACCTCGCCAAACCTTCAACGTACCGGGATGACGCGGACGTGGGCAGCATCTATCTGATTCGACATGGCCAGGCCTCCTTTGGTGCAGACGACTATGACGTCTTGTCGCCGACCGGTGTGCGTCAGGCAGAAATCCTTGGCCAGCACCTCGCTGAGCTGGGCATCAGCTTCGATCGCTGTCTCGCCGGTGACCTGCGTCGCCAGCAACACACCGCCACCAGTGCACTGGAGCAGTTCAGCGCCAAAGGTCTGTCGGTCCCCGTTCTGGAAACCGACTCCGCCTTCAACGAATTCGATGCCGACGCGGTGATCCGCGCCCTCCTCCCGGCGATGCTGCCGCAGGAACCGGAAGCCCTCGACATCCTGCGTAATGCCGCGCAAAACCGTGGCGAGTTTCAGCGCATTTTCGCCCTGATCATCGAGCGTTGGCTGGCCGGCACTTACGACACGCCAGGGCTGGAAAGCTGGCTGGGCTTCGTCGAACGGGTTCAGGGCGGTTTGCATCGAATCCTCGAACAGGCAGAAAAGAATCAGAAGATCGCCGTGTTTACATCCGGCGGCACCATCACTGCGTTGATCCACCTCATCACGCAAATGCCTGCGAAACAGGCCTTTGAATTGAATTGGCAAATCGTCAACACCTCGCTCAACCAGCTGAAGTTCCGCGGTCGCGAGGTGGCGCTGGCTTCCTTCAACAGTCATGCACACCTGCAGCTGATGAAGGCTCCGGAACTCATCACTTTCCGCTGAGTCCGGTTAACTGTGAACCTTGCTGTAATCAACCCATAAGGATCGAACCATGACCTCCGTAGCCGATGCCGTAAAAGCAATGCAAGCCAAGTTCAACCCAGCCGCTGCTGCCGGTCTGGATCTGGTCTTCGGTTTCAACATCACCGACGAAGACAAGCAATACTCGCTGATCGTCAAAGACGGCACTTGCGACATCCAGGAAGGCGAAAACCCTGACGCCAACTGCACGCTGGTGCTGGATAGCGAAACCCTGAAAGGTATCGTCAGCGGCGAAACCGATGGCATGCAGGCATTCATGGGCGGCAAGCTGCGCGTTGAAGGCGACATGATGCTGTCGATGAAACTGTCCGAGCTGTTCCCGTCGTAAGACGCCGGTCAGTTGCAAACGAATCCCGCCTATACGGCGGGATTCGTCGTTTCCGGGCTTGGACAAAGCAGCAATGGTTTCATCAGACCAGCATCAGCTCTTTCAACAGTCGGGTATCCAGTCCAAAGCGCTCTTGGGAAACCATTTTGAACTGCCCTTCCGCCAGCGCGCAGCTCACCAGCAGATTCCATGAATGCTGGGTCGCCGCCGAGGGGATCAGCACAAATGGATGCTCGGCCAATAACGCATCGGCAAACTGCTGTTGATTGTGAGAAGGCTTGGCTGGGCTCATCCAGTACGGATTGGGCAACTCCTCCGGCTGGACGATTTTCACCAGTGCCTGATTGGTCACCTCGAAGCACGTCAAAACGTGGGGTTCCTTATCCAGCGCGTCAAAACTTCCGTGAGCCGCTACTTCAAGAATCGCCGTGGAAGGATCAACTGAGGCATAAACGACGCGCCGGCCAGGCCGGTTCCATCGGCCGCCTACCCGCTCCGAGCCAATGCCACTGTCCCATGTGCGCTTGTACACTTCCGGGTCGATGCGCCACGCATACCAGTGATCATCCCAAGGCAACGGATTCATTGATAAACCCCGTGTTTCATGCGGTACAGGTAGGTATTCACCACCTGATACCCCAGCGGATTCTCGATGAGCTCCACGGGCCGGTATCCGTTGAGCCATTTGGTCGCTTTGTTCAACCACTCCTCGGCGCGTGCCTGCCCATGAAACACCTCGCTGGCGAATTCCAGCGCGTGCGCGTACTGGAAAGCGACCATGCTTTGCTGCTGACCGAGGCGCGTCGGTTTGGGTTCTTTCAGCAGGCGCTTTATGGTCCTGATGGACTTCCCTGTGATGAGCTGAACAAGCTCGCTCTCCCGGTACAGCTCCGACGTGGACAGCATGTTGACGACGTCCTGCAGATCAAAGCCTTCCTGCGTGTAACGAATGATGAACATGGGCTCTTCATCCCATGCCCGGCCACCCAACAGCACTGCCACAGGGTTGCCTTCGACCTTCATCAGCCCCGTGAACCGGGGCGCCTTTGCCGAGAACATGGCGCTACCCTCCGTTGGGCATCTGGCGCGGTCGTCACGCCAGAAAAAGCGCGGATGATAAATAGCTGTTTCATGCTCGATGTGAAGCGTTCGCATAGTCCATCCTTTGTCTGGGTTCGAGCGATCACGCCGCTCAGCGACTTCAATGTCAGATTCGATGCTATAGACCGAACGTCCGACGACCAACCTTAAAATGTCGTCGGAAAAATCCCCCAATACGCGCAAAACCTTCCGGTTTCCGTAGGACGTAAACACAGGAATATCCCCTCCCACCGGGAAAGCCCGATCACTTAGCGTCAGCCTGTGCCGGCCAAGCCGTGCGAAAGATACTTCGTCGCCGAAGGAACATTCGCTGACAGAACGTTGACCTCGATCACAGGGGCGCCGCCCCCCACTCTTTACTCTTCCGGCTCCATCGAAAGCCAGGGAAGGCTCACCCGGAGCCTGTGGCTGATCTCATCCAAGGAAGAACCATCATGCGCCCCCTCAAGATCATTCTGCTGTCGTCAGCGTTCAATGGCCTGACGCAACGTGCCTGGCTCGAACTGCGGCAGGCCGGGCATTCGGCCAGCGTGGTGCTGTTTAGCGATGAAACCTCCGTATGCGAGCAAATCGAGCACAGCGGCGCGGATCTGGTGATTTGCCCGTTTCTCAAAGACCGAGTGCCCCAGGCGCTGTGGAGCAATGCCCAGCGGCCGGTGGTGATCATTCATCCCGGCATCGTCGGTGATCGTGGCGCCAGCGCACTGGACTGGGCGATTACCCATGAGCTGTCCAGCTGGGGCGTCACGGCTCTGCAAGCGGTAGAAGAAATGGACGCCGGTCCTGTCTGGGCCACCTGCGAATTCAATGTCCCGAAGGGCCTGCGCAAGTCCGAGCTGTACAACGGCCGGGTCAGCGACGCGGCGATTCGCTGCATCCGCGAGGTGGTAGAAAAATTCGTCGAAGGCGTCGCGCCGGTGCCGTTGGATTACGCCAATTCCTCGGTGCGCGGGCGCTTGCAGCCGAACATGAAACAGGTCGACCGCAGCTTCAGCTGGCACGATTGCGCGCGATTCATCAAACGCTGCATCGATGCGGCAGATGGCCAACCCGGGGTGCTGGCGAGTCTGGGCGGCGGTCAGTATTACGTCTACGACGCGCACCTGGATTCGCGCAGCGGCACACCCGGCGCAATCCTCGCGGTGCATGACGATGCCGTGCTCGTTGCGGCAGGCGATCAAAGTCTATGGCTGGGCGCTCTGCGGCGAAAACCGCAACCCGGCGAAGAAACCTTCAAACAACCGGCAAGGCATGTGCTGGCCGGCCAATTGACGGAGGTGCCGGTGCTGGACTGGTCGATCGCCACGCAGCCGTTCAGCGAGGAAACCTATCAGCCGATCCGCTATTGCGAGTCCGGGCATATCGGCGAGCTGACATTCGAGTTCTACAACGGCGCCATGAGCACCGAGCAATGCCAGCGTCTGGTTGAAGCGTTGCGCTGGGCCAAGGCACGGGATACGCGCGTGCTATTGATCAAGGGTGGTCGCGGCAGTTTTTCCAACGGCGTGCATTTGAACGTGATTCAAGCGGCGCAGGATCCCGGTGCTGAAGCCTGGGCCAATATTCAGGCGATCGACGATGTCTGCGCAGAGCTGTTGAGCGCACGGCAACTGGTGGTCAGCGGCGTGACCGGCAATGCCGGTGCCGGCGGCGTGATGTTGGCCTTGGCGGCCGACATCGTCTTCGCCCGCGCCGACATCGTGCTCAATCCGCATTACAAGAGCATGGGTCTGTACGGCTCCGAATACTGGACCTACAGTCTGCCGCGCGCCGTCGGCCCGGCGATGGCCGAGCAATTGACCGAGGCCTGTTTGCCGGTAAGCGCGGTGCAGGCCTGGCAACTGGGGATGATCCAGGAAGTCGGCCCACGCTGCCCGGACGAGTTTTCGCTGTGGCTGGTGCAGCGAGCCGACGCGGTGCTGACTGATCCGACCTACGCCGCCGTGCGCGAGCGCAAGTCACGGATCGATCTGGTACGGGTCGAACAATGCCGTGAGGCCGAGTTGCGGGAAATGCAGGAAGACATGCTCTACAACCGCAGTCAGTTTGCCGAGAAGTGTCGCAATTTCGTGTACAAGCGCAAGGTTTGTGGCACGCCGGCGCGGCTGATTGAGGATTGGGCGCGGGTGAGTACGGTTGAGTTGGCCAGTTGATTTTGCGGTGACTGCTTTTCCCCTCACCCTAGCCCTCTCCCAGGGGAGAGGGAACCGAGCCGCGGATATTGGTGATCCACACCGACCTGTGGGTCTTGCTGTGAATTCATGATCGATTCGGGTTTTCAGGTCGATGTATGACGCAAGACACCTCGGTCAGTCCCCTCTCCCTATGGGAGAGGGTTAGGGTGAGGGTAACGGCTTTTGCCTTTACAATGCGCCCACCTCAAACACCGGCCACCCCATGGACATCGACCTCGCCCGCACCTTTCTGGAAATCGTTCGTCACGGCAGTCTCGCCGCGGCGGCGCAGAAACTCTTCGTCACGCAAACGGCGATCACCGCGCGTGTGCAGAAACTCGAAAGCCAGTTGGGCAGCACATTGTTCGTGCGCAACCGCGCCGGGGCGAAACTGACGCCCAACGGCGAGGCGTTCGTGGTCTACGCCAATCAACTGGTGCAAACCTGGGAAGCCGCACGCCGTGATCTGCCGCTACCCGAGGGTTATCACAACGTGCTGCACATCGGCGGCGAAGTCAGCCTGTGCAACCCGTTGATGCTCAGTTGGGCCGCCGAGCTGCGCGAGAAAATCCCCAGTCACGCCCTGCGCATGGAGATCCGCGACGGCGAAAACCTGTTGCGCCAACTCGAACTCGGCGTACTCGACGCCGCGCTGGTCTATCAACCGGAATACTGGCCCGGCCTACAGGTCGAGCAGGTGCTGGAAGAAAAACTGATTCTGGTGCGCACACCGGATCGCGCCGATCCCTACGTGTACATCGATTGGGGCCCGGACTTCCGCCGTCAGCACGATGCCGCCCTGCCGGAAAAAGCCAAAGCCGCGCTGAGTTTCAACCTCGGCCCGCTCGCCCTGCAATACATCCTCGAGCATGGCGGCAGCGGCTATTTCCGTACACGCGTGGTGCGCACCTATCTGGAAAGTGGCGCCCTGGAAGCGGTGACCAAGGCGCCGGAATTCGGCTATCCGACTTACCTCGTCTACTCCCGTGATCGCGATTCGCTGATCCTCCAGCAAGCCTTCGATCTGCTGCGCGAAGTGATCAAGGCCGATGACGACTGGTCTCAGCGCTGGAATCCTTTGAGCTGAATCCTGCGTTTTACACCGGAGCATGGCGCAACTGACCTCTACGCCCGGCCTGCACAAATGGCGGGATCGGCTAATCTGCCGGGTATGACCACAATACCCGACAGGTGAACGCAGTGAGGCAGACCACTGAGGTATTCCGCAGCCGTTATCGCGCGGCGATTCACCCGCGCTACAACCCTTGGCTGCACGGTGGATTTGTACTGGCGTTCGGTGTGCTGGCCATCGCCGCGTTCTGCAGCAGGGTGCAGCAGGTCACTGCCCTGCAATGGCTAACGGTGCCGCTGACCCTGCTGTTCTTCAACTTCGGCGTGTACATGGTCCATCGCCATTTGGGCCATCATAAAAAATCCTTCGCAAAAATGTTCTACGCCCGGCATGCCGGCGACCATCACAGCTTCTTCGCGCCCGGCCACATGACCTACGACAGCGCTCGCGACTGGCGGGTGATTCTGTTTCCGGCGTGGCTGATTGTCCTGCATACGCTGGTGATCACCTTGCCGCTGTGGTGGCTGATCGCGCAGGTCAACGCCAACATCGCCGGCTTGTTCGCGGGCTCGATGGTGTTGGGTTATCTGACCTACGAGGTGTTTCATGCCTGTGAACACCTGCCGCCGAGCAATCCGCTGACGCGCTTGCCTTGGATTCGCCAGATGCGCCGTCTGCACGAACTGCATCACCGCCGTGAGCGCATGCAGGAGCGCAACTTCAATATCGTCTTGCCGTTGATGGACTACCTGTTCGGCACCCTTTACTGGGAGCCGGAACCCGCCCCGTTGAGTTATACGAGAATGCCCATGACCCGCATGCAGCACCAGATCGACATCGCCGGCGACCCGGTCGCCGTCCTCGCCTACGCCGCCAGCGTCAGCCGCTGGCCGGAGTGGCATCCGTCGTCACTGAAGATCGACGGCGCGCACGGTCCGCTGCATGCCGGTGCGCACTTCGAGGAGGACATCAATGCCGGTGGTCGCGAGGGGCATTTGCGCTGGGAAGTGACGGAATACCTGCCCGGACGGCGCTGGTGCGCTCGGGCCCAAGGCGATCACGGCTTGTCGCTGCTGTTGACCTACGAGTGCGCGGCGCAAGGACCCGGCACGCGATTTGTGCGCACCCTGGATTATCGTTTCGAGGGGCTGGGCATGCGCATCGCCAATCAGTTGCTGCTCAAGCGGCGCATTGATCGCGAGTCCGCCGCATCGCTGCTGGCGTTGCGTGACATGGCCGCGCAGTCCATCACCTCTGCGAGGGCCAGCGCGTGAAGGTGCGCAACGTCTTGTTGCTGCTGGTCCTGATCGTCATTGGTTTTCTGCTGCTGATGCCAACCCGCATCGAGCCGGTTGCGTGGAAGCCCCAACCAGCGCCCTCGTTGGTCGAGGGCATCTACGCCGAGAATCAGAAACTCAAAGCTGCGGCGAAGATAGGCCCGAGCGACATCGAAGGCCCGGAAGCGCTGCTGCTGGAAGAGGATTTTCTGATCACCGGGCTGCATGACGGGCGCCTGATCCGCAGCAGCCTCGATGGCAGCCAACGCAAAGTGCTGGCCGACACCGGCGGTCGTCCGTTGGGCTTGGCCCGCCATCCGAATGGCTTGCTGGTGATTGCCGACGGGGTCAAAGGCTTGCTGTCCCTCGACGCGCAAGGGCAATTGATTCCCCTGACCACCGCTGCCAATGGCCTCGACTTCTGTTTCACTGATGACGTGGCGATCGACAAATCCGGGCATTTCGCTTACTTCAGCGACGCCTCCAGTCGTTGGGGCTACGGCCATGACGGCGAGGCGATCATCGAACACGGCGGCGATGGGCGATTGCTGCGCTATGACTTCCAGACCGGAAAAACCGTGGTGCTCCTGGATAAACTGCAGTTCGCCAACGGCGTCACCCTCGGCCCGGACGAAGCCTATGTGCTGGTCAACGAAACCGGCGCCTATCGCATCAGCCGCTATTGGCTGACCGGCCCCAAGGCTGGCACCCATGACCTGTTCATCGACAATTTGCCGGGGTTGCCGGACAACCTTGCCTTCAATGGCAGCAACCGGTTTTGGGTCGCGCTGTATGCGCCGCGCAACAAGTTGCTGGACGCCACCGCCGGGCATCCGTTTCTGCGCAAGATGATCGTGCGAGCATTGAAAGTGGTGCCGGCACCGGTGGACACGCGCGGGTTTGTGCTGGGGCTGGATCTGGAGGGCAAGGTGATTGCCAATCTGCAGGATGCGAGCAGCGGGAATTATTCGCCGATTACCACCGTGCGCGAGTATGGGCAGTGGTTGTATTTCGGCTCGTTAAAGGCCACGCATATGGCGCGGATGCCGTTGGATGCGGCGCTGAAGTGATCCTGGTGGATCTGTATTGGACTGACTGACGGCATCGCTAGCAGGGCTAGCTCCCACAGGGTTTGTGTTGATCGCAGGATTTGAGCTCGACACAACCCACTGTGGCAGCCAGCCCTGCTGGCGATGGCGGTCTGTCAGTTACTGGATTTATCGAACTTGTCCGGATCTTCGTCTTCAGGCAGATCTTCATCCGGCTCTTCAGGATTGGCGGTGGTGTGCGCCGGGCTGTTGGGTTCGGGATGGGTCGGAACCGGGTCAAAAGCGCCCTGCTCTTCACTGGGGAATTTGGGGTCGTTCATAAGGCACCTCGCAAAGAGTCGGTAGAAGGAGACTCTGAACATTCGAGGTGCCGGTGGTGGCTGTCGTTCCAGTCGATTCACCACCGACGGTCGGTGGCGCGACTGGCGGTCAGGATCGAGCCTGTAACTGCTGGACAATCTTGTCTTTGACCTGCAAGCGTTTCTCTTTGAGTTTTTTCAGCGTGTCATCGCTGGGGGCATCCGAGGTCGCCGTCTCGGCCTTGACTACCTCGGCGTCTGCCTGGGAATACTTGTTGATCAGTGCGTCCAGATGCGGATCCGCGGTGCGTTTTTGCTGGATCTCTTCCTTCGTCAGTTTCAAGTCCTGTAACAAATCATGGGTCACCGGCATGGAACACCTCCGTCAGTTGATCGGCAGGCCCACGCGACCGATTCCGCGGGCCCGTTATCAGAATGGCCTCGGTTGAGCGCTTCTGTCGACTCCCTGTCAGACCAGCGGTGCCCGTTCGTCGCCCTGTCGCAAATGCGATCAAACCTTTGATCGTCTCCTCGCCTCCATTGAGTAACACCAACAAAAACTGCGTGGAGATACATCAATGGACGGATTCAAACTGCGTCATCTGTTTCTGGCTGTCGCTTTGAGCACTGGCATGGGCAGCGCCTTCGCCGCGACTGACAATGACTTCGTCGATAACGCCGCCGCGGGTGGCATTGCCGAAATCGAAACCAGCCGCTTGGCGCTGGAAAAGAGCCAGTCTGCAGACATCAAAGCTTTCGCCAATATGATGATCACCGATCACGGCAAAGCCAATGATGAACTGGCAACCATTGCCAAGGCCCACGACATTGAAGTCCCGGACACCACCACCCTGGTCAAACAGGCCAAGGAAAAAATCCTCGAAGTGCGCGATGAATCCTTCGACGCTGCTTACGCCAATAATCAGGTGAAAGCGCACGAAGAAACCATCGAGCTGTTCAAGAAGCAAGCGAATACCGTGACCGATGACAAGGTCAAAGGCGCGCCTGAACTGAAAGCGTTTGCGCAGAAAATGCTGCCGGCGCTGGAGAAACATTTGGCCGCGGCCAAAGAATTGCAGGCCAAACACCCAAGCAAGTAACGTTCAAGCGAAAAAAAGGCCGCATCCCATGGATGCGGCCTTGTCGTTTCTGCGGGAATCAACCACCATCGGTGTCGATATCTGCATCCGTTTCCTCGCCCGGTTTCGCGCGATCCGGTTGCGGCTCGAAGCCCGGGCTGAACTCGTTGTCGTTGTCGGTATGTTTTTGCTTCTGATCCACTTCAGGATCGGCACTTTGCGCCTGCTCTTTCTCACCCTGCTGCTGGGTCGGCGCCGGTTGTCCCGGCACTTGCGGGTCAATTGCCGGGTCGTTGCGGTTGATCGGCTCGCCTGATGGGTTCTGATGCTGTTTCGTTTGCTCGTTCATGACCACCTCGTTCGTCAAAGCGGCCCGGCAGAATCCCGCCGGCCCTTGAAGATTCGAAGCCTGCACCGCGCCAACGTTCAAAACATCGTCGCATTCCTGCCACGCCGACTAGAGTTACCGGGACGTTCATTGCGCCAAATCAAAAAAATCCACGCCAGAACGAACAACTATTTCAAACGGCAAATGTCGATGTTTTCGCGCCGATCACATTGCTGAATCGGCCCCCCATTCGCTACGGAGCAACAGTCACATGGCAGCACTGCAGAACAGCACACTCGATGCGATGAAAAACCAACAATCCCAACTGCTGGGCGAATGGATCAATGGCCTGCAAACCAGCGGTGCCACGCGTAATCTGAAAGACCACGACGTGCAGCAACAGACCAGTGAATTCCTGCAACTGGTGGTCAGCGGTATCGAGAATGACAACGGCACCAACATCGCCGCGCAGGGCTGGGAAGCCACCCGCCAGTTCCTCGAAAAGCTCTCCCACAGTCGCGCCCTGCTCGGTCAGGACTCGCAACAGACCGCGAGCTTCATCTTTGCCCTCAAAGGCCCGCTGTTCAACTTGCTGCAAGCGCATTACAAAGAACAACCGGCGCTGCTCGCCGAGCAACTCTGGGAAGTCTCCGAACTGCTCGACGCATTCGGCCTGCACACCATCCGCACCTTCCAGAAATCCCGTGAAGCGGTGATCAAGCGTCAGCAGGAGGAACTGCTGGAGCTGTCGACCCCGGTGGTCAAGCTGTGGGACGGCGTATTGGCGCTGCCGATGATCGGCACCCTCGACTCGCAACGCACGCAAGTGGTGATGGAATCGCTGCTGCAACGCATCGTCGACACCGGTTCGGAAATCGCCATCATCGACATCACCGGCGTGCCGACCGTCGACACCCTGGTCGCCCAGCACCTGCTGAAAACCGTCACCGCGATTCGCCTGATGGGTGCTGATTGCATCATCAGCGGCGTGCGCCCGCAGATCGCACAAACCATCGTGCATCTGGGCCTCGACCTGCAAGGCGTGGTGACCAAGGCCAATCTGGCTGACGCACTGAAACTGGCCCTGACCCGTCTGGGTGTCAGCCTCGTCAAGACGGCTTGAATATGGAACGTATCCCGATTCTCCAGATGGGCAAGTTCCTGCTCGTGACCATTCAGGTCGACATGCATGACCAGCTCGCCCTCACCTTGCAGGACGATTTGTCCGAGCGCATCAGCAAGACCTCGGCGCGTGGTGTGCTGATCGATATCTCGGCACTGGACATGGTCGACTCGTTCATTGGCCGGATGATCAGCACGATCTCCGGGCTGTCGAAAATCATGGACGCTGAAACCATGCTGGTCGGCATGCAACCGGCAGTGGCGATCACTCTGGTCGAACTCGGCCTGACGCTGCCCGGTGTCAGCACGGCATTGAACGTCGAGCGCGGGATGAAGCTGCTGCAGGAACGAGTAGACAGGCAATGACCGTACGCAGCAGCGGTACTCAACCCATTCATATCGAGCAAGACGTCGTGCTCGCCCGCCAGACCGCCCGCAAGCTGGCGACAGAGTGCGGCATGCGCCTGATCGACCTGACCAAAATGGTCACCGCCGTGAGCGAGCTGGCTCGCAACACCATGGTTTACGGTGGCGGCGGCGACATGGACTGGCAGATTCTCGATGAGGATCACAAGGTCGGTCTGCGCCTGACATTTCGTGATGAAGGGCCGGGGATTCCCGACCTGAAACTGGCGATGACCGACGGCTGGACCTCCGGCAGCGGCATGGGGCTGGGTCTGACCGGCGCCAAACGTCTGGTCGAAGAGTTCGAACTGGACACCGAGCCCGGCAAAGGCACTCGAATAACGATTACCCGATGGACATGAATATCATCGGGTCGCTGACCCAGGTCCTGTTGATCGAAGACAGCAGTCAGATTGGCCACGCCCGGCGCACCGCGCAGCAACTGGCCGAGCAGCATGGCTTTGACGAGCGCGATGCCGGGCGTGTCGCGCTGGTTGCCACGGAACTGGCCAGTAATGTGCTCAAGCACGCCACGCACGGCGAACTGCATCTGCGGGTATTACCTCGCCCTGCGGGTTTCGGTATCGAAATGCTTGCGGTGGATCGTGCGCAGGGCTTTGATCTGGAAGCCTGCATGGCCGACGGGTTTTCCACCGGGGGCACGCAGGGTATCGGCCTCGGCGCCGTTTCGCGGCAGACCGAAGTATTCGACGTCCATGCCGACGCTCGTGGCGCGGTGCTGTTGGCGCGTCTTTACCCACGCACCGACCGCGATGCGGATCTGCGTTATGGCGTCAGCCAGCACTCGTTGCATGACGATCCGGCGTGCGGCGACGTCTGGCACCTGACGTATGAAGGCGCCAGCGTCAGCGCATTGGTGATCGATGGCCTAGGGCATGGCGAGGACGCCGAACGCGCCGGTCGTGCGGGCGCGCAAGCCTTCGCCCTGACGCCGTTTGCCGACCCGGTGATGCTGATGGAAGACATGCACCGCGACATGATCGGCACCCGCGGTGGCGCGGTTGCGTTCACCCAGTTTGACGGCAGGCGCGACAGCCTGACCTTCGCTGGCGTGGGCAATATTGGCGCCAGTCTGATCGCCGCTGACAAATCCCGCGGTCTGGCTTCGCACCCGGGTATCGTCGGCGTGCAATACCGAAAAGCCCGGCCTTTTGACTATGCTCACGTGAACGGACATCTATTGATCATGTACAGCGACGGCTTACAGTCCCGTTGGAATTTACAAGACTACCCCGGCCTGGTGCATCGCCACCCCGCCGTGATAGCCGCCGTCCTGCACCGCGATTTCAGTCGCGGGCGGGACGATGCAACAGTATTGGTCGTTGCCCTGGAGGCCGCCTATGGCTGAGTCACCGAATCTGAGCAACGCTGAACAGGCTGCGCTTATCGCACAGTTGCAGAGCGAAACCGTGGCTTTGCGCGAAGAGCTCGATGAGACCAATCAGGGCGTGCTGGCGCTGTATGCCGAACTTGACGAGCAAGCCGAAGAATTGCGCCAGGCCTCGGATCTGAAAAGTCGCTTTCTGTCGTACATGAGCCATGAGTTCCGCACGCCACTGGGCTCGATCCTCAGCATCAACAGCCTGCTCGCCGATGAACTCGACGGCCCGCTCAGCCCTGAACAACACAAGCAGGTGGCGTTCGTCAGCACCGCCGCCCGCGAGTTGAGCGACATGGTCGATGATCTGCTCGACCTGGCAAAAATCGAGGCTGGGCGGATCAGCATTTCCCCGGCGTGGTTCGACATGTTCGACCTGTTCTCGGCGCTGCGCGGGATGTTTCGGCCGATTGTCGACGCCTCCGCGGTCGACCTGATTTTCGAAGAACCGGTCGGTTTGCCGCGCCTGTACACCGATGACAAGAAACTCGGGCAGATCCTGCGCAACTTCATTTCCAATTCGCTGAAGTTCACTACCCGTGGCGAAGTGCGGGTATCGGCGCGCCTGGAATGCGAAGACAAAGTGCGTTTTGCCGTCAGTGACACCGGAATCGGTATCGCGCCGGAGCTGCATGGTGCATTGTTCGAGGACTTTTCCCAGGTCGACTCGCCGTTGCAGAAACGTCTGCGCGGCACCGGGCTGGGCCTGTCACTGTGCAAACGCTTCGCGGCCCTGCTCGGCGGTGAAGTCGGGCTGGAAAGCACGCCGGGGGTCGGTTCGACCTTTTTCGTGATCATTCCACTGGCGATCGCTCTGGAGAACGTCGATGAAACGTGACATCCGCCTGTTGATCGTCGACGACAACGTCGCCACTCGCTACGCCTTGCGTCGCCGGCTGGAGCGCCACGACTACGTGGTGCTGGAGGCCGGCACCGGCAGCGACGGCCTGGCGCTGATCGAAAGCGAAGTGCTTGATGCGCTGATCCTCGACGTCAATCTGCCGGACATGAGCGGTTTCGACATCGTGCGGATTCTGCGTGCCGACAGTCGTACCGCATTGCTGCCGGTGATTCACGTCTCCGCAGCATCGATCCAGACCGGCGACATCATCACCGGCCTCGACGCCGGCGCCGACGCTTACCTGATTCACCCGGTCGACCCGGACGTGTTGCTGGCGACCCTGCGTACGCTGTTGCGCGTGCGCGACACCGAAAATGCCCTGCGCGAGAGCGAGGCGCGCTTCCGGGAGATTTTCGTCAACGTATCAGCGCCGATTGCGGTGCTCGACGCCCATCTCAAAGTGCACGAGTGCAACCATGCTTTCGCCCAACTGATTGTCGACAATACCGACACGCAAACGCTGCGCGAATGCTTCGCCGACGATCAAAGCGCCATCCTCAACGAACTGCGCCTGCGCCTGGTCGATGGCGAGCGTTGGAAAGGCACGCTGAACATGCGCGTGCTGGGCGAGATCCGCGAAACCGAGTGGCAGATTTCGCCGTATCGCACGCCGGAATTGAGCCTGGTGTTCGTCGAGGACGTGACCGAACATCGCCACCGCGAACGCTCACACCTGGCGCGACTGGACGACACCACCACGCAACTGGCCAAGGAAGTCGCCGAACGCGTGCGCGCCGAATCGCAGCTGCTGCAAGTGCAGAAGATGGACGCGCTGGGCAAGCTCACCGGCGGCATTGCCCACGACTTCAACAACCTGCTGACCGGGATCATCACCAGTCTGGAACTGATCCAGAAACGTGTCGCCGATCAGCGTCTGGACAAAGTGCAGTTTTACTCCGAGGCCGCCCTGAATTCGGCCATGAGTGCCGCATCGCTGACCCATCGTTTGCTGGCCTTTGCCCGACAACAGCCGCTGGACACACGGCCTGTGGACATCAACGAGCAAGTGCGTTCGCTGGAAGAATTGCTCGTGCGCACCATCGGTGAACGGATCAATCTCAAGCTGGAATTGACCAGCAAACCGGCGATCGCTTTGGTCGATCCGGTGCAGCTGGAAAGTGCGGTACTCAACCTGGTGATCAACGCCCGCGACGCGCTGCCTTCGGGTGGCAATGTCTGGGTCAACACTTACGCCGCGTATTCCCATGGCGATCCGAATCTGGCCGATGGTGCGTATGTGGCGCTTTCGGTGCGTGATGACGGTACCGGGATCGAACACAACGTGATCGACAAGGTGTTCGATCCGTTTTTCACCACCAAACCGTTGGGCCAGGGCACGGGGCTCGGGTTGTCGACGATCTACGGTTTCGCTCGCCAATCCGGCGGCGATGCGCACATCCGCAGCGTGGCCAGACGTGGCACCGAAGTGACGATCATGTTGCCCGCGACCAGCGACCCGACCGGCGCGGACATCCCCGCACCGGTGGTCGATCCGCAAGGCTCGGGTGAGCATGTGTTGATCGTCGAAGACATGCCGTCGGTGCGCATGTTCGTCAATGAGGTGCTGGAGGATGCCGGCTATCGCTGCACCCAGGCGGCGGACATCGAAACGGCGCTGGAGCGCTTGCAGAATGATCCCTCGATCAACCTGCTGCTGACCGACGTCGGCCTGCCGCGCATGAGCGGACGGGAACTGGCAGATGTTGCGCGGGGTTGGCGTGAGGGTTTGCCGATCCTGTTCATGACCGGTTACGCGGAAACCGCGATCAACCGCCAGGTGTTTCTCGGCAGCGGCATGGACATGCTGGTCAAACCGTTTCAGATCAGTGAACTGCTCGAAAAGGTCCGCCGCACGCTCGACGGCGCCTGATCCAATGTGGGAGCGAGCCTGCTCGCGAAAGCGGAGTGTCAGTCACAGATGAAGTCACTGATCTGACGCCTTCGCGAGCAGGCTCGCTCCCACAGGGGCTTGTGTGTGCTGATATCCAGTTCACACCACAAAAACTTGTGGACGCCGGTCAGAACAGCGCAATTACCGGCTCAACGCTCTAGCCAAAAACGGCGCAGTCTTGCTCTTCTTGCTCGCCGCGACTTTCTGCGGCGTACCCGCTACGACAATCCTGCCGCCCTGATCCCCGGCCCCCGGGCCGATGTCGATCACCCAGTCACTTTGCGCCACCACGCGCATTTCATGTTCGACGACGATCACCGTGTGCCCCGCCGTCACCAGCGTATCGAGTTGTTCCAGCAACCGATCGACATCGCGCGGGTGCAGGCCCGTGGTCGGTTCGTCCAGCACATACAAGGTTGCGCCGCGTTGATTGCGTTGCAGCTCGGTGGCCAGTTTGATCCGTTGCGCTTCGCCGCCGGACAGTTCCGTGGCCGGTTGGCCGAGGCGCAGATAGCCCAGGCCGATGTCGCGCAAGACTTCCAGCGAACGACGAATCCCCGGCTGCTCGGCAAATACCGTCACCGCTTCATCGACGGTCAATTGCAGCACCTGGGCGATGCTCAAACCCTCCCAGAGAATCGCCAAGGTCTGCGGGTTGTACCGCGCGCCGTGACAGGTCGGGCACGGCGCGTACACGCTGGGCATGAACAGCAACTCAACGCTGACAAAGCCCTCACCCTCGCAGGTGTCGCAACGGCCCTTGGCGACGTTGAAGGAAAACTGCCCGGCGTCGTAGCCCTCCGCCCGTGCTTCGTGCGTCGCGGCGAACAGCTTGCGCACGTTATCGAACAGCCCGGTGTAAGTCGCCAGATTGGAGCGCGGTGTGCGGCCAATCGGTTTCTGATCGACCTGCACCAGACGCTTGATCGATTCCAGCCCTGAGGTCACCTGACCGGTGCTGACCTGCGGGGCGTCGTCTTCGAGACTGATTTCTTCAGGCTCAGTCTCCACCGCCGGACGCCCCAACTGCGCGCCGACCAATTCCAGCAACGCCTGACTGACCAGACTCGATTTGCCGGAGCCGGACACACCCGTCACCGACGTAAAGCAACCCAACGGGAACTCAGCGCTGAGATTGTTCAGGTTGTTGCGGGTGATGCCGTCGAGTTTCAGCCACGCGGTTGGTTTGCGCGCCGTTCGCGCCTGACGCCCGGACTGATCAAACAGGTAGGCGCGCGTCTGCGAGGACTCAATCTCGGCCAGTCCCGCTGGCGGGCCGCTGTACAACACCTGCCCGCCCTTCTCGCCCGCCGCCGGGCCGACATCGATCAACCAGTCGGCACGGCGCATGGTTTCCACGTCATGCTCGACCACAAACAGGGTGTTGCCGTCAGCCTTCAAACGCTGCAAGGCCTCGAACAGCGCCTCACCGTCGGCCGGATGCAACCCGGCGGACGGCTCATCGAGTACATAGATCACGCCAAACAACTGCGAACCCAACTGCGTCGCCAGGCGCAAACGCTGCAACTCCCCGGACGACAGCGTCGGCGTACTGCGCTCCAGCGCCAGATAACCGAGGCCCAGATCAGTCAGCGTACTTACTCGCTCCAGCAGGTCCTCGGCAATGCGCTGCGCCGCCAGACGCTTTTCCAGCGACAGGTTCGGCGTGTGCCGCACGTCTGGCGCGCTGGCGTGGCCACTGGCGCCGTGGGCGACGCGCTGCTGACGCGCCTCGCGGGTTTGCGCATGGCTCAAGGTCTCGCCGGTTTCGTCGGCGTGTTCGAGGTAAGTGGCTGCCGCGACCGGCCTCAATACTTCGGCCACTTGCAGCAACGGCATCTGTGACAACTCGCCAATGTCGTAGCCGGCAAACGTCACCGACAACGCCTCATGCTTGAGGCGCTTGCCATCACACAGCGGGCAAGGACTGCCGAGCATGAACCGCGAGACGCGCTTCTTCATCAACGCACTTTGCGAATGAGTAAACGTGTGCAGGATGTAGCGCCGCGCACCGGTGAAGGTGCCTTGGTAACTCGGCTCCATCTTGCGCTTGAGGGCGACGCGGGTTTCCTCTGGGGTCAGCCCGGCGTACACCGGCACGGTCGGGGTTTCTTCGGTAAACAGAATCCAGTCGCGCTGCTTTTTCGGCAGTTTCTTCCACGGGATGTCAACGTCGATGCCCATGGTCACAAGGATGTCGCGCAGATTCTGCCCCTGCCACGCCAAGGGCCAGGACGCCACGGCACGCTGGCGGATGGTCAGGTTCGGGTCCGGCACCATCAGCGCCTCGGTGACTTCGTACACCCGACCGAGGCCATGACAATCCGGGCAAGCGCCTTGCGGCGTGTTCGGCGAGAAGTCTTCGGCGTAGAGCATCGGCTGCCCCGGCGGATAACTGCCGGCGCGGGAATAGAGCATGCGGATCAGGCTCGACAACGTGGTGACGCTGCCCACCGACGAGCGCGTGCTCGGCGTGCCACGCTGCTGTTGCAGGGCCACGGCCGGCGGCAAGCCTTCAATGGAATCGACATCGGGCACGCCGACCTGATCGATCAGCCGTCGCGCGTAGGGCGCCACGGATTCGAAGTAACGCCGCTGGGCCTCAGCATACAAAGTGGAAAAGGCCAGCGACGACTTGCCAGAACCGGACACCCCGGTGAACACCACCAGCGCGTCGCGAGGGATATCGACGTCGACGTTCTTCAGGTTGTGTTCACGGGCGCCACGCACCCGGACCATGCCGGCCGGCGCTTTCGAGTTTCGCTTGGAAGTCATGGACGGGCCTTGCTTGAGGGCTCAGGCACTCAGCACCGCGCGCAGCATCTGCAGCAACGCTTCCGGGCTGTAAGGTTTGCCGAGCAAATGGGTTTCGGGGCTCAGTTGATGATTGCGCGAGATGATGTCGCGGGTATGCCCGGAGGTGAACAGCACCGGCACCGG
Source organism: Pseudomonas sp. WC2 (assembly GCF_050586545.1). Lineage (NCBI taxonomy): Bacteria > Pseudomonadati > Pseudomonadota > Gammaproteobacteria > Pseudomonadales > Pseudomonadaceae > Pseudomonas > Pseudomonas sp. WC2. The sequence continues at coordinate 73,631 of NZ_JBOBDR010000002.1, read as the reverse complement.
CGGCGTCTGCACCTTGGCCCAGGCGGCCAGATCGGAGCTTTTGATCAGCCCGGGCATGACCACGTCGGTAAAGATCAGATCGACGTCGACGCCTTCGAGGAGCATTTGCATGGCCACATCGCCATTACCGGCGGTGAGCACGCGATAGCCTTCCTCACGGAGCAACTCGACCGCCGAGGTGCGCACCGCATCATTGTCCTCGACCACCAGAAGCGTCTCGTGACCGCCGCTCTGCTGTTTCTGCAGATTTGGCGATTCATCCAGAATCGGCCGCAGGCTGCGCGGGAAGTACAACTGCACCTGGGTGCCTGCACCCAGTTCACTGGCGATATCGACGTGCCCGCCGCTCTGTTTGACGAAGCCGAACACCATACTCAGACCGAGCCCGGTGCCTTGGCCGTCGGCTTTGGTAGTGAAGAACGGTTCGAACACCTGCTCGAGAATCTGCGCCGGGATGCCCGCGCCGGTATCGCTGACCGCAACCCGGACAAAATCCCCGGGGACGATGCCTTTGCCACTGCAAAACTCGCGGTCGAGTCGAACATTGGCAGCGCTGAGGCCGATGGTGCCGTCACCCTTCATGGCATCGCGGGCATTGATCGCCAGATTGAGAATCGCGTTTTCCAGTTGATTGCGGTCGACGTTGATGTGCCACGGTTCCTGCGGCAACTGCACGTCGATCTGAATGGTTTCGCCCAGCGCCCGTTGCAGCAATTCGCCGACACCATCGAAGATCTGCTGCGGGTTGCACACCGCCGGCGACAACGGTTGGCGGCGGGCAAACGCGAGCAATTGCGAAGACAGCTTGGCGCCGCGCTCGACCGCCGCCAGCGAGGCGCTGACCCGGCGCTGCACATTGGCGTTATCGGGTTCGTGGCGCGAGAGCAAATGCAGGTTGCCGGCGATCACTTGCAGCAGATTATTGAAGTCGTGGGCCACGCCTCCGGTGAGCCCGCCAATCGCTTCGAGCTTCTGCGATTGGCGCAATTGCTCTTCCGCCGCCAGGCGCGCTTCTACCTCAGCGGCCACACGCTGTTCGAGGTTGCGGGTGAATTTGAGCAGGGACTCTTCGGCGATCTTGCGCTCGTGGATGTCGATCAACACACCCGGGAAGCGCAACGCCTCGCCGTTCGTGTCGAACTCACAAGCGCCGCTGGCCAGCACCCACATATAATTGCCATCGCTACGCTGCACGCGATATTCGGCGTTGTAAGGCTCGCCGGTCTGCATGGAATACGTGACCCGCTCCTGCACCCAGGCGACGTCATCGGGGTGGATGCGCGACTCAGCGATGTCCTGAGGCAGATTGCTCAGGTCCTGCTCCGGCGGATACGAGAACGTGCGGGCAAAACGCTCGTCAGCCGACAGCACGTTGTTTTTCACGTCCCAGACGAACGAACCGAGCAAGGCCCCGGCATTCAACGCCAGTCGCACCCGCTCGTTGTCGGCCCGGTAGGCGTCTTCGGCAGCCTGGCGCAGGCGCTCGGATCGCATGAACTCCGTGGTTTCCACCACCATCGCCATGACGCCCGCTGGTTGTCCGTCATCGTTGGCCACCGGGCTGTAATACAAATCCATCCAGACGTCTTCGGGGACGCCGTCGCGCAGCAGTACCAGTTCCTTGTTGCGAAACGATAGCGTGCCGCCGGCCAGACAGGTCTCGACCACATCCCGGTTGAACTCGGCGACTTCCGGCCAGCCCAGCTCAACCGGCACACCCAGCAAGTAAGGATGGCGACCACCGGCAAATATCGAATAGGCATCGTTGTAGATCATGTAACCGGCACGACCCCAGAGCATGACCATCGGCAACGGCGAAGCCAGCATCAATTGCACCGAGGCACACAGGCTGGCTGGCCAGGTGCCCAGTGGGCCAAGTTCAGTGAGGCTCCAGTCAAAGGCGCAAATGCGCCCGGCCATCTCGCCTTTCCAGCCGTCACAACCGTGGCTATCGGATAAAAACTGCATCGACTGACTCAGTGTCCTGTGGTTATTGCCCGATAAATCGCGACGCCAACACGACGCGACGCCCGTCTGTTTCGAGCGTCTTGAGTCGTATTGGTTTCATAAAAGGTATAGCCGATTTCATCCTCGCCCGGGCTCAGACGCCGATCAAATGCTTGAGCGGATGGTAGCCAGTTTTCATCTTCGCGGCGACGTCGAGAATGGCTTTTTCGATGCCGTTCAAATGCATGCAGGTCAGTTCGATGGCGGCGCTCTGATTGCCGGCCTCGATGTACTCGATCAGGCGCAGGTGTTCATCGTCGCGGCAGGCTTCATGGCTGTCGTCGTCCAGGGCGGCGGCGTACAGCGAAGCGCGGGAGATCAGCTTCTGGAACCAGTCGAGCAACACCGGATTGTTCAGGCTGCGCGCCAGTTTGATGTGGAACTCGCCGAGCAGATGGATCAGCCGCTCGTGGTCGCCGGCAGCGTGGGCTTCGTCTTCCAGCAGCAAGTGTTCGCGCAAATCCTGCATCGCGGCCGTGTCCTTGCGGCGACACAGCTCGGTGACGATGCCGATCTCTATCAGCCGGCGGGTTTCGAACAGCGAACGGATCTCTTCATTGCTTGGCAACGACACCGATGCCCCTTTGTTGGGCTCGGTGGTGACCAGGCCATCAGCCTCCAATTGCTTGAGCGCGGCTCGAACCGATGTGCGGCTGACATTAAATAATTCGGCCAATGAGGCCTCGCCCAACTTCATCCCCGGGCGCAACGAACGCTTGCTGATCGCCTCGTAAACCCCTTGGTAGACGCGGTCGACCGTAGTTTCCAGTTTCTTCTCGGTCATTCGAACACTCCTTTAGCGTCGGGCAACCTACCCCTGGCGATGGCTGGCCATGGAAAAAGGGGGTTGCGCACGCAGATTAATCCGGGTATTTCTAAATTGCATTCAGATATTGCATACAATAAATAGAGGATTGCACCATTATGGGTCAACCAATAGCAATTGAAGTGCGCAACGTCTCTAAGCGGTATTCAGACGATCCTGGCCTTGCGCCAGCCCTCGACAACGTTTCGGTGAACATCGCCGACAACGAATTCTTCACCCTGCTCGGCCCCTCGGGCTGCGGCAAAACCACTCTGCTGCGCACCATCGCCGGCTTCGAACACGTCAGTGAAGGCGAGATTCGTCTGGCGGGCGAACCGGTCAACGATCTGCCGCCATTCAAGCGCCGGGTCAACACGGTGTTCCAGAGTTACGCGCTGTTTCCGCACATGAGTGTCGCGCAGAATATCGCCTTCGGGCTCGAGATGCAGGGTCTTGATCGCAAGTTGATACCAGATCGGGTCAATGAAATGCTCGCGCTGGTGCAAATGGAGCATCTGGCCGGGCGCAAACCGGCGGAATTGTCCGGCGGCCAACAGCAGCGCGTGGCTCTGGCCCGGGCCTTGGCGCCGAAACCGAAAGTCCTGCTGCTGGATGAACCGCTGTCGGCGCTCGACCTCAAGCTGCGCAAGGAAATGCAGGTCGAACTCAAGCGCGTACAGAAAGAAGCCGGCATCACCTTTATCTTCGTCACCCACGATCAGGAAGAAGCGCTGACCCTGTCCGATCGCATTGCGGTGATGTCCGCCGGCAAGATTCTGCAGATCGGCACGCCGACCGACATTTACGAACACCCGAAACACCGTTTCGTCGCGCAGTTTATCGGCGACATCAACTTCCTCCCTGGCCAACTCAAGCACGGCGAGCAAAACGAAAAGCTCTTCGTGCCCAACGGCATGCCGATCGAAATTCCCTGCCAGCAACAGAGCTTTACTGGCAGCAGCGTGCAACTGGCATTCCGCCCGGAGCGCTCGCAACTGGTCGACGCCAGCCAGCCGCATCACCTGCGCGGGATCATCGAAGCCGTGCTCTACGTTGGCACGGCGACGCTGTACCAGTGCCGGTTGAACAACGACATCAAAGTCATGCTGCGCGAAAACAACGAAGGCCTGAACCAAAGCCGCGCGGTCGGCGAACGCGTTGCCGTGCATTTGCCGCCGCACGCCTGCCTGTTGATGGAGGCCTGAGATGAGCGTCAGCAGCACTTCCCCTGCCCTCAACCGCGCGCTGTTGCTCAGCCCGGTGGTGTTGACCCTGCTCGCCCTGATCGCCATTCCGTTGGGGATCATGGGCTACATCAGCCTGCTGCCACGCAACACGTACGGCGGCGTCGACTGGCAAGCGCCATGGCAACTGCAAAGTTACGTGCAGCTGTTTTTCCAGGAAGGTTTTGACGGTGAACTGGAATTGAACTGGGTCTACGCCCAGGCGCTGTTGCGCTCGGTATTGCAGGCCGGCGGCACCACGGCGCTGTGCTTTCTGTTCGGTTTTCCGGTGGCGTTGTGGATGTCGAGCCTGAGCCCGCGCCGGCGCAACCTGATGGTGTTGCTCATCACCATTCCGTTCTGGACCAACCTGCTGATCCGCAACTACGCGTGGTTGATCATCCTGCGCGAACACGGCTGGGTCGCGCAAAGCCTCAACGCGCTGTTCCCGAGTGCCGGCGGCATCACCCTGCTCTACAACGATTTCGCGGTGAGTGTCGGTCTGGTCTACAGCTTCCTGCCGTTCATGATTCTGCCGATCTATTCGACCCTGGAAAAACTCGACTGGCGTCTGGTCGAAGCCGCTTACGACCTCGGGGCCAATCGCTGGCACGCGCTGCGGCGAATCATTCTGCCGCTGTCGATGCCCGGTGTGATTGCCGGCGCGTTGCTGGTGTTCGTGCCGAGTCTGGGTGCGTTTATCACTCCGGCGATCCTTGGCGGCGGCAAAACCTTGATGATCGGCAACCTGATCCAGCAACAGTTCGGCACCGCGCGCAACTGGCCGCTGGGCAGTTCGCTGTCGTTCCTGTTGCTGGCGATTCTGCTGGTGTCGCTGGTGCTTTACGCGCTGTACAGCCGCCGTGCGGCGAAGACCATCAATCGGGGGGCGAAAGCATGATTTCCCTGCACCTGAAAAAACTCCCGGCGACTCGCGAAATCAGCCTGCTGATCCTCGCCTATCTGTACCTGCCGATCTTCGTGTTGATCGCTTACAGCTTCAACGCCAATCGCTCGGCGACGGTGTGGACGGAGTTTTCGTTTGCCTGGTACGGGCGGATTCTGGCCAATCCGTCGATCCAGACGGCGGCGCTGAATTCGATCATCGTCGCCACCATCGCCACGGTCTGCGCGACGGCGATTGCCCTGCTCGCAGCGCTGGCGACTTACCGGCCGTTCTACGGGCAGAAAATGGTCGAGGGCGGGATCAACCTGCCACTGATTCTGCCGGAGATTGTCACCGCCGTAGCGACGTTGCTGCTGTTCATGGCACTGGGCATCAAGCTCGGTTTGCTCACGGTGATCGTCGCGCACATCGGTTTCTGCATTCCCTTCGCTTACTTGCCGATCCGTGCGCGCCTCAACGATCTGGACAAAAGCCTGCTGGAAGCGGCGAACGATCTCTATGCCAATCCGTGGCAAGTGTTCCGCCGCGTGACCTTGCCGTTGCTGTGGCCGGCGGTGTTGTCCGGTGCGGTGCTGGCGTTTGTGGTCAGCCTCGACGATTTCATCATGACCTTCTTCGTCGCCGGACCCGGTTCGACGACGTTGCCGGTGTACATCTTCTCGGCGATCAAGGCTGGCGTGACGCCGGAGATCAATGCGATCTCGACGCTGATGCTGCTGATTTCCATCGTCCTTGTGGTGCTGGCCTTCTGGCTGGGCCAACGCGGTAAACAACAATAAATCTGGAGCGCTCTCATGAAAATCAAAAGCATGCGTTTGGCAGTATCCGGTCTGGCCCTGAGTTGTTTCACTGCGTTCAGCGCCCACGCCGCCGAGCCGAAAGAGCTGTTTTTCTACAACTGGACCGACTACTACCCCGTCGATCTGCTGGCCAAATTCGAAAAGGAAACCGGCATCAAAGTGACCATGGACGGTTACGACAGCAACGAAACCCTGCTGGCCAAACTGCAGGCCGGCGGCGCCGCGTATGACGTGATTGTGCCGTCGCAGTCGATCATGCAGACGCTGATCAAGCAGGATCTGCTGATGGAAATCGACGCGCCGAGCCTGAGCAATTTCCAGTACGTCAAAGGGCCGTTCCGCGATCCGAGTTTCGACCCGGGCCGCAAGTTCTCGGCGCCGTATCTGTGGGGCACCACCGGGTTTTCCTATGACAGTGCGCGAGTGCCGGGCGGCAAACTGGATGACTCATGGAAAGAATTCTTCGAACCGCGCAAAGAGCTGCAAGGCCAGCTCGCCGCCCTCGATACGTCGAGCAGCGTGATCAACGCCGCCAGCCATTATCTGAACGTCGACGAATGCAGCGAAAACCCGCAGGACGCCAAGCGCATCCTCGAACTGCTGCAAAAGCAGAAGCCGTTTTTGAAGATGTACAGCTCGGACAATACCGTCGATCGCATGGCCTCGGGCGAGGTGATCATGATGCAGAACTGGAACGGTTCTACAGCACGGGCAACATTGCAGAAGAGCACGATCAAGTACGTTTATCCGCGTGAAGGCCTGGCGATGTTCCAGGACAACTTCGCCGTGCCGAAAAGCGCACCGCATCCGGGTAACGCAAAGATTTTCATCGACTGGATGATGAAGCCGGAGAACGCCGCCGCTGTGTCCAACGCCATTGCGTACGCCAACGGGATTCAGAGCGATTCGTTGCTCGATCCGAAGTGGAAGGTGATGGACGCGATCAATATGCCCGACGAATACGCCTCGCGCCTGCGTCCGGAGAAGGAATGCAGCAACAAGGCGCGAGAGCTGCAGGATCGGATCTGGTCGAAGCTCAAGGGCTGAGGGCCTGACTTGGAACCGGGGCGCGGCTATCGCTAGCAGGGCTAGCGATGAGGCCCGGTCGGCCACCACAACTTTCTGAGACCTGAATGAGGTTTGTATGACCCAGCCACACTGGCTCCGCAACGTGCGCCCCTACGGCGCCGCTGCCGAAGACCTGCTCATCGAAAACGGTCGATTCGCCCAGCGCCGCCCGGCCAGCAACACGCCGCTGGCCGCCAGCGACATCGACGGCCAACACCAGCTCCTCACCGCTGCTTTGGTCGAAAGCCACGTCCACCTCGACAAAACCCTTTACGGCCAACCCTGGCGCCCGAACAGCGCCGGGCCGACGCTGATGGACTACATCAGCAACGAGCGCCGCATTCTCCGTGAAGTCACCGCGCCCATCGCCGAACGCGCCGGTGCGCTGCTGGAGAACTGCATCGCCCGCGGCTCGCTGACCATGCGCTGCCACGTCGACATCGACCCGGAATTCGGTCTGCGCCACGTCGAAGCCATGCAGCAACTGCGCGAGCGCTACAAAGACCTGATCGATCTGCAACTGGTGGTGTTCCCGCAAACCGGTTTGATCAGCCGCCCCGGCACTGCCGAGCTGATGCGCGAAGCCATGGCGCTGGGCGTAGAGAACGTTGGTGGCCTCGACCCGTGCGGCATCGACAACGACCCGATTGCGCAGCTGAATTTCGTCTTCAAACTGGCAGCTGAATTTGGCCGTGGCGTGGACATTCACCTGCACGACAAAGGCGAGTTGGGTCTGTGGCAGATCGCGCTGATCGCCGATTACACCGAGCGTTTTGGCCTGCAAAAGCGAGTGATGATCAGCCACGCGTACTGCCTCGGCATGCTGCCGTGGAGTCAGGTCAAACCGGTCGCCGAGCGTTTGGCGGCGTCGGGAATTTCGCTGATGAGTTCGGCGCCGGCCGACACCGCCGTGCCGCCGTTCCTCGCGCTGCGCGAAACCGGCGTGAATGTCTGCCTGGGTTCCGACGGTATTCGTGATGCGTGGTCGCCGATGGGCAATGGCGACATGCTCGAACGCGCGATGCTGCTGGCGTTTCGGTTTGATCTGGCCAAGGACGATGAACTGGCGGCGGCGTTTGACGCCGCCACGCTGAATGGCGCGCGGGCCTTGGGCATTGAGGATTACGGATTCGCGCTCGGACGGCGTGCAGACTTCTTGTTGATGCCGGTGGAAACGCTGGGTGAAGCTGTTGTCGCACGGCCATTGCGTCAGGTCTATCGCGGCGGCGAATTGATCGCCGAAGGTGGCCGCTTGCTGAGCAGCCGTCTGTGAAACGCATCGGTCTGCGCGCCAGTTGCGTGGTCGGCTTCGACGGCACGCAACATGTGCTGTGGCGCGACGGTGAAGTGGTGTTCGCCGGGTCGCGCGTCGAGTTTGTCGGACGCGGTTACCCGGGGCCGGTGGATCAGTGGATCGATTACGGCAATGCGTTGATCGGCCCCGGTTTCATCGATCTCGACGCACTGGGCGATCTCGACTCCACCGTGCTGACGCTGGACAACGGCGACGAGCGCGCCATGGGGCGCATGTGGTCGTCCGACTATCTGGCCGCCGGCCCGCGTGAGACTTACAACCCGGAAGAAGAAGTTTTCAAATACCGCTACGCCTTCACTCAGTTGATCCGCAATGGCATCACCACCGCGATGCCCATCACTTCGATGTACTACCGCGAGTGGGCGGAAACCTACGACGAGTTTGCCGCTGTCGCAGACGTCGCAGGCGAACTCGGACTGCGCACTTATCTCGGCCCTTGCTATATGAGCGGCATGAGCTACTGGCAGGCTGACGGCAGCCTCGCCCATCACTGGGATGAGGCTCGGGGGCTGGCCGGGCTTGATGCGGCTGAGCGCTTTTTCAAGGATTTCGACGGCGCTCACGACGGCTTGATTCGCGGCGCACTGTTGCCGGATCGCATTCAGACCTGCACCCCGGCATTGCTGCAACGCACCTCGGCTTTGAGCCGCGAACTGAACGCGCCGATGCGGTTGCATTGCTGTCAGGCGCTCAGTGAAGTGGCGATGGTCGAACAGTTGCGCGGAACTTCGCCGCTGGCCTGGTTGCAGCAATTGGATTTGCTCACGCCGCGCAGCCTGTTGCCCCACGGCATTTACACCAGCGGGGACGATGACTTGCAGCGAGTGATCGACGGCGGTGCGAGTCTGGTGCATTGCCCGTTGGTGTTCGCCCGCGACGGCGAGGCGCTGAATTCGTTTGGTCGTTACCGCGCCAAAGGCATCAACTTCGCGCTGGGCACCGACACTTGGCCGGCGGATTTGCTGGAAAACATGCGCCATGGTTTGAACATCGCACGGTTGATGGAGGGCGGTTCCTCACTGACCAGCGGCCTCGATCTGTACAACGCCGCCACCCTCGGCGGTGCGCGGGCGTTGGGTCGCGATGACCTCGGCCGTCTGGCCCCGGGCGCCAAGGCCGATATCACCGTGTTCAGCTTGCGCGGCCTGCATCTGGGGCCGCTGTTCGATCCTTTGAAAAACCTGCTGCTGGCCGGGCGCGGCGATGACTGCATCGCCAGTTACATCGACGGTCGCTGCGTGATGCACGACGCTCAGGTCTGCGGCGTCGACTACCCGGCCCTGCAACGGCAGGCGCAGCGCCAATACGAAAAACTCATGCGCAGCCACAGCGACCGCGCCTTTGCTCGCCCCGACTGGAAAACCCTGTTTCAGCCCGCCATTCCGTTCGCCGATGCCTACAGCGCCGAAGCGCCGTTGAGCGCAATCGATCCACTTTCCTAGAGGTTTTTGCCATGCACAGTTTTGATTTCAGCCAACTCAGCCCACGGGAAAAATACAAGATCCTCATCGGCAGCGTCGTGCCTCGGCCAATTGCGCTGGTGACCACCATCGATGGCGAGGGCCGGGTGAATGCCGCGCCGTTCAGTTTCTTCAATGCCCTGTCGGCGGACCCACCGATTCTGGCGCTGGGCGTGGAAAACTACGGCGATCAGAGCCCGAAAGACACCACACGCAATATCCAGTTGAATCAGGAGTTCACCGTCAACATTGTCAGCGATGCACTGGTGGAGGCGATGAATGTCTGCGCCGTGCCGTTTGCCCCGGGTTTCGATGAGTTGACCGCTGCGGGTCTGACGGCGATTCCGGGCACCACGGTGAAATGCCCGCGCATCGGTGAAGCCCCGGTGGCGCTGGAGTGCCGACGGATGATGGCGCTGAACATCGGTCAGTCGCGGGAGATCATTTTTGGCGAGGTGTTGATGGCGCATGTGCGCGATGAGCTGATCGATCCGAAGACGCTGTACATCGATCAATTGGGCCTGGATGCCATTGGCCGGATGGGCGGCCATGGCTACGCGCGAACCCGCGATTACTTCGACCTGCCGACCCGCTCGTTGCAAGCGTGGACGGACGCACCGGGGGGTGGTGAGCGGTTTTGGCCAGAGCGTTGATGACTGATCGTTCCCACGCAGCGCGTGGGAACGTTCATTACCGGGCTCAGTCCGTGCCGTATTTCGGCGAGCGCGGGCCATACAGCAGCCCCGCCGGATGCCCGGCTGACAGCAGACGATTGCTCGCCACACCGGCAATCGGGTAACCGGCATCGGTGGAGCTGTTGATGATCTGCTTCACCGCCGCCGTGATCAGCATGCCGATCAGACCGCCGCCACCGTTGTTGCCACCCTCTTCGCTCGACGCCCGCGCCGCGCCGGTCCACAGCGTGGTGCCGCTTTTCAGATCAACCAGCTTCGCCGTTGCGGTCACGGCGGTTTCACTGCTGATCACCATGTAGCGCGTGCCGTATTCGCTGACAGTGATGTACAGCGCCGCGTCCGCGCCAAAGATTTCCTGGAGCTTTTTCGGCGGAGCCTGATGAATGTCATCCGGTGTAGTCAGGCCGTTCTGGCGGAATGTTTCGTCCACCAAAGCAATCGGCAACACGTAATAACCGGCCTCGGCCAGCGGGAACGTCACTTGCGACAACAGGCTGTACGACGCCTTCACGTCCGGCGACGTGTTCAGCGGTGGCAGTACCAGAATGGTCTTGGGCCGCGCCTGTTTGTACGCCGAATAGTCCACGGACTTCGGTGCGACGCAGCCACCCAGAACGGTCAGGGCCAGCGCGCCGACCAGCAGTTTCAAGGCACGCGAGATCATTGCAGGACCCCGGCCTTGGCGTTTTTAAGCAGAAAATCCATGTACGTGCCGGACTCGGGGAACAGGCTTTTCTCTGTGTTGAACTGCTGCACCATCTGATCGTCCTTGCCCATGCTCAAGTAGAGCAAACCGAGGTGGGCGTGATAACCCGGCGGTACGGCTTTGCCGGTGGAGCGGATCTTTTGCAAATCACGTTCCAGCGCTTCGGCCTGGGCCTCTTTCGGTTCTTCGCCTTTGAAATACTCGTAGACCTGGGGCTCGTAGCCTTCCCACTGGTACAAGGTTTGCGGGCCCGGCGCACAACCGGCCAGCAAGGCGCTGGCGGCCAGCGTCAGCGCCATCAGCGAGCGCGACAAAGTCAGATTCATGGGTGTTGCTCCTTGCAATGGGCGTCGATCAGTTGCCCGGTTTCCAGGCACCGGCGTTCATGCCATCGACCAGACGATTGATCGCCTCGCGCATGGCCAGATCCAGGACTTTGCCGTTGAGGGTGGAGTCGTAGGCAGCGGTGCCGCCGAAGCCGATGATTTCGCGGTTGGACAAGGCGTACTCGCCGGCGCCCTGGGTTGAATAAACCACTTCGGAGGTGCTGATGTTGACGATATTCAGGTTGACCTTGGCGTAAGCGACCTGAGTCTTGCCACGGCCAAGAATGCCGAACAACTGGTGATCGCCAGTCTCTTTGCGGCCGAACTCGGTGACGTCACCGGTCACCACGTAATCAGCGCCTTTTAAACGCTGGGCCTGGCCCTTGATCGCGGCTTCCTGCTGGATTTCGCCCATGTTGTCGCGATCCAGCACGCTGAAGCGGTTGGTCTGCTGCAAATGGGTGATGAGGATGGTCTTGGCCTGACCGCCGAGACGGTCGACACCGTCGGAGAAGATCCCGCGCATGTAACTGGAGCGGTTGTCGAACTTGCCCACGGCCATTGGCACGCGAACGCCGGTCCAGACCTGCGAAGCGCTTTCAACCTTGGCCACCGGCAAGGCGCGGGAGCTTTCCGTGGCGCAACCGGAGAGTGTGGTGGCAAGGGTGCCAAGCACGGCAATCGCCACGCCCGAAACCAGCATCCGAGAGATCATTCTCACTGAGTATTCCTTTAGAAAAACGGGGGTGTCCTGGCACCGTGATTCGGTACGAGGGCTGAAAAGGGCCGGCATTATGACAAAGTGCCATCATTGAAGACAGGTTTTTTTGACGTCAGTGAATTGGCTGTTCTGGACTTGATCGTTCCCACGCTCTGCGTGGGAATGCAGCCACGGACGCTCCGCGTCCACCGTGACGCAGAGCGTCACGGGAGGCGTTACCACGCGGAGCGTGGGAACGATCAGATCTGGCGGCGCAATCAGTGGAAATCGCGGCTCTGCACGCGAATACCGTTAAGCAGCGGACTAAGGTCGCTCAGGCGTCCGGCAATCAAATGGCGCACGTCGCCCTCTCGCTCCCAGCGGCCATCGACTTTGAGCAATTGTGACCCGACCAGCACTTGCCGTTGGCGCTCGGCCAGATCGCGCCAGACCACCACGTTGACGTTGCCGAATTCATCTTCCAGCGTCACAAATGTCACGCCGCTGGCAGTGCCCGGACGTTGGCGCCCGGTCACCAATCCGGCAATGCTCACCGGTCTGCCATGCTCGACATCAAGCAACTCCTGCGAACTGCGACAGCGCAACGCTTTCAACTCACCACGCAACAGCGCCAGCGGATGCGGGCCCAATGTCGTGCCAATCGTCGTGTAATCCGCATGCAACTCCTCGCCGACACTCGGTTTGGGCAGCACCACCTCGGCCTCCTCCTGGCTCGGCAAACCGGCAAACAGGCCAAGCTGTTTCTGCACCCCGGCGACTTCCCAGCGCGCCCGATGCCGATGCCCGGCCAATCCGCGCAGCGCTCCGGAATCCGCCAGTAGCGCCTGCGCCCGACTATCGAGCCCGGCCCGTTCGCCGAGATCGGCAACATCGGCAAACGCCCCAAGCGTCCGCGCCGCTTCGATGCGCCGGGCGTCGTCCTCGCGAAAGCCCTTGATCATGCGCAGGCCCATGCGAATCGCTGGTTGCGCGCCGGTGGTGGTTTCCAGGCTGCAATCCCAGTCACTGGCGCGCACATCCACCGGGCGGATCTGCAACTGGTGTCGGCGTGCGTCCTGCAGAATCTGATCGGGGCTGTAGAAACCCATCGGCCAACTGTTGATCAACGCACAGGCGAACGCCGCCGGTTCGTGGCACTTCAGCCAGCAGCTGGCGTAGGTCAGCAAGGCGAAACTGGCGGCGTGGGATTCGGGGAACCCGTAGCTGCCGAAGCCTTTGATCTGCTCGAAAATCTGCGCGGCGAATTCCGGCGTGTAGCCGTTTTTCTTCATGCCTGCAGCGAGGCGTTCCTTGTGCGGTTCGAGTCCGCCGTGGCGCTTCCACGCAGCCATGGAGCGACGCAATTGATCGGCCTCGCCGGGGCTGTAATCGGCGGCGACGATGGCGATCTGCATCACCTGTTCCTGAAAAAGCGGTATGCCGAGGGTTCTTTTCAGAACGACCTTGAGTTCTGGCGACGGGTAGGTTTCCTCTTCTTCCTTGTTCCGACGGCGCAGGTACGGATGGACCATGCCGCCCTGAATCGGCCCTGGGCGGACGATGGCCACTTCAATCACCAGGTCGTAGAACGTCGCCGGTTTCAGGCGTGGCAGCATCGACATCTGTGCGCGGGATTCGATCTGGAACACGCCGATGGTGTCGGCGCGCGTGATCATCTCGTAGGTCGGTTTGTCTTCGGCCGGAATGGTGGCCAGGCTCAGGTCGAGATCACGATGGCGACGCAGCAAGTCGAAGCAACGGCGAATGGCGCTGAGCATGCCGAGGGCGAGGATATCCACCTTGAGCAGGCCGACGGCATCGAGGTCGTCCTTGTCCCACTGAATGATCGTGCGATCGGCCATCGCCGCGTTTTCCACCGGCACCAGCGTGTCCAGCGGCTGTTCGGAAATCACGAAGCCGCCGGGGTGTTGCGACAGGTGCCGGGGGAAGCCGATCAGTTGCCCGGTCAGACTCAGCACCCGGCGCAGCACCGGGCTTTCCGGGTCGAAGCCGCCCTCGAGCAAACGATCCAGCGGCGGGGTTTCATCGCTCCAGTGACCGCAACAATCGGCCAGTGCGTTGACCTGATCCGGTGGCAAACCCAAGGCCTTGGCCACGTCTCGAACCGCACCGGCGGCGTGGTAGGTGCTGACCACCGCCGTCAGCGCCGCGCGACCGCGGCCGTAACGGCGAAACACGTATTGCAGGACTTCTTCGCGCCGTTCGTGCTCGAAATCAACGTCGATGTCCGGCGGTTCGTTGCGCTCTTTCGACATGAAACGCTCGAACAGCAACGTGGTGCGATCCGGGTCGATCTCGGTGATGCCCAAGGCAAAACACACCGCAGAGTTGGCCGCCGAGCCGCGCCCCTGACAAAGGATCTGCTCCCCGCGAGCGAAGCGCACCACGTCGTGCACGGTGAGGAAGTAGCTTTCGTAGCCGAGTTCGGCAATCAACTGCAGTTCGTCGTCGATCTGCTTGAGCACTTTGGCTTGCGGACCTTTAGGCCAGCGCCAGGCGATGCCTTCTTCAGTCAGATGCCGCAGCCAGGAACTGGCGCTGTGTCCCTCGGGCACCAGTTCTTTCGGGTACTGATAACGCAACTCGCTGAGATCAAAAGTGCAACGCCGCGCCAGCTTTACCGACTCGTCGAGCAAGGCCTGCGGATACAAACTCTGCAGCACTTCAACACTGCGCAAATGCCGTTCGCCATTGGGATGCAGGCGCAATCCCGCCTCGGCCACCGGTACGTGATGACGGATTGCAGTCATGGTGTCCTGCAGCGCGCGTCGACCACGGGCGTGCATGTGCACATCACCGCTGGCCACCGCGGGAATCTGCAGTTCACCGGCCAGACTCAACAACCTCGCCAATCGTTGCTGATCGTCCTGGCCGCGATGCAGCTGCACTGCCAGCCACAGACGCTCGCTGAACGTCTGTTGCAGCCAGCGGCCCTCCTCCTGATCATCAAGCGAGTCCGGCACCCACAACACCAGCAGCCCGTTCAACGGTTCGCTGAAATCTTCGCGCAGCACCTGATACTGGCCTTTCTGCGTACGCCGCCGGGCGCGGGTGATCAAACCGCACAGCGCCTGATAGCCCGCAAGGTTCTCCACCAGCAGCACCAGTTTCGGGCCGTTTTCGATGCGAATTTCACTGCCGATGATCAGCGGCAGTTCAACGGATTTCGCTGCCTGCCAAGCACGGACAATCCCGGCCAGCGTGCATTCATCGGTGATCGCCAAGGCCTGATAGCCGTGGTTTTTCGCCCGTTGGAACAGCTCAAGGGCGCTGGACGCACCGCGCTGGAAACTGAAGTTCGACAGGCAGTGCAGCTCGGCATAGCCGTCGCTCATGCGAACCAGCCTTGCAGCCACAACGGACCGTCCTCACCCACCGCACGATAAGCCCAGCCTTGCTGGCCGGCGCGGTTCTGGATCAGGTAATAATCGCGGCGCACGTCGTCGCCGTCCCACCAACCCGATTCGATGCGTTCCGGCCCCATGAGAATCTGCGCCGAACCGTGCGGCACGCTTTGCGGCTCGCCGAGCAACCAGCCCGGACGATGAACACCGGGCAACACGGCGCAACGTTGTTTATCGACGCCATGCTGCCATGCGCACTCGGGGCGATGATCGGCCTGAAAGCGCAGGCCCTGCACCGCGTCATCCCCCAGCCGGGCGCGCAGACGTTCGCGCAATTGCTCCCACGGCAAGGTCTGTTGCGGGCGGTCATCAAATAGCTCCTGAAACTGCGGGACGAAACTCGGCAGATCCTCGGCGCGTAAGCGAAAGCCGCGCACCGGTGCCTCGACCTGCACTTGCTCCAGGCGCCCACGGGCCAGTTCGAAAAGCATCGCCGGATCACGTTCGGCGCTGAGCAGGCCGACTTTGATTACGGTGTCCGGCAGCCCGGCATGTTCCAGATGCAGATCGAAACGCTGCACGCCGCTGTCGCGGCCACAGAGGAATGCCGACAGATCACCGGTCAAACGACGTAACGGGAACAGCAATGCCTGATGGGATTGCACGTCGAAATTCAGTTCGATGCGCACGTCAAAACGATCCGGCGGCAGGTAGAACTCCAGCGCCAGCGGACGCGCCCCGAACAAGGTGTCGAGGTGCTTGAGCATCTGCGCTTCGAAACGCCGGGCCAGCGCCTGACGCGGCAGGCTCTGCACCTGATTGAGATTGCGCAGGCCCATGCGCGACAGCGCCGTCGCCACATTCGGCTCCAGCCCGACCCGGTCGACGGGCAACTGCCCGAGGTGATGCTGCAACGCCTCGCCATCCGGCACTACCAAACCGTCGTAAGCATTGGCCAGCACCCGCGCCGCCACAGGATTCGGCGCGGCGACGATGCGATGACGAAAACCCAGGTCGGTCAGTTCCTTGCGCAAACGCGCTTCGAGCTGTGCCCACGAACCGAACAGGCCCAGACTCGATTCGATCTCGAAGACCACGGTGCGCGGATAATGCACGCTGACCTGCGCGCTGAAACCGTAGGCCCAGGCGGCGAGAAACTGCTGCCAGTGCTCGACCTCGGCGGCCTCGTAATCGGCGGTGGCAAAACCTTTGCTCATCGCCTGAGCGGCGGTCATCGACTGGCCGGCGCGCAAACCGAGCTTGCGTGCCGCCGGATTCACTGCTTGCAGCACCCGACGCTGGGCCGGGCCGCTGAGCAACACCAACGGCTCATCGGGATCAGCGCGCTGACGCAGCACCGCGTCCAAGGCCAATTGCGGGAACAGAATGCAGACCCAGCGCATGGCGACCTCAGTGCCCCACGGTAAAGGCAATCGGCGCCGTACGTGCCAATCCGCCACGGCACTTGAGGACGCGCAATTGGGCAGGTTTGGAATCGATGGCAATGCGCAGCGCCGCCGGTGACGGGTTGACCGCTTCGCTCAACGGGCGCCATGCGAATGCCAAGGTCTGACCGGTTTCTGCCGCCACCTGCAAACGTCGCAGCGCACGGTCATCGGCCTTGTGCGGCCAGCACAGCACCGCGCCGCAACTGCCCGAACGCAAACACTGTTCGGCCGCCCACAAGGCATCGCGCTCGCTGGCCTGGATCACCGACAACTGGCGCAGATCGACCCCGGCGTTTTCCCACGCCTGCGGATATGGCACGAACGGCGGCGCCACCAGCACAATGCGCTCCCCCGCCGCCGCCAATCGCGCCAGGGTTGGCCAGACCAGTTGCAGCTCGCCGACACCGGGGCCGGCCAACAGGATTTCGCTCAGCGCCGCTTCCGGCCAGCCACCGCTGGGCAGGGCCGCGTCCAGCGCGGCGTGCCCGGTCGGTTGCGGACTGGCAGCGGGTGGCGCAGGCCGACCCTTCCAGACCTGGCCGCCATTGAACAGCGTATCCAACGCAACGACGGCGCCCATCAGCCTTGCCTCACCAGACCACAGAACACCCCTTCGATGGCCAGATCCTGATCGTCGCGCACGACAATCGGCTGGTACGCCGGGTTGCGCGGCAACAACCGCACTTCATCGCCGAGCCGTTCGAAACGTTTGATGGTGACTTCACCGTCGAGCCGCGCCACCACGATCTGGCCGTTGAGCGCTTCGGGATTGCGCCGCACGCCGACCAGATCGCCGTCGAGAATACCGTCCTCGATCATCGAATCGCCCTGCACCCGCAACATGTAATCGGGTGTGCGCGAGAACAGCGCCGGGTCGAGCAGCAAGCGGCTATGAACGTCGGCATCGGCGCCAATCGGCGCACCGGCAGCGACGCGGCCGAGTATGGGGATGTCGAGCAGTTCCGGGCGCGACGGTTGCCCGAGCAAACGAATGCCTCGGGCCTGATTAGGGTTGACCTCGATAAAACCGGCTTCAGTCAGCGCGAGCACATGCTTGCGCGCTACGCTGCGCGAGGCAAAACCAAAAGCCTCGCTGATTTCAGCGAGGCTTGGGGGCTGACCGTGTTCGGCGATGCGATCGCGGATAAAGGTCAGGATGGCGGTACGGCGGGGAGTCAGGTTCGTCATGGAGTACATTTGTACTCTTTTGGCTTTTTCCTGACAAGCGCCGCAGGTCGGCCCACCTCATGTTGATCGTTCCCACGCAGAGCGTGGGAACGATCAGTCAATCGAGGCCGCGCACGGCGAGAAATGCTGCAATGTAATCAATGAAGGCAACGACCTTGGCCGTCGCCCGCCGATGGCTCGGATACACCGCCAGAATATGCGGCCCAAATGTATCCGGGTCGATCTCGTAATCCGCCATCACCCGCACCAGTCGCCCATCGGCAATGTACGGCGCGGCGCTCCACAGCGGCGTGTGCAGCAAACCGCGTCCGGCCAAGGCACTCGCTAGCAACAAATCGTAATTATCGCTGCGCAACAGCGGCGCCGTCGGTTGCGCCAGACTCAAACGCTGCCCGTCGCGCTCGGCCCACCAAAATTCGCGGCTGAGCAACGGGTGCTGATAGAGCAGCCACTCATGCTGCTCAAGCGTCTGCGCATTCACTGGCAAGCCCTTGCGCGCCAGGTACTCCGGGCTGCCGCACAAGGCCAGGCGATTGCTGCCGACCACCCGCGCAATCAATCCCGGCAAATCATCGTGGCCCTCGCGCAACGCCAGGTCATAACCACTTTCCAGCAAATTGACGAACGCATCGCACAGGTCCACTTGCAGGCTGATCTGTGGGTACTGCTGCAAAAAGCCGTCACACACCTGATCGAGAAACGCCCGGCCATAGGCCAGCGGCGCGGTGATTTTCAGGCTGCCGCGCAAGCCATGCTGCAACTGCTCGATTTCCTCGCTGGCCTCGTCGAGCCGCTGCAACACCAGCCGCGCGGTTTCCAGGTACACCCGGCCGATTTCCGTCAGCAGAATCCGCCGCGTGCTGCGCTCGAACAGCCGCGCGCCCAGCTCCGATTCCAGGTGATTAACCGCTTTGGTCAGGGCCGACGGGGTCTTGCCCAACTGTTCGGCGGCACGGCTGAAACTGCCGAGCTGCGCGGTGACCACGAACATTTTTAAAGCACCCAACTTGTCCATGCTTTTTCCATTCAGGCAAAAACGTTTTTCGTGAGGGAGGCGTTCTGTCAGCCGTCGCCAGCCACTAATCTCGCCATCAGACGCAATAACAAGGAAATCTTCAATGAAAAGATTCGTCCCGAGTCTGTTGGTAGCCGCTGTAAGTTTTGCCTCGATGGAAGCCATGGCCGCAACTGATCTGGTGCTGCTCAACGGCAAGATTTTCACCGCCGACCGCGCGCACCCCAAAGTGCAAGCCTTGGCCGTGGGGAACGGCAAAGTGCTGAAAGTCGGCAGCGACGCGCAGATCAAAGCGTTGATCGAACCGGGCACGCAAGTGATCGACCTCAAGGGCAAAGCGCTGATGCCCGGTCTGATCGACAGCCATTCCCACGCGATTTTCGGTGGACTGGAAATGGTCTCGGCGAACATGGAGGACGAAGTCGTCGACCTCAATGAACTGCAAAAGCGCCTGCGCGACTGGCGTGCAGACGGCAAGGCCAAGCACGGCGACGTGTTGAGCATTGCCGGCATGAGTTCGGTTTACTGGGCGCAGGCCGAGGCCTTGGGCAAAACCTTCAACGGCGGCGAATGGGCCGATGTGCCGGTGGTGTTTATCGGCAGCGACCACCACACGGCTTGGGCCAATAATGTGATGCTCAAACGCGCCGGGATTGATGCGGCGCTGCTGAAAACCCTGCCCGACGCGGAAAAAGACACCATCGGCAAACTGGCCAACGGTGAGCCGAATGGCTTTGTGGTCGACGCCGGTTGGGACCGGGTCGCTTCGAAAATGCCGGTGCCAAGCCCCGCCGACATGTTGAACGCTGCGAAATCCGCGGTGCGCTACAACAACAGCCTCGGCATCA
This sequence comes from Pseudomonas sp. WC2, assembly GCF_050586545.1. Taxonomy (NCBI): domain Bacteria; kingdom Pseudomonadati; phylum Pseudomonadota; class Gammaproteobacteria; order Pseudomonadales; family Pseudomonadaceae; genus Pseudomonas; species Pseudomonas sp. WC2. The sequence continues at coordinate 53,755 of NZ_JBOBDR010000002.1, read as the reverse complement.
CCGCTTGGATGGACCCGGCCGCCAACGCCGCACCGGGCGAAGCGGTGTTCGCGCTCAAACCTACGGAGAAAACCGTCGGCGTGTTGCCGGCTTATAAAGCGCTGTCGGAAAGCGGCGACATGAGCGTGCACGTCGCGGCGCTGCTGGTGGCCAACCCGAAAAGTGTGCCCGCCGACCTCGATACGCTGGACAAGGTGCGCCAGCAATTTCAGGGCATTCCCAACCTGACCCTGCCCGGGATCAAAATCTTCGCCGACGGCGTGATCGAATTTCCGGCGCAGAGCGCGGCGATGATCGACCCCTACAGCAACTCGCACAAACAGGGCGAACTGTTGATCGATCCGCAACATTTCGGCGAACTGGTCAGCGCCATCGATCAGCGCGGCTGGTTGGTGCATATCCACGCGATCGGCGACCGCGCGGTGCGTGAATCGCTGAACGGCATCGCTCAGGCGCGCAAGGATCGCCAGAGCGGCGTGACCCACTCGATCACCCATCTGCAAATGGTCAACCCGAAAGAGTTCGCCCGTTTCAAACCGCTCAACGTCATCGCCTCGATGCAACTGCTGTGGGCCAGCGCCGACGATTACACCACCGACATGATCAAGCCCTACGTCAGCGCCCTCGCCTTCCGCTATCAGTACCCGGCGCATTCGCTGCTCAAACAGGGCGCGACAATTGCCGGCGCGAGTGACTGGCCGGTGTCGTCGCCGAACCCGTTCAACGCCATGGCCCAGGCGATCACCCGCGTCGGTCCGTTGGGCGTGCTCAATGCCGATGAGCGTCTGGACCGCGACACCATGTTTTACGCCTACACCGTCAATGCGGCGCGGACGATTGGCCTGGAAAAACAGATCGGCTCGCTGACACCGGGCAAGCAAGCGGACTTTATCGTGCTGGATCGCGATGTGTTCAGCGTCGACAACAAGGCCCTGCATGACACCCAGGTGTTGCAGACCTGGTTTGGCGGCCGTCAGGTCTACACCGCCACAAAATAACAACACTGTTCCCCTGTGGGGGTGTTCACCCCCGCAGCTCTCTTTCTGCCCAACAATAATCACAACATCGGGACTTCACATGAAAGCCTTGCCCCTGTTCGCCCTGAGTTTCTTGAGCATGCTGCCCTTGAGCAGCTTTGCGATTCCCCTGAATGATGACTTTGCCGTGTTGGTCGACCTGACGCTGGCCAGCGACTACCGCACCCGTGGCATCTCGCAAACCCAGAACGATCCCGCCGTGCAGGCCGGTCTGACCCTCGCCCACAGCAGCGGTCTATACCTCGGCGCCTGGAGTTCCAACGTCGATTTCGGCGGCGGCTTGAAAACCCGCCAGGAAGTCGATTACTACGCCGGTTGGCTGTGGCAGGCGAGCGAAGATGTCAGCCTTGATCTGGGCTACATCAAGTACGCCTACCCCAAGGAAGGCCAGTTCAACCAGAGCGAGGTTTACGGGATTCTCGGGGTGTATGGGGTGAAACTGGCGGCGTATTACTCCAACGACGCGCCGGGGATCGATAGCAAACAGAACTCGCTGTACACCTACCTCGGCTATGAAACCGAGTTGCCGTTCGATTCGGGTCTGAAACTGCGTTACGGCAATATGGATTTCAAGGATCCCCATTTGTATTCGGCGTCGGGTAACGCTGAAGAGTCGTACCGCGAATGGGAGGTGAAACTCACCCACAATCTCGCCGGTGTGGTGCTGGGCCTGAGCTACATCGACACCGATCTTTCGCAGAGCCAGTGCCTGAGTAACTGGGGGTTTAAGGACGTCTGCACCGCGACTTTAGTCGCCAGCCTCAGCAAATCTTTCTGACACCCTGAAAATCCCCCTGTAGGAGTGAGCCTGCTCGCGATAGCGGTGGACCAGCCAACATCATTGTTGAATGACACTCCGCAATCGCTAGCAGGGCTAGCTCCTACATTGGATATTCGTTGGGGTTAAGGATTGAGGTTTGCCAAGTATTGCCACGGGTAAATGCCGCGTTGATGGCCGTCGCTGAAAATCAGTTGAACGCCGTAGCCCTGGGGGTTGAGTTCGATCAGACGCACGCGGTCATCCACCACCGGCGTCAGGCCTTTCAGGCGAAACGCGCGGCACTGCGAGCACGGGCACTGGCGGCGCAGTTCGGCGTGTTTGAACACGGATTCGCGCCCATCCGGCCAACTCAAGCGCAAGGTGCCTTCGCTTTGCGAATTCCCCACCGACAGCGGGTTCATTACAACTGACTCAAAGCGATGCGTACGGCTTTGCGCACTTCCGGGTCGCCGTCATCCTGCGCGGCCTGCAACGCGGCCACGGCGCCGCGATCATTCAGTTCACCCAAGGCCAGCGCGGCCTCTTTGCGCAGGTTGCTGATGCGATGGCCGAGGGTTTCGATCAAGGCGTCCAGCGCCGGGGCGAAACGCAGGCGACCGAGGCTGCGGGTGGCGCGCAGGCGCACTTGCCAATAGTCGTCGCTCAAGGCTTCAACCAACGCTGAGCCCGCGTCAATATGGCCGACTTTGCCCAAGGTCGTCGCGGCTTCTTCGCGCACTTGCCAGGCGTTGTCTTGTAATGCTCGGCGCAGGGCCGGCAGGACTTCGGCGCTGGAGGCCAGGCCCAGCGCACCGGTGGCAGCGCGGCGGACTTCGGTGTCCGGGTCATCGCTGGCCAGACGCGCCAAGGCAGGCAATGCGTCGAGTTGCTTGAGCCAACCCAGCACGCCGACGGCTTCGCGGCGAACGCTTGCGTCGGCGTCGTTCAGCGCAGAAACCGCAGCCGGTGCGGCGTCGGCGAAGCGCAGTTCACGCAAGGCGCGGAATGCGGCGATGCGCACGCTGACGCCGGCGTGATCGGTCCACGGCAGAATCACCCGCCCCGCCGCTTCAGTCTTGAGCAGGCTCAGGCTCTGCGCGGCAGCGGATTGCACGGCGGGCGACGGGTCGGTCAAGGCTTCACACAAGGCCTGCACGACTTCCTCATCTTCCCAGGCCTCGAGCAATCGCGCGGCTTCCGCGCGGACTTCTTCAGCGGGATCCTGCCCCAAGCGATCAACCAGCCAGAGCAAACCATCGGGCTCTTCGAGATCCGCCAGATCAATCAGCGCAATACGTCGCACGCCGGCATCGTCGGCCGTCAGGCGCGGTTGCAGGGCGAGGATGTCATCGTTATCGGTCAGAGCAAAAATAGAGGTCATAGGGCAAATCGCGGCAAAGGGTTTTCAGGAGGCAGGCCGAGCGGATTGAGGCGCGGCAGCGGTCGGTCGTCGTCATGGCGCAGCAGATTGAGACAGTGGCGTTTGAGGCGCGAGAATTCGGGGCTGGTCACCAGTTCGCTGGTGCGTGGCCGGGCGAAATCGAGGCGCAAGTCTTCGATGATCCGCCCCGGCCGCGCGCTCATCACCAGCAAGCGGTCAGCGAGAAACAGCGCCTCGTCGATGTCGTGGGTGACGAACACTACGGTGGTGCGAATGCGCGTCCAGATGTCCAGCAACAGCTCTTGCATGTTCAGGCGGGTCAGCGCATCCAGCGCGCCGAATGGCTCGTCCATCAGCAACAGGCGCGGGCGATTGACCAGCACCCGGGCGATTTCCACGCGTTGCTGCATGCCGCCAGAAAGCTGATCGGGCCAGCGTTCGGCAAAGCCTTCGAGACCGACCAGTTTGAGAATGTCGTCAGCGGCGCGATGCCGTTCAGCCTTGCCGATGCCGCGCATCTTCAGGCCGAAGGCCACGTTGTCGCGCACCGTGCGCCACGGAAACAGCGTGTGATGCTGGAACACCATGCCGCGTTGCGGTGACGGCCCGGACACTTCGCCGCCATCGACTTTGAGGCTGCCGGCGTGCGCACTCAAATGCCCGGCCAAGGCACCGAGCAAGGTCGATTTGCCACAACCGGACGGGCCGAGAATGCACACGAACTGGCCCGGTTCGATCTGGCAATCAAGCTCCCGCACCGCTTCGAACGCTTCACTTCCTTGGCCGAGGACGATGGACAATTGGCGAATATCGATCCGCCCTTCCGGGGTTTGCATCACGCTCATCAGGCTTTTCCTCGCGGTCGATGCCAAGGCGTGAACAGCCCGCCCAGACGTTTGATCAGCAGACTGCTGCCCATGCCCAGCACACCGATCAGCAGCATGCCGACGACGATGTCGGCGTAGTTCTGGATGGTGTAGGACTCCCAGGTGTAGTAACCGATGCCGAACTGGCCGGAGATCATTTCTGCCGTGACCAGACAGAACCACGACGTGCCCATGCCGATCGCCAGACCGGTGACGATGCTCGGCGCAGCGCCCGGCAAAATCACCTCCAACAGGATTGCGCGGCGCCCTGCCCCGAGGCTTTTCGCCGACGCGATCAGGCGTGGGTCGACGCCTTCCACGCCGTGCACGGTGTTGAGCAGGATCGGGAACAGTGCGCCGGTGAAGGTGATGAAGACCATCGACAGTTCCGAGGACGGGAACATCAGGATCGCCAGTGGAATCCACGCGACAGCGGGGATCGGGCGCAGGACTTCCAGCGGTGGCAGCAGCAGGTCTTCGGCCCATTTCGAGCGGCCGATGGCCAGGCCGAGGGCGATGCCGATCAGCAATGCCGCGAGATAACCGGCGAAGACGCGGCTGAGGCTGGCGGTCAGGTGTTGCAGGAGCTTGCCCGAGTCGCCGAGGCCCAACGCGGCTTCGATCACGGCGATGGGTGTCGGCACGTTGGCGAAGGTGACGAGGCCGAGGTTCCAGTGATGGCTGGCGGCGAGTTGCCAGAACAGCAGGCAGAGCAGCAAGGATGCGGCTCGGGGGATCCAGCGTGAAAACATATATCACCTCTGATCGTTCCCACGCTCTGCGTGGGAATGCATCCCGTGACGCTCCGCGTCACATCCAAAGCGGACGCAGAGCGTCCATTGAGGCATTCCCACGCAGAGCATGGGAACGATCTACGTTTGAGTTAACGACTGGCGACGGCCTGGGTGGTGGCGTCGGTGAAGTCGAGGACTTTGCCGCCCTGTGCCGAGGCATATTGCTGCGCCTGCCCCTTGAGCAAAAACGCGCTCAGACGCCCTTTCGCATCACTGGCAAACCAGGCTTGTTCGGCAAGCAACTTGATCCCACTGTCACTGGCCTGCGCATACACCGCACGAACGTTTTTACCTTCCTGCTTCAAAGCCGCCAGCGCGCTAAACGCCTCTTCCGCCGAGGCGTATTGGCGCACTTTGTCCTCACCGCGCACCCAGATTTCGGCAACGTGGCTGAAGTCAGTGATCGCTTTACCGGTCGCCGCATCCGTGGCTTTCAGCGGCGTCTGCGCGTAATTCGCCAACTGCGCCGTGTAATCCAGATTCGAGGCCTTGAACGCCGCGCGGATGTATTGATCGTCAATGAAATTATTCAGATCGAGCCCGCGATCAGCCTTCTTCAGCAGCTTCAACGTGTCGATGGCAGTGCCGACCGCTTGGCGATATTCAGGCTTCCAGCTCAGGTCACGGGTCTGCACGCCGAGCGGGCCGTGGAACAGATAATTCACTTCAGCATCAACACCGGTGACTTTGGCGATCAGCTCGCTGTACTTCTCCGGCTCAGCTGCCAGCAGTTGATTGGCCTCGATGCTGGCGCGCAGGTAAGCGACGACGATTTCCGGGTATTTTTTGGCGTAGGCCTGATCCACCAACGCACCGTGGAACGTTGGCGCATTGGCTTGGGCACCGTCGTAGATCTTGCGAGCAAAACCACGGCTCGGGAACAGTTCGGCGAACGGTACGAAGTCGGCGTGAGCGTCGATCTTGCCGGCCTGCAGCGCGGAGCCGGCAACCTCCGGTGGCTGGGCGATGATGTTCACATCCTTAAGCGGATCCCAGCCCTGCGCCGCCACGGCACGCAGCAACATGCCGTGGGCAGTGGAAGCGAACGGCACGGAAATTGTCTTGCCTTTCAGCTCGGCTAGCGACTGCACGCCCGAGGCGCTCGGCACGACGATGCCGTTGCCGCTGCCCTTGATGCTCCCCGACAACACGCTGATAAACAGGCTGTGCTTGCCGGCGGTTTCGAACGCCACACCGTTGAACGCACCGGGGAAATCGGCCATCGCGCCGAAGTCGAGTTTGCCGGCGACCATCTCGTTGGTCAGCGGCGCGCCGCTGGTGAAGTTCTTCCACTGCACGTCGTACTTGGCGTCTTTGTAGGCGCCGTCGTGGGGCAGGTATTTGTCGAGCAGGCCAAGTTCACGAATCAACAGGCCGCCAGCGGCGCAGTTGATGGTGGTGTCCTGGGTGCCGATGGCGATGCGGATGGTTTCGGCCGAGGCCGACAACGTAAACGAAGCCAGTACCAGACCGGCGATTGCTGCACGCAACATGGTTGTTTCCCCTCGAATCATTTATTTGAGTTCGTCTCCGCCGCGATCAGGGCGCGGTGGGAAACGAGGGGTTTTCGGTGAATCCAGCGTCCGGGTGTTTCCGGATGGCTCTTATGTTGTCCAGGCGGGCCTCATCGCTGGCAAGCCAGCTCCCACAGGGATTTGCGGTGGGACATAAATTGTGCAAACAGCCGAGAAACCTGTGGGAGCTGGCTTGCCAGCGATGAGCCCTTTCAATCAACGCAATAAATAGGGAATGTCGACTTTGACGGCGCCCGTCGGGCAATCCTTCTCGCACGGCATGCAGTACCAGCATTCATCGAACGCCATGTAAGCCTTCTGCGTCGCCGGGTTGATCGCCAGCAAGTCCATCGGGCAAACGTCGACACACACGGTGCAGCCCTTTTCGGCGATGCATTTGTCCTCGTCCACGGTGACGGGGGCGTTGGAGCGGAAGAAGATTTCCTGAGCTTGATAGGCCATGGTCCGGACTCTCTTTTAGTAGTGCATCAAGCGGCGAAAGCGCCGACCCGCAAGCGGTCGTAGGCCTGCATTTCTTCAGCATCGAGCGGGATGATGTAAGGCTCGACGGCTTTCTTGAAACTGGTCATCTGCCCGTCATCGCCCTTTTTCAGGTGGCAGTGGCAGAACCACTCGCTGTCATTGCGTTGCGGATGATCGACGCGATAGTGGTACAGGCCCCAACGACTTTCAGCGCGGAACAACGAGGCGCGCGCAGCCATTTCGGCGCAGTCACGGATCACGCTGGTTTCCATCGCGCGCATCAGTTCATGGGCGTTGTTGGCCTTCATCTGATCGAGATCGCGTTCGATGTCGCTGAAGCGTTGCAGGCCGATCTGCATTTTCTTGGTCACTTTCGGCGGTTGCAGGTAGTCGTTAACGAAGCGTCGCAGCTTGTACTCGACCTGCGCCGGCGGCAGACCGTGCTCGCGATCCAGCGGTGCGTAGACCCGAGCCTTTTCCTTTTCGATCTGCTCGCCATCCAGCGCGGAAAACTCGCGGCCGGCGACAAAATCGGCGGCGTTGTGCCCGGCAAACCAGCCGTAGGTAAACGCGCCAAGCATGTAGTTATGCGGCACGGCGGCCATGTCGCCCGCCGAGTACAAGCCTTTCACCGACGTCTCGGCGCGTTCGTTGACCCACACGCCAGACGCCGAGTGACCGCTGCAAAAACCGATTTCGGAGATGTGCATTTCGACCATCTGCGTGCGGTAATCGGTGCCGCGATTGGCGTGGAACTGGCCACGGCTCGGGCGCTCGTTGCTGTGCAGAATCTCTTCGATGTTCTGGATGGTTTCTTCGGCCAGGTGATCGAGTTTAAGGAACACCGGACCGTTACCGCTTTCGAGTTCCTGGTGGAACTCCCACATCATCTGCCCGCTCCAGTAGTCGCACTCGATAAAGCGTTCGCCCTTGTTGTTGGCGGTGTAACCGCCCAGCGGGCCGGTGACGTAAGCGCAGGCCGGGCCGTTGTAATCCTTGATCAACGGGTTGATCTGGAAGCATTCGAGGTTGGCCAGTTCGGCGCCGGCGTGATACGCCATCGCGTAGCCGTCGCCGGCGTTGGTCGGGTTTTCGTAGGTGCCCATCAGGTAGCCCGACGACGGCAGACCGAGACGTCCGGCAGCGCCGCAGGCGAGGATCACCGCTTTGGCTTTGATCACATGGAAGTCGGCGGTGCGGCAATCGAAGCCCATCACACCGTTGACCGTGCCCTCCTCGTCGGTCAGCAGACGCGTGCAAACCAGGCGATTGGTGATGCTCACCCGCGCACGTTTCAACTGGCGATAAAGGACTTTCTTGATGTCGTGCCCTTCCGGCATCGGCAGCACGTAGGCGCCCATGTGGTGGACTTTTTTCACCGCGTAATCGCCGGTTTCGTCCTTTTCGAACTTCACGCCCCAGCGGTCGAGTTGTTCGATGGTTTCGAAGCTGTGCGTCGCATAGGCGTACACAGCGGCTTGATTGACGATGCCGTCGTTGGCGATGGTGATTTCCTTGGTGTACTGCTCTGGCGTCGAGTGGCCGGGAATGATCGCGTTGTTCAGGCCGTCCATGCCCATGCTGATCGCGCCGCTGCGTTTGACGTTGGCCTTGTCGACCAGCAACACGCGCAAGTCGCGGTTCTTTTCCTTGGCTTTGATCGCGGCCATCGGGCCTGCGGTGCCGCCGCCGATGACGACGATGTCGTATTCCTGTTCGAGAACGTTGCGGGTCATGCCTGCTCCCCTTTTTGCCGGTCGATCCGCAGGCGGTACTGGAACGCATCGCCACGGTAGTAAAGGTGTTCGAAATCCAGTGGCTGGCCTTGTGCGTCATGAGTCAGGCGTTCGATGCGCATGATCGGCGAGCCAGCCTCGACGTTGAGCGCCTGAGTCAGGTCGCTGTCGGCCAGCACCGCGTCGATGGCCAGATCAGCGTGGCCGAGGGCGATGCCGCAGTCGTTTTCGAGGATCAGGAAGATGTCGCGGGTGACCAGATCAGCCTTCTCCAACCGCTCGCCGACGGCTTTGGGCAGGTAGGTGATTTCCAGCGAAATCGGCTCGCGATTGATCAACCGTACACGCTTGATCTGCGCGACGGTCTCGCCCTCGGCGACCTGCAAACGCTCGGCGACACGCTTGTCGGCGGGGATGAACTTGAAGCTGCGCAGGCGGTTGATCACCTCGTAGCCACGCCCGGTCATGGACTCGGCAAGGCCTTGCAGGCTGCTGACGTTTTGAAAGGTTTTCGGCTTGGCGACGAAGGTGCCTTTGCCGTGGATCTTGAAGATCAGCCCTTCTTTTTGCAGATCGCCCAAGGCCTGGCGCACGGTGATGCGGCTGACTTTGAACAGTGCACCGAGCTCGCTTTCGGACGGCATCTGGCTGTCTTGCGGGTATTCGCCGTCGAGAATGCGCGCACGGAGGACGTCGCGTAATTGGGTGTGCAGAGGAACGCTACTGAGGGAGAGAACGTTATCGGTCATCACGGGATCACTTGTTATAACGAGTTATGACGTGATCTTAGAGTTGTTATGACAAGGTTGAGAAATACCGAATGGGCATAACCTTAGACGCGACGACGCACTGCCCAATGTGGGAGCGAGCCTGCTCGCGAAGGCGGTGCGTCAGACAGTATTTTTGAAACAGACACACCGCTTTCGCGAGCAGGCTCGCTCCCACAGGGGTTTGTGTCGGTCGGTAAGGTCAGTGGCGTTTGAGGATCTGATCCATGACCCAGTCAGTCTTGAGCGCTTGCTCGGCGACGGCGGGATGTTGTGAATCACCCCGAATATGCGCATTCATACCCAGCACGTGATGCCACTGAATGTGTTCGTGATGAGGGATTTCCAGGCTGACGACTTCATCCGCATGCAGTTGCACAGGATGCTCATCAAACACGGAAAAACTGATCCGTCCGAGGCTGCCGATGATCTCGACGCGATCCTCGCGCCGATCCGCGACAAAGCTCCAGCAGCCCATACCCAGCGCCCCGGAGGCGAATCGCCAACTGGCGCTGACGGCATCTTCCGCCGCATACAAACCGGCCTGACGTGCCGTGAATCCAGCCACTTCGACAATGTCGCCGAGCAGATACTGGAACAGGTCCAAACCGTGGCTCGCCAGGTCGGCGAAGTAACCGCCACCGGCGACTGACGGATCGGTGCGCCAGTTTTCGCCGCCCTGCAGATCCGCCGCAGACGGCGCTTTGGTCAACGCCCAGCTGAGGTGCCGGACCTCGCCAATGCGCCCCTCCTCCAACCATTGCCGTACCTGCGCAAAACGCGGCAACGAACGGCGATAGTAGGAAACGAACAGGTGCAGACCGGCCTCGGCGAACACCTGCTGCATCTCGCGACTTTGCCCGGCATTCAGCGCCATCGGTTTTTCGACGCAGCAATGTTTGCCGGCGGCGGCGACTTTCAGGCTATAGGCGTGGTGGCTGTCTGGCGGCGTGGCGATGTACACAGCGTCCACCTCGGGATCGTTGATCAGCGCATCGACGTCGGTGTAGACCCGGGCGATACCGTGGCGCGCGGCGTAGTCGCTCACGGCCTCTAGACGTCGGCCCATCACCGCCATCAGCGCCGAACCGGGTGCCTTGTAGAAGGCCGGCCCGCTCTTGCGTTCGGCGACGCTGCCACAACCGATCATGCCCCAGCGCACCACGTCCATGTCGGTTCCTTTAGCCGATGCGCAAGGCGCGCAGATCGAGGTGACCGTCCTGCAGCGGCGGGCACCAGTAGTAGCCGCCGGTGATCGGCCGGCTCATGCGATACAAGCCATCGGTGATGCCGTCTTCGAGACCGCTCATACGCCGCAGTTGCGCTTCGAAGGCATCCAGCGAGAAGCCGAACGCGAGAAACATCAGGCCGGCGCGGTCGCCTTCGATCCACGGCATCGAACGGCGCACGACGAACGCTTCCGGCGCGAAGCTTTCCTGCGCGGTGCGTTTGACGTGGGCGGAGATTGGCGCGTCGTCGATCTCTTCGTTGTCGCTGAGGCGACGCCCCATGATGTTGTCTTTGTCGTCAGACGAGAGCTTGTGAAAACCCTTGAGGTCGTGCTGCCATTGCTGGATCGCGGCGAAGCTGCCACCGACCGTGCCATCAGGGCCGGCACTTTGCAGGGCCGCAGCGATGGCGGCTTCGTCGTGGGGGTTTTCGGTGCCGTCTTCGTAGCCGGTGAGGTCGTGGCCTTCCTTGTGGCGGAAGGCTTCCTGCATCTCGACCAGGCGCAGGGCCGGCGCGAGTGCGGCTTCGAGGGCGTTGCAACGGTTGAGCAGTTCCCCACGGTCGACACCGTGCAGCCACACCCACAAGGCGTGTTGGGTCGACGGGTTTTCCACACCGACGCCGCTCATGGCCGGGAAGCTGCGCAGGCCGTCGATCTCAACGTTCAGCGCCTTGACCAGGGACTCACCGAAACCGACCACTGCTGACTTGCCATCCACCTGATTGATCAGGTTGTCGAACGCCTGCGGCAGTGCTTCAACCGACTCGAGGACGAAAAACAGGTGACGTGCTTGCGCAGGAACGGGGGTGGCGAGAATGCCCGGCTGGTAGTAACTCATGTGAACTCCTTGAAAAAGTGCGCGGAGTTTACCTGTGGCCGGAGGATTTGTGGGGTTGAAGCATTCAAACAGTGGCGGAGCTTTCCTGCCGCCAGGCGCTAGGGCTCAACCCTGTCCAGCGCTTGAACGCCCGGCGAAAACTGCGCACATCGCTGTAACCGACCTCCTCGGTAATCCGCTCGATCGGCATATCCGGATTGGCCAGCAAACTCAGGGTCCGCGCCTGCCGCACCTGCTCCAACAGCGCCTCGAACGTCAGCGCATGCTCGGTCAGACGCCGGCGCAAGGTGCGGCTGCTCATGTTCAGATCACCGGCAATCTTTTCGATATGGCTGCCGCGACTCAGATCCCGGGCAATCGCCCGCTCCACCGCCTGAATCAGATCAAGCTTCTGATGCACCTGCGCGGCTTCCAACTCCAGCAACGCGACGGCTTGACGCAATGCCAGTGAATGATGGGTAGGCAGATTGACGTCCAGCCATTGCGCATCGATCAGCATGCGATTGTGCAAGCAACCGAAACGCACCTCCGGCCCCAGCAGGCGATGGTATTCGCTCAGGTAATCCGGCGCGGCATGCACGAACTCCATGGCAATGGCCTTGAATGACTCCCCGACCAACGCGCGGCCATACACCAGCAAACTGGCGAAAAACTCCTCGACCGCAAACACCTGCACATCTGCAAACGGCAAGCGACATTCAGCGTCCAGATGCACCTGCCCGCCGACCACATCGACGCTCGACACCACAATCCCGCCCGAGGTGTGCTGATGACGGATGCCCAAGGCAAAAGCGTCGCGCAAGGTTTTGCACAGCGACAGCACATGGCCGAGCAGCCCGAGGGTGCCGAGTACGTTCTGCGCACCAACCCACAGGCCCAGACCCTGATTGGGCAGCACTTTGAGCGCGCGCTGGATCATCGCCACGGCCTGACGATAGGAAATCCGTTGCGTCGGATCCTGCAGATCTTCGAGGGTAAAACCCAGGCCACGGCACAGGCTTTCGGGGTCGATGCCCTTGTTCTGCACGACATCGGCGAGGGTTTGCAGGAGAAATGGCGAGACCAGCGCCAGTTCAAAGGTCGGGTCTTGGACTTTTACGTTCATGGGGGATGACATTCCGGATCAAGCTTGATTGTTATTTTTGTTACCGGTTATGTCGAAAGAAGTTAGCACAGGCTTGGACGACTGTCCGCAGAAGCCCCCCTCAATGGCCGCGAAAACCCTGCCCCGCCGGGCGCCAAGCGCTTATTTCTATAGTGCCGGACGTCCTGCATGCCGGCGTTGCGCCCAAACACAATAATAATGAGGACGGATATGCACCCGAACCGCGCGACTTTGCCCCTGAACCTGGCCCTTTCTTTGCTGGGCTGCGCCGCGACCCTACCGGCGCTGGCCACCGAAGCCGGGGTCGACAACATCGGCCCTGGCACCGACGGTTTCTTCATGCTGCCGCTGGAAGTCGACAGCCTTCCGGAGAACATGGTCGCGTTCAACGTCTACTACAACCATTACAAGTCGCGGAAACTCAACATCAGCTCGCTCGGCGGCAAGGTGCCGAACGTCGAAATCGAATCCACGGCAGTGATCCCGCGCCTCGACTACCTGAGCCCGGTGCGCGTCTTCGGCGGGCGCTTGGCCGGGTACATCGCCCAGCCGTGGTTGAAACAGGAAGTCTCGGTGTTCGGTCTGGACGACACCCGCGAAGGCATGGGCGATACCACCGTCGCGCCGATCATTCTGTGGGACATGGGCAAGGACCTGACACTCGGCGCCGCGCTGGAGATCACCGTGCCGACCGGCGAATACAGCGTCGATCGGCTGGCCAACACCAGCAACAATTTCTACACCTACAAGCCGTTGTTCTCGTTCACCTGGCTGCCAACCGAAAAAACCGAAGTCTCGATGAAGACCACTTACAGCTTCAACGAGAAGAACAAAGACACCGACTACAAATCCGGGCAGATCTTCCACTTCGATTATTCGGCCAGCTACAAGATCACCGACGACCTGATGCTCGGCATCAACGGCTACTACCTCAAGCAAACCACCGACGACAAACAGTTCGGCCACACCGTGCAGTTCGCCGGGCAAGACGTCGATGATGGCGTGCGCGGCAAGGTGTTCGCGATCGGCCCGGCGCTGCACTTCACCTTCCTCAAATACGCCAGCGCGGAGATCCGCTGGGCCAAGGAACTCGATGTCGAGAACCGGCCTGAGGGGGAAATGCTTTGGGCGAAAGTCAGTATTCCGTATGCTTTATGAGTGCATTTGTAGGAAAACACACCCGGTTTTGTAGGCTGTAAATATGAAAACCGGGGTGGTGGAATATGCCTACAGAGGCGGTCGAGTTTGCCGGACAACTGTGAGAAACGTCCGGCAGATTTAAAAGGGGTACTTACAGATACTGGGCTCCGCAACCCCATGATTCCCCGAGAATTCATGGGATGCATCGTCTGCCAGTGACGACAATGGGCCATCCCCCCCTTAGACTGCTTAAGATTGATCACGGAGGTCACTATGAGCATTTTGCTTTCCCCGTTTTATTCTGAGTTCGAATCCGAAGAAGAGGCAGAGAGCTATGATCGATGGTTTCGTGCCAAGGTGCAGGCTGCACTGGATGATCCTCGCCCGGGCATTCCCCAGGAGGAAGCCATGGTACGGCTCGACCAACTATTAGAAGAGAAACGCAAGAATCGACGCGCTGCCGCTTGAATGGAGCAATCAGGCTCTGGACGATCTGGCTGACATTATCGATTACGTTGAACAATACAATTCCAACGCTTCAGCGGCTTTGCAGCGCAAGGTCGGTGCAGCAACGCAAAGGCTTTCATCAATTCCCTATGGTTACAGACCCGGTCGAGCGCCAGGCACTCGGGAAATGGTGGTCAATCCAAACTATGTAATGGTCTATCGAGTGAACGGGCGGATCAAAATACTGACGTTAGTCCACACTCGACAACAATACCCACGAACCTCATCAACATAAAAAAAGGGCGGCCAAGTGGCCGCCCAAACGTACTGCACGAGAGTCGTTTACAAGGTCAGTTGCCCGCGTTCCTCCTCGGTCAACTGCTGTTTCGCCTGTTCATCCAGCGCCCCTGCCCCCAACACCTGCACCGGGCTGTTCGGGTTGTAACCCGGGGCCGGGGTGCGGCTGGCGCCATCGCGCGATGGGGCGAGTTGTTCGTTGCCGAAGCTCAGCACTTGCACGGTGAACACCGAGGCCTGGTTCTGCCGTGAGGCCGCTTGCTGCTGACGCGCGACGTCTTCCGCCGCTTGCGTGGCCGAGGATGCAGCGGAGCTGGCCGAGGTGATCGCACCGGTGTTGACTGCCGATACCACTGGCACGCCGGTCGATTTGCCCTGCACCGAAATGTTCGCAGCGTTGACAACCGTCAGGGCGGCGATGTTGACGTTGCCCGAGACGCGAATCCCCGCTTCGCCGGCATCGATGGTGCCCAGCGGCGCGATCAGGTCGATGTCGCCGGGCTTCACTTCGGCAATCGGGTTGAGCGTGGCAATACCGGCGCCGGTGCTCGGCACTGACGGCGACAGGGTCACGTTGCCCCAAGTGTCGTAAACACGTTTCGGCGGGGTGTAGACCACGGTGGTTTTCGAACCGCGACCGGCGTTGATATCGCCCTCGGCCGACCAGCCGAGAATCGAGCCGCCGAAGGTGGTCATGATCCGGCTCTGACCCAGCAGAATGCTGCCCTGCGAGTAGAGCTGAATGTTGCCCGAGCCCTGGGTGATGATCCCCGCCGTCGATGGCGGCGCCGCACCTTCGATGCCGAACACCTGACCGCCGCCCGGCGTGAGCATCTGGATGTCGCCGCCGAACAGCGTCTTGACCCCGGCGCCGCCGTACAGCGTGATATCGCCGTCATAACGGATCGCGTTGCCCGCCACATCAGTGGTCGGGAACAGCGAAGCAATGGCGTTGCGACCACGCAGGTAACTGCCTTTGCGCGGGCCATCGACATCGTTGTATTCCAGGCCACCAGCACGCAGTTCGGCGAAGTACACCTGACGGGCGAAGATCGCTTGCTCGGCGGTTGGCAGCGCGGAGAAAAACGCCTGGGCCTGCTCGGCATCACCACTGAAGCCATAGCCGAGGGTCAGCCAGCTCTGCAATTCATCAACGTACGTTTTGACCACTTTGCCCGGCTGGCCATTGAGAGAGGCATTCGGGTTGGCAGTGTTCTGCGGGTTCAGGTAACGGGCGATGAAGCGCGAGTAATCCGGCCCCTGCGCGCCCACGCCCGCCTGCAACACCACGCTGGCGCCCGGCCGCTGATCCCCGGCCACCAAGGAACCCAGGCTGGTGATACTGGCGCGGTTCTCCATGAGGATGTTGCGCCCGGCATTGATGTCCAGCGTGCCCGGTCCGGCAATATCGAAGCTGCTGTAGAGAATGTCTCGGCCTGCGGACACTCGCGATACGTCTCGCGGGTCGTTATGCACGAACAGGTTGCCGCTTGAGGTGATGTTCTCCTGACCTACGCCCATTTCATTAGGCTGCACGGTTGTCGGTTGGCCCAAGTTGGTCCCTGACGCCACGATGTCGCGCCCGGCGATCATCCAGACCGGGCCTGCCGCTTCATACCAGGTACGTTTGGACACACCAAAGTTCAACGTCTCGCCACTGCGTATCCCCACCAGATCGCCGGTCAAGGCATAGAACCGTGCCGGCCCCTGCACGTCATTCAATCCGGAATAGCTGTTGGGGCCAAAAGCGAACAACGGATAACGCGAATTGGCCTCAGGCTTAACACCGTCGCTGGCGTAGTTGCTGTTGAGGGGCGTCTGGACCCTACTGCTGGCGAAGGCTTGGAATGCCGGTTTGAAAGGCGTGGCAATGGCCAGTGGGCTAGCGCCGGATTGATTGATCGCATAGCCACCGGCATAGATGGAATCGCCGGCCAACAGTTCGAGTTGTCCAGCTGTCGAAGGTGCCAACAACAGTGAATACGCGGTAGTTGGCGCTGCGTTGCCCTCGCCGTATGCCGCCGATGGACCGGCATAAATCGACCCCTGAGCCGCCACAGCCCGAAGAATCGACGGATAGACAAAGCGCCCATCGGTGGGCGAGGTATTGGCGCCGCTCACCGGGAAAAGATTGCTGTCGACCTCTGCCAATTGAGTACTCGGCGTGAGATTGCCGCCGGCGGAAAACAGATCGATGGCGGTGTGATCGGTCCAGAGCGAGAAGCCGCTCAGGATGCCGCCGGCACCCATATTGCCGCTGTTATCGAACAATGGCGTGGCATTGAACAGACGCACCCGTCCGGGATCGGCCGCGCCGCCCAGCACCAGATCACCCCGGGTGTTGAGGCTCATGCCCGAGTCACCAGGAATCAGCACCAGACCACCGGACGCGTTGCTGGTGGTCGAGGTGAAAGGATCCAGCGGTCGGGTTTCACGGACATCATGCGACTGTGAAATGGCACCGTATTGCAGATTGATGCCGCCCAGTGCCCCGCCCGTCAATTGCGCCGCCCCGCGCAAATTGATCAGCGTCCCTTGCAGATCGTGCCTCGGCGGCCGAGTCCCGTTATCCCCGGCCCGCGCTTGCAGCGATGGGTTGAGTGCGCCGCCGATACGAATATCCATATCGCCGCCGCCGGTCATCTGCACGCTGCCATCGCTGGCGACACGACCTGTGCTGCCCACGGCAACGATAAGCCCTTGGCTGCGCGGATAATTGATGGCATCGCCCAACGGTTTGAGCATACCGGCGTCACCTCCGGCACGCAGGCTGATGTTACCGCCGCCCAAGGTGCCGAAACCGGTGAAGCCCATCAGATACGGTTCGGTATTGCCGTCGGCTGTCATCAACTGAGTGGCGTAACTACCGAAGTTGATCCACCAGGCGGTGGGCACATCCGGATTGCCTGTGCCTTGGCGCCACAGCCAGTTACCCACTGACGCGCTGGCAATCTGCTCACGGAAACCGCCACCCGACGATAGCGCCTTCTTGCCTACTGAATCGGCGGAAACCGAGCCCCCGGCGTTGATCGTCAGGTTGCCGCCCATCTGCGGATACCAGGCTTGATACAAGCTGTCCGCGCCACCGTTGACCCATTTCTCATAGTCAGCACCCGCTGTGCCCAGCACCGAATCGCTGTCCGAGAGATGCCCGCGTTTCTGGTTATAGAGCGGATCAACGTTGGCTGACTGAGTGCCTGCGGTATACACGCCGAACGGCGAGTCCATGCTCAGGTTGCCGGCGGCGATCAGGTCGAGATCTCCCGTGCCGGTGCGCAGGACGCTGAACATCTGGCTACGAGCTTTGGCGGTTGTGCCCGGATTATTGCCGATACACAGGTTAGGGTAGATGTCACAGAGGATCAGCGCCTCTTCAGGCACCGGCTCGTAATCACCCCCCAACCCGCTGCCTGGCGCCCAGACCCAACGCGCCATCGGCTGACAAAGTCCCGGAATCAAATCGCACATGAACAACTGGTCATCGGGCACCGGGTTATACCCCGGCAGATCGTAGGGATTGCCTGGCGCCCAGACCATTGTTCCGGTACCCGTCGTCACGGTCACACCGTAATGAGCATCGGCCAGGCGCAGATTGCCATCGGTCAATACCGGCTTCACCGCGCGGCTGTCCGCCGCCCCAAGATCGGCGCCGGCCACCGCGCGCATCGACCAGGAGGCACTGCCCGCGGGCAGCATGCTCGCCACCGCCCAGTTTTTACCCTGTTGTGTGCCATTGAAGGGACGAAGTTCGATCAAAGACGTGCCGTCGGCCAGTTTCACGTCGGTCATGGAAGGAATCAGCGATCCGCGCAGCAATGCCAGCGAACCACTCAGCCTGACCCCGGAAACGCTTTGCAGGTCGGCGTTGTAAACCCCCGGCAACGGCACGCCTTTGGGCCAGTTCATGGCTTGCAGGCTCGTCGCCTTGTTCAGACGGATACCGGCACCCAAACGGCTGTTCGCCGGCACCGTCACACTGTCACTTAGCAACGTCCCCGCCGCGTACAGCAGGTTGCCACTCGCATCATGGATGGCCCCGGCCAACACCGTGCCGGCGCTAAAGGTATACGCCTCAGCCAACACTGCCTGAGTCGGCAGCAACGTGCCGCTGGCCAACACCGCGCCCTGAATTGTCACGTCGTAATTGAGCGTGGCGCCGACCGGGAACTGTGTCCCTTCAGCCAACGAAACACCGCTGCCCGGCACGATCAGATCACCGCCGAACGGCTGCACACCGGCAATCAATTTCCAGCCGGCATCATCCTGAGTTTCCGGCGGCGGCGCGAAACCGTCGTTGATGCTGCCGTAAATATCGAGATTGCCACCCGCGCGGATGACCAGGCTACCGGCCTCACCAGAGCCATACACCGTCGGGTTCAATCGCGTGTGCGGGTTGAGACTGGCGTAACGATAACCGGACAAGTCCAGATCGCCCTCCACCACCAGGTCGCCGTCGGCGGTTTTGCTGGCGATTTCCACGCCCGGACGCAAATGGAATGCATCGGCGTAGGCAGCGTTGTTCAGACCGGCGAGTTTGCGTTTCAGCAGATCGTTGTTGCCCAGCGCCGCATTGATGAAGCTGTTGCTGTCGCCATGGATGCTATCAAGCATGGCCTGATCGATGACTTGATACGGTCGGCCACTGACCGCTTGATCGACGCCATCGCGGGCATCGGTGTAGCGGCGTGTAGCGTTGAGGCCAATGGAGCGAGCGCCCTGAATGGTCAACGCACCGCTGGCGTCGATGGCAATGTCATTGCTGCCCAGACGCGGCGCGTTCAATTCCAGGGTACCGCGCAGCATGCCGTCGTGTTGCCCGGCAAGGAAACCGGGCACGGCATCGGTGCCGTGACGCAGGTCGATCCGCGCGCCGGACGCCAGCGTGAGCACGCCCTCGCCGGAATTGAGCTCCACCGTGGCGCGGTTCGGCGCATCGATGATCTTGCCGTAGCTGTCGACGCGCAACACGCGGCCATGGGCGTCGAGCACGCTGTTGCCGGCCAGCGCCAGACCGTTTTTCGCCGATAGACGAATGTTGCCGACGCGCTCGCCACTGGCGTCGATCAGACCGGCCACCGTCAGGCTGCCGTTGTCCACCGAGACATTGATGTCACCAGCCTTGAGGCCATCGCCGATCACAAGATTGCCTTGCTTGAGCTGCAAACTGCGGCTGCCGAACACCTGTCCGGCGTTCAGGCGTTGATTGAGCGCGGCGAACTGCGCCGTGGCATCCCCGCCGAGGTTTTGCGCGCGGATGTCCACGCCCCCGGCCTTGTACGGCACCAGCGTGCCGCCGGCATCGTAATAACCACTACTGCTGCCGAGGATTTCACCCTGCAAATCGACTGTCCCGGCCGCGTCGGCCAGCGCGGTGGCCGTGAGGTTGCCGGCCTGATTATTCTTCGCCGACAGATCAATCCGCGAGCCCGCCGCCTGCCGGATATTGCCATTGGCGCTGTACAGCGACACGTCGCCGCCCCAGCTGTATTTGTTCACATCGTTGAACGGCAACGTACGCCCGGCCATGTCCAGCACCGCAGCGCTGCCCAGAGTCAAATCGCCTTCGGACTTGACCGTCAGCTTGCCGCTGGCCAGGGCGATACGGCTATCGAGCACGACATTGCGTGCCTCAAGGTTCAACTCGGCACCCAGCGCGTCCGCCGCCCCGGCAGCCCCGCCACCGCTGAGCGTCAGATTGTTGCCAGCCTTGAGTAAACTCACCGACGCCGCTTCGCCGGTAAGCAACGGCGTACGCAGATTCAGGTTACCGCCGCTGTAGCTGTAACCCTTGACCGGGTCGTAAGCGCCCTGCTCCTGATACACCGCCAGGCTGCCCTTGTGATTGGCGGTGATGCGGTCGCTGGCCGTCAGGTTGACATTGGCAAAGCCCAGCGCCAGACGATTGTTCTGGTCCAGGCCGCTCGCTTGCGGCATCGGGTCGTAACCCAACTCGATACGCTGCGCCTGAATGTCCAGCGTGCCAGTGCCCGTGCCGGCGCCGTCGGTGATAACAGCGCCGGGGCTTTGCGTGGCGCCGTTCCAGATCAGGTTGGCGGTGCGGATGCTCGCCACATCACCGGCATCGCCCCAGCCATAAATCGCCGGGGTGACCAGCAGCAGATTCTGCAATTTGCTTTGGCCGGTCTGCGGATCGAGGGTGTCGAGGCTCACGCTGCCGTAGAAATTGAAAGCATCGCGAGTGGTCAGGCTCAGGGTTTCCAGCGCCGGTGCGCCGTACTGCGTATCGCCACGCAACAGTCGATTGAGCACACTCTGGTTGAGCATCAACCCCGCCGGTACGCGACTGCCTGCCGCTGCCAGTGCTTCGGCGCTGCCGGCGTTGACCGAGCCGACCGAAAGCGCCAGGTGGCGCGTGCCGAAACGCACCGCCTCGTCGAGCTCGAACTGATTATCCGTGGCGGCCGTCAGACTGCCGTCCGAATAAAGGATTGCCGGGTTGCTGCACACAGTCGTGGTGCAGACACCGATGCGGATGCTGCCGCCGCCGGAAATGCCGCGGGCCGCTTTCGGCGCCAGAACGTGGGTCCAGCCGTTGGAAGCGAGCAACAGGCTGGATTGGTCAGGCTGATAGAAATAGCCGGCCGTTGAGTCGTAGGCCACATCGCCGCGTCCCAGGGTATTGATCCCCGCCCCCGCCTCGACCGTGATGCCACCAAGGGTCGACGTGGTGCGCAACAAGACTTCCGGCGCTGACAGGATCGCCCCTTCACGCAGAACAATGTCTTTGCTGGTGCCAAGGAATCCGATGATGTTGGCCGAGTTGCCGTACACGACATTCGGCATCGCACCGATGCTCAGGCGTCCGGCATTGAGGTTGTTGAGCGTGTCCGCGTAGACCGAGACGCCATCGAAGTCAGCGGTTGGCGCATGCCCTGCACCAAGGATTTCAAAGTTCGCGCCGGCATTGCCCCCGCGCAGTACGGCGGTGCCGGTAAAGCCACCCTCGGCGGCCTTGAACAGCGCCTGCCCGTTGAACTGCAAAGCAATGTCTTGTTCGCCACCGGCGTTCAGACGCAAGTCCAGCGTCTTGCCGTCCATGGGTGCCAGCGCACGGGGTACGCCCCGTCGCGCGGCGTCGCTGTAAATGAACTGAGTCAAGCTGGTTTCGTTGTATTGCGAGTAGCGGCGCAACACATCGGCTGACGTCAGGATCACCTGACTGGCGAGGCTGTCACGCAAACCGGTATTGGCAATCGACATCTGCCCGCTGCTGGTCCAGGAACCGTTGCGCAGTTGCAGCGCACGCGTCGTCCCGCTCGGCGTCGCCTGACCGTTGACTTCAACCCGGAACGCCCCCGGTAACAGGGAAAAATTGGAGGGCAACAAGGTGTAAGTGCCGGCTGCCAGACCGGGCACGCCCGCGCCAAGGGTGATCTGCTGGCCGACACGCGGATCCACTGCAGCGGCCTCTGCCAACACCGGCGCATAGACGCTCTGATTGCCCGGCACGATGGCGTACACCGGATTGCTCGCAAGCCCTGGCAAGCTGAAGGTGCCGTCGGCGGCATTGCGCACCAACGGATTGAGACGGGCATCGGTGGAGCCGCCACGCCCGGAAACGAAACCGGCGCCGCGAAGATCACCGCCACCGGACAGATCGAGGGTCGCACCACTCTGGACATCGATGTATTGCGAGTTGACGACCACGCCATTGGTTTGGCCAGTGATGCCATTCAAGATGACCGACTTGTCGTTGTAGCGATAGTCGATGCCGTCGGTGGTGCCACCGTAAGGCATGACCAGCCCGGCGGCGCTGACCGACGTCATGCTGCCCGGCAACAGGCGCACCTCACGTGTGGCGGTCAGAACATCGTCACCCAGGGTAATCAGGCCCAACGGTGCACGGATGACCCCGCCCTGCTCGATGGTGCCTGCGGTCAGGGTCAAACTGCCGAATACCGAATAAGGCACCGCCGCAGGTGCCGCGCCGCGACCGCTGATCCGCAGGGTGTGTTCGTTCGCCCGGTCGGCGCCCTGATAGCCGGCGCGGACGTCGGCCTGCACGCCCGTGCCGGGGTAGATTTGCGCCGCACCGAGATTCAAGTCTCCCGGGGTCCACAGGCGGGTTTTTTCGGCACGGTCATTGGGCGCGAGGAAACGCAGGTCACCGCTGCTGTCGAGCGACACCAGGCCGAATGCCCGGCGGCTGTAGGCAACGGCAGGTCCTTGCTGTTGCAAGATCGCACCCTGGGTACCGAACGACAGCCCGTTGCCCACATCCAGCAGGTTCGCCGAGGCATTGAAGGTTGCCTGCGACAGTCGGTTCGTCGGGTTGAGGATCACCCGTGGCCGCGTCATGGTGGGCGCTTCAAAGTAAGTACCGACACCGGACAGGCGCAGGTACGGCGCGCGCAAATCGATACGTGCCGCATCAGTGGAATTTTCTGCCAGCGCGAGCGCCCCGGCATACAGATTGAGGCTCTGGTTCATGTGCAAATTGACGTCACCGTCAAACGACAGCAAGCCGTTGCTCAGCAGACTCAGGTTGTCGAAACCGCCGGCCATCAACTCATCCGCACTCAGGCGCGTCTGCCCGTAGCGCAAACTATCGTCGCCATCGCCCGGCCGCAGGTTGGCGGACAGCTTCTGGTCCCCAGAGCCTTGGCCGATAATGATTTCCCTCGGCGCGCGCACCGCATTGCCTGCCGAATCCAAGTACAACGGGACCTCAAGCGCCAGCTCCAGACGCCCACCGGCAGCGCCGACACCTCCGGCCGCCGCACGCAAGCTGTCCTCCATGAACAAGCCGTTGTAGGAGCTCAGGCTGATGCGCCCGCCATCCGTTGCCACGCGGGTCGGCCCCTGATCGGCGATATCGAGAACAGCTTCGGTGCCGGACGCATCGAGTCGAGCCCCTTGACGAACGATGACATAGGCATCGGCCGCCGTGGCCGTCGCCAGTTTCGTGTCAATTTCGCCACCAATGATGATGCTGCCGCCCTTGCCGACCTGACCGTACGTGCGCCCCAGAACATCAATGGCCGTATTGGCGCGTCCGGCGACATCCAGTACGGCCTGCTCGCCGATCCAGATCGAACGGTTGTGCGCAGTCGAATCCGCCACTTGATTGGAGGTGCCCGGGTTGATCGCGCCAAACTGTTGCTGACGAATATCAATCGTCCCGCCCCAGGCATTCAGTTCACCTTCGACCGTAATCTGCCCCGCCCCGCGCAGCTTGATGCTCTGCCCCGGGTCTACGCTGATGCGCGAACCACGGCCCAGCGTCAACGTGCTGTTGGCTGGGTCAATCAGGCTGACCAGAGCCGCGCCACCTTGCAGCGTCAGGCTGGCGCCGCCGCGTTGGGTCAGCACGCCCTTGGTCGGGTTTTCCTGGAACAGCGTCGGCGTCCACAGCTCCATCGCCGTTTGCGGATCGACACCACTGACCTGATTCGGCGCGGCATCACCAAAACGGTACACCGGCAGGGTGACGTCAATCGTGGTGCCTTCGGCAACATCCAGCCCGCTCAGGCCGATCAGGTTGTAAGCGGAAAAACCCCTGCTGAACAGATCACCGGACAGTTGCAGGGTGTGGTCGGCCAATGCCTGGTCGGTCTGGCCAACGAGGATCTTGTTGGCCTGCACCGTCAGCGTGCCGCCGCCAGTGACACCGTAACCACGCAGTTCACCTTCAGGGTTGAGGTGGGTTTCACCGGGCGCAGAAATCGCGCTGGATTCCAGCGTCAAGTCGCCGCCCTTGCCACCACGGGTCTTGCCATTGGCCAGCACAGCGCCGCCGGAGGACACATCGAGCAGACTGCCCGCGCCGATATCGATATCGCCACTGCTGCGGACCGATACCAGGCCGCCATTCAAGTACGCGAGGTTCGCGCCATCGTCCGGGTTCGTGCGCAAATTGCTCCACACGCCACGCGTATCGAGTCGCACACCGTCGGCCACATTGACCTGCGTCGCCTTGTCGGCCTTGGCCGTGAGCCGAGTGTCGGCGGTATCGCTGGAGAGAAATTGATTGAGCACGTTGCCCAAGCGCAGGCTACCGCCACGCGCAGTCAGGTCAGCGCCGATCTGCACATCCGGGGCATACAGGGTGATGTCGCCACCGTTATCGACCGTCAGTGCGCCGTCGACGACGACCTGATCCTTTGCCGCCACTTTGAGCGCACCGAGGCGCAAACCATTGAGTTGATCGTGATCGAGAAACAACTTGCCCTTGCGCGCATCGGACACCGCACCGGCCAGGTCCGGATCACTGCCAGCAAGCGGACGCTCGCCGCCAATCTGCACCTGATCCAGCGTCGGATTGAGCGTGTACAACAAGCCGCTCGCCGCCGCGACGTAGCTCGGGTCGTAACTGCCGACGATCAATTGCGCCCGCCGCGCCACCGCTGTCTGACTTTGTTCATAGCCATCCAGCGCCGCTTTCGGTGCCTGATTCTGCCGTTCGCCCTGATAGACCTCGCCGATCATCTGCCCATCGAGCACAGCGTTGGCGGTAGCAATCACCAGTTGTCCGGCGTCGCGACCGACGGTGTAGCCCGACTCATAACGTGAGCGCGGCGCGATCAACGGGTTGTAGAAATAGCTCGTCTGGCCCCAGCGTTCGCTGCTGTCCTCATAGCCTTTGTACAACCCGGTGTAGAGCAAATCCCCCGGCGCGCGCGAGACTTCGTAAAGTTTACCGTCGGCTCCGCGCAGCCAGCTCTGACGAATCTGGCCGCTCTGCACATCCAGCGTGCCGCCGGACAGATTGATCAGCGACCCCTTCTCGGTGACCACGTCGTTACCGGCGAAACTCACCATACCGCCCTGGGCCATCCACTCGCCGACGCTGTGGCCCTGGGTGCCGAGATAGCCACCGACTTCGAGCAAACCACCCGCCGTGTACCAGCGATCCGTGGCATAGCCGTTGGTGCCGGCCGGCACGTAGACCAATTCGCGCACATCGACCCAGACGTCATTGCTGTTGAGCGCGCCCTTCTCGCGGTTGATCGACGCGTCGCGCTGTTCGTTGCCCTGCACGTTGATCTTGATGTTGTTGTTTTCCATCGCGACCTTGACGCCCAGCGCCCCGGACACATCGATCATCGCGCCGTCGCGAACGATGCTGCGACGCTGCGCACTGACCGCGACCTGGCCGCCGGTGGCCAAGGTAATCGAGCCGTTCTGGAACTCAACGCTGCCGCCGCTCTGGATCTCGATGCGCGATTGATCGCCACGGATGCGGTTGTTGGCGTTGACCCCGGTCAGGGCAGCGTCGCGCTGACTGTCGAGCGCCGTGAGGTCGCTGCTGTCGAGCATGATCGCCGTGGCGCTGCCCTGCCCCAGCGTGACGCTGCCGGTGCTGTCGGTGCTCGGGTTGGACAAATGAATCGTGCCGCGCGTGGACACCGAGGTGCTGGCGAGCAAAACACCGTTCTGCACCACCTCATGACCGGCCAGGGTGATGTCGCCGGTGGCGGATTGAATCAGCCCGTTGTTAGTGACTTTGCCGGCGACGGCACCGGCCTTGAAGCCCGGCGTAACCTCGCTGCCGAACGTCGTCGAAAAGCCATTGCCCTCGGTGCCCGAGCCTTTGCGAATGTAAAAGCGATCACCAGCAGCCAACACCGTCTGCCCTTTGGCCGTGCTGATGCTGCCGTCGTTCTGCACTTCGTTGCCGAGCAGCAAGGCATAACCACCGGCATCGGTGGACACCGCCGGTTTGTGCGTCTCGATGGACGCGCCGCGCTCCACCAGTACCTTGCCAACGGCATCGGTGAACGTCGGCTGAGTGCCGGTGCTGTCGAAGTACAGCCCACGGTCGCGGAACTGGATATCGGTGATATTCGCCGCCGCCGCCACCAGGTTGCGCACATTGACCTGACTGCTGCCGCTGAAGACGATGCCGTTGCGGTTGACCAGCATCACCGTACCGGCGCCCTTGATCTGACCCTGAATCTGACTGGCCCGCGCGCTCGGATCGTTGACCCGGTTAAGCACTGCCCAGTTCGCCTGCTGGGCGAATTCAACGGTGGTGTTGCGCCCGACGTGAAAGGTTTCCCAGTTGAGGATCGCCTTGTCGGCGGTCTGCTCGATCTTCACCGTGGTCTTGCCATCGGCCTGAGTCTGCTGCGGGCCCTTGGCGTTCTGCCAACCCTGGGCGAGGCTGTTATCGACTTTCAAGCCGCCCTCACCCAGACCGTCCGGCACAAACTGCACCGTGCCCAGCACCGCCGCGCGTCCGGCCGCTTGAGCGGCTTGCTGCGCGGCAATCGCGGCGACGGTGTTGTTCAAGGTCTGGATCGAGCGCTGCAACTGCTGATTGGCCTTCTGCTGCTGAGCCAGTGGCGGGGTCATGCCCGGCAAACCGCCCATGCTCGGCCGTACTGCTGCGGCTTGCTGCGCCGCACCCTTGGCGGCAAACCAGCTCGAACTGAACGCCGTCTGCGCCTGCGCACTGCCCGCCACCAGACACAACGCCACCGCGTGCGCCAACGGCTTGAGCAGCCACAGCGTCGGCTCCACGACTTCACGTTTGGCGGACTGAACGTTGCTACGACGACGGGATGGGCGAGCGAGCATCACTACGAGATCCTTTTTTGATTGCCACACTTTGGTGGCCAAAGCTGCCGCAGGCCTGCAAAAACCTGCTGTTACGACATAGGCCGTTGGCGAGGGCCACGACCGAACGGATGTCACACAAACTTCATGTTCGAGGAGTAGTCGGGCAAAAAAATGGCGGCAACCCGAAGGTTGCCGCCATTTTTGTTACGACAGTCCGAGCTTACAAAGGACGACCGATGGTGTTGCACACGGTGGTGTTGTTGATGTCCAGGTTGTTGCCCGACGTGTTGGTGATGAAGTTGGCGGTTACAGCGTTTTTCCACGAATCAGGCACGGCGACGAACTTGTGCGCCTGCGTCGCGGTGTTGTTGCCCGGGATGCTGTAGTGAGTGGTCAGGAAGGCCTTCACGGAAGCGGCCACGGCTGCGTCCTTGTAGCACTGACCGAAGATGAAGTTAGTGTAGGCAGCGAGTTTGTAACCCAATGCCGGGTTAGCCACCACTGGTGACCAGTTGGCAGGGTTGGCAGCTTGGGCTGGCGTCGAAGGAGCCGACACCGACGACAGTGCCAGAGTCACGTTCAGCGAAGTAGGCTGAACACCGTTGACGCGAGCAACAACAGCGTTGCTGGTAGCGTCAACACCGTCCGGACCGACATAACCGATCGAACCGTCAACCGCGTTCACGGTAGTGGCGACGTCGGAAGTGTTAGCGACGCCGACCCAGTTCGACGGCAGTGCCGAACCGGCTGGCAGACGAGCATTGGTGAAGGTGGAGTTGGTGGCGAACTGGGTCGGGCAGACCGAGTTCAAGTGACGGCTGAGGATTTCCGAAGTGCCGCTGGAAACGTTGCGATAAACAACGCGGATCGGGGTGGTGTCAGCCGTGCCCAGCAAAGCGCCCCAAGTGGTTTTAGCGCCGGAGAAGGCATCGCACAGCTGAGCGCTGGTCAGGTTCAGAGCAGTCTGGCCGGCTTTCTTGTACGGAATGGCAACGGAAGTGGCTACCGAAGGCAGTTGGATCAGCGGACCGAACGAAGCGCCGTAAGTGGTGGTGTAGGTGTTGAGTTCCGCAGTGCTGAGGATCGAGTCGCTACCGGCGAAGTGCACGGTGCCAGTGGTGCTGAGACCAGCCGGGTTGTTGGTCAGGAAGGCAGTCTTGCCACCACCGCTACCGATGGCCGCGTAGGAGAAGTTGGCTGGCAGAATGCTGTCGGCAGAACCTTTGTACAGAGCGGCTGGCAGGGTTGCACCACCACCGGTAACGGCCATGGCTTGCGCGGAAGCCAGAGCGGCAACGGTCAGGGAGGCGGCGATCAGAGTGCGCTTGAACATGAAGAATCTCCTTTTCAACTGGGTTGTGAACACAGGTTTCGGGGTTGCTTGCATGACACTGGGAAGACTCACGCGGCCCTCGCTGGCGCTGGCCGTGGTGAAGTCGCACTGAGAAATTCGCAGCTTCCGGTGACAGATAAAGGAAAAAACCTCGGGAGCTGAACGGTGATTTTCGAGGGATTTTCTCGGGTGTTTGCCCAGGCCGGCGGCGCGTCTGGATCGGGGGTTTGGCTGAATCGGGCTGGAGGCGTTGGCGGGTGGTTGCAGATGACAGAAAGGAGAACCCGAGGATGGCGGAATCGCGGGTCGGGTGGTGCTGAGGTCTCTGAAAATAGTTTGGGTAATTTGTTGCTCTGACTGGCCCCTTCGCGAGCAGGCTCGCTCCCACAGGGGGAACGCATTTCAAGTGTGGGAGCGAGCTTGCTCGCGAAGAGGCCGGCCCAGTCACCCTCAAAACCAGCTAGTGCACCAACTGATTGATCTCAATGATCGGCAACAACACCGCCATCACAATCACCAGCACCACCCCGCCCATCACCACAATCATCAGCGGTTCCAGCAGCGCGGTCATGCCCATCGCCCGGCGTTCGATATCCCGCGACAGGGTTTGCGCCGCACGCTCGAGCATCGGCGGCAGCGAGCCGGTTTTCTCGCCGCTGGCGATCAAGTGAATCAGCACCGGCGGAAACACGTTCTCGACGCGCAACGCGGCGGCCAGGTTGACGCCCTCACGCACCTTGGCCGTGGCCTCGTTGACGCTCAGGCTCAAGCGGTCGTTGGACAGCGTTTGCCGCGCCGCCTCCAGCGCACGCAGCAGCGGCACGCCGGCACCGCCAAGAATCGCCAGCGTCGAGGCAAATCGCGCGGTGTTCAAACCCAAGATGAAGCGCCCGAACAACGGCAACTTCAGCACCCGATGATGCCAACGCAAGCGCGCCGCCGGATTGCGCAAATACAAGCGCCAGCTCCAGAACGCCCCCGCCATGATCGCCGCGCACAACCAGCCCCACGCGCGAATGAAATCACTGGCGGTGAGCATCGCCAAGGTCAGCCCCGGAAGATCCTGCCGCGCCTGGGAAAACGCACTGACCACCTGCGGCACCACGTAACTGAGCAGGAAAATCACAATGCCGATCGACACCAGCCCAACCACGCCCGGATAGATAAACGCGGTGAGAATCTTGCCGCGCAGGTTGTTGCGCTCCTCGATGTAATCGGCCAGCCGTTCCATGACTTGCGCCAGATCGCCGGACTCCTCGCCCGCCGCAATCAAGGCGCGATAGATCTCGGGAAAGTCCCGAGGCCGCGCCGCCAGCGATTCGGCCAGACGCATGCCGCTGCGCACATCGGCACGCACGGCGCTGAGGGTGTGGGCGATGTGTTTCTTCTCGGCTTGCTCCACCGTGGCACTCAACGCGGCCTCCAGCGGCAGACTGGCGCCGAGCAGGCTCGCCAGTTGCCGCGTGGCCCAGGCCAGATCGTTATCGGAGAGTTTGGCGCTGAACAATCCACCGCCGCCGTGACTGGCGACGTTGCTTTCTTTGCTCACCGACAGTGCGGTCAAACCGCGTGTGCGCAAAGTGCTGAATGCGGCACTTTGGCTGTCCGCCTCAAGGTGCCCGGATTCGATTTTGCCGCTGGCGTCGGCGGCTTCAAAACGATAGCGATTCATCAGGCGTCCCGAGTCACACGAAGGATTTCTTCAGGGGCGGTGGCGCCGCTGCGGATCCAGCGCTCACCGTCCTCGCGCAGGCTGAACATTCCGGCCTTGGCGGCGGAGGCGCGTAAGGCCTGCTCCCCTGCCCCTTGGTGAATCAGCGTGCGGATGTCGTCGTCGATGCAGAACAATTCGTGGATGCCGGTGCGGCCGCTGTAACCGGTTTGATTGCACGCCGCGCAGCCGACCGGGCGCCAGGTGCCGGGCGTCGCCGGGTCTTCCTGTTTGCACTGATTGCACAGGCGCCGCACCAGCCGCTGCGCCAGCACCCCGAGCATCGACGAGGCCAGCAGAAACGGCTCGACGCCCATGTCGATCAGACGATTGACCGCCGACACCGCATCGTTGGTGTGCAACGTCGCCAACACCAGGTGACCGGTCAGCGACGCCTGCACAGCGATTTGCGCGGTTTCCAGATCACGGATCTCGCCGATCATGATGATGTCCGGGTCTTGCCGCAGAATCGCCCGCAGCGCCAGGGCAAAAGTCATGTCGATCTTGGCGTTGACCTGAATCTGGCTGATCCCCGGCAAGTCGTACTCCACCGGATCTTCCACGGTGAGGATGTTGCTGGTGCTCGCATCCAGGCGCGCCAGTGCCGCATAAAGACTTGTGGTTTTGCCGCTGCCGGTGGGTCCGGTGACCAAAACGATGCCGTGGGGCTGGCGAATCAGATGATCGAGTTTGGCCAACACCTGCGCATCCATGCCCAAGGTTTCCAGCTGCAGCCGCCCGGCCTGTTTATCGAGCAGACGCATCACCACGCGCTCGCCGTGTCCGGTCGGCACCGTCGAAACACGAATGTCGATGGGACGCCCGGCCACGCGCAGGGCGATACGACCGTCCTGCGGCAAGCGTTTCTCAGCGATGTCGAGCTGGGCCATGATCTTGATTCGCGACACCAGCGCACCGTGAAGTGCCTTGCGTGGTGAAACCACATCTCGCAAGGTGCCGTCGACGCGATAGCGCACCACCGAGTGGGTTTCGAACGGTTCGATGTGAATGTCGCTGGCCTCGTCGCGCGCCGCTTGGGTGAGCAACGCGTTGATCATGCGGATCACCGGCGCGCCGTCCTGAGTGTCGAGCAGGTCGGTGATTTCCGGCATGTCCTGCATCAAGCGGTCGAGGTCGACTTCGTTTTCCGCCGCGCCAACCACCGCCGCTGCGCTGCCGGTGTCGGCGTAGGCTGCGGCGAGCAAACCGTCGAGTTGGTCATCGCGCACGCGTTGAATCTGCGTGGCGCCGAACTGGCGGCGCACTTCGCTGATCGACCAACCCGGCGTCGACGGGCACACGGTCAACACGCCATCGCACAACAGAATGCGCTGCGCCTTGGCCCAGGCGTACGGCAGCGAACTCATTGCACGGGCACCGCTTTGATGGTTGCGCGCGGGCCAGAGGCCGGTAATACCGCCGGCACACCTTGCGCTGCGGTCGGCAACTGCGGCGCCTGCATATCGGGCATCGCCCAGCTGCGTTCCGGCTGCAAACCACTCTGCGCGCGGCGCATGAAGTCGTAGCGATTCAGGGTGATGCTGCGCCCGGCTTCGCTGTCACGGATGATGTACGGGCGCAGAAACACCATCAGGTTGGTCTTGGTGATCGCCCGACGTTCGTTGCGAAACAGTGCGCCGATCCCCGGCAGACTGCCCAGCCACGGCACCGCGTCGTTGCTCTGGCTGTAGCCGTCCTGGAGCAAACCGCCGAGCACCATGATCTGCCCGTCGTCGAGGAGGATGCTGGTGTCGATTGCGCGTTTATTGGTGACGATGCCCGCCGACGCCGCACTGTTCGAGGCGCGCTCGTCGATGCTGCTGACTTCCTGATAGATATCCAGCTTCACCGTGCCGCCCTCGGAAATCTGCGGGCGCACATTGAGCTTCAAACCGACCTCTTCGCGGGTCACGGTCTGGAACGGGTTGTTGCTGGTGCCGCCACCGCCAGTCACGTAACTGCCGCTGACAAACGGAATGGTCTGCCCGACGAAAATGCTCGCCGCTTCGTTGTCGAGGGTCAGCAGGTTCGGCGTCGACAACACGTTGGTGCCGCCCTTGCTCTTCAAGGCCCGGGCCAACACTTTCAGATCAAGAATCTTGCCGATCCCGGGGATATCGACAGTGCCGTTGACGTAGCCGAGGTTCAGCCCTTGCGGCAACACATCGAGGCTGGTTTTGCCGTTGAGGTTGATCCCCGATCCACCGAGATTGGCGCCACCGATCACGCCATTACCGCCGAGGTTGCCGGTCTGCCACTGCACGCCAAACTCACTGGCGTCGTCCTCGCCAACCTCGACGATCAGGCTTTCGATCACCACTTGCGCACGGCGCTGGTCGAGCAAGTCGATGACCTCGCGCAGGTTGCGATAGACCGGCTCCGGCGCGGAAATCAGCAAGGTGTTGGTGGTCGCATCGGCCTGGATCGTCACGCCGCCCGCGCTGAACGCGACGTTCTGTTCAGTGTTCTGCGTGCTGCCGCTGCCACTGCCGGTCGAACCGCTGCTGCCCTGCGCGTCGCTGCCGCCGGTGCTGCCGCTGCTGTTCGTGGTTGTCGTGCCGCTGGTTTGGCTGCCGCTCTGGCCGCTTTGCCCATTGGAATTGGTGCTGCTGCCCATCGCGCTGAGCACCGAGCGCGCACTGTCGCTGCTGCTGCTGCCGCTGTCGCTTTCGCCGGTGAGCAACCCACGCAGCGCCTGGGCCAGTTTTGCCGCTTGCGCGTTGCGCAGATAAACCACGTGCAGATTGCTCGGATTGCTCTGCGCGTTGTCGAGTTTGTAGATCAGATTGCGCGCCAGCTCAGTGCGCTCCGGGCTGCCGGAGCGGATGATGATGGTGTTGGAACGCGGGTCGCCAATCACGGCGATTTTCTGCGTCGGATCATTGCCCGGCGCGTCGAGCAATTCGGCGACCATCGGCGCGATGTCGGCGGCGATGCCGTTCTGGATCTGCACCACATCGGTGTCGATTGCGCTCTGGGTATCGATGCTGGCAATCAACTGCGCCACACGATTGAGGTTCTCGGCGTAATCGGTGACAACGATGGTGTTGTTGCCCGGATAGGCGTTGATCGGGTTGTTCGGCGAAACGATCGGACGCAGCACCGGGATCAGGTTCACCGCGTTCTCGTACTGCAGGCGAAAAGTACGCGTGAGCATGCCGTTGCCGGCCGGTTTTCCGGGGCTGTAGAGCGGGCCGCCGAGCAACTTCGCATCAGCCTCCGGCACCACGTGCGCCACACCGCCGACATCGACCACGCTGAAACCCTGCATGCGCAACGACGCCAGCAACATGTCGTAGGCTTGGTTCGCCGGGATTTGACCTTCCGAGACCAACGTCAACGTGCCCTTGACCCGAGGATCGACCAGAAACTGCTGGCCACTGGAGCGCGACAACGAGCGCACCACCGCTTGAATATCGGCATCGACAAAATTCAGCGTCACCGGTTGGGTGCCCAACGGATTACCCAGCGCCGGAGTGCTTGGCGCCGCCGCGCCGCTGCGTGCACTTTTCGTAATGTTGTGCAGTTGCTTCGGCACCGGCCGCGCCTGGGCCTGCGCCCGTTCGCGATCCGCCACCGCGTCGCCATTGCGCTGGGTGTTGGCCAGTGGCCGACCGAGCTCGCTGTCGACCAGCAACGGCGGCTGATTCTGTGGTGTGCTGGTGTTGCTGCACGCGCTCAACGCCATCAGCAACATCGGCAATGCCAGACGTGCCGGTTTGGATCCTGACCCCTTCATGAAGCTTCCTTAGCGCCCAGCGCCTGATCCATGCGAACGGTGCCCGACAAAGTGCCGGCAGTGACTTCAGTCGAAGCGTTTTCGCTGCGTTGCAACTGCGCTTCGACCACTTGCAGAGAAAGTTGCGACGGCTGACTCAACAGCCAGTCGAGCAGCGCATCGGCCGGCGCGGCATCGAAACTCAACTGCCATGCGCCGGCGTCCGCAGCCTGTAATTGGTAATGCCCGCTCAAGCCACTGGCCTGCAGGGTTTGCTCCAGCGCTTGGCCGACACTTTGGTCTGCGGGGCGCACGCTGACGTCACGCAGCAGCACTTCCAGCGCTTCGGTCTGCGCGCGCAGCTTTGGCGTCTCGGTCTGCCAGTAAGCGATTTTTTTCAGCGGTGGCTGGATCAGTGCAACCCAGATCAGCAGGCTCACAAGCGCGATTGCCATGCCGGCGACCATGCGTTTTTCGCGCAGCGCCAAGGGCTGCCAGCGCGCCTGCAACTGAGCGTTAAAGCGCTGCCATTTGGCCCGATAAACCGCCAGCGATGCCTTATTCATCTTCTGCTCCGCTGCTGTCATCGCTCTCGGTGGCGCCGGTTTCACCGGACGGACGCAAGGTCCAGCCGTCGTCCTCGGCGGTGACGCTGATGCCGGCCTGGGCCAGAGTGTTTTGCCATTCCTTGTCGCCACCCGTACGACGGGCCTCGCTGAGCAGATTCAACTGCAAGGTGTCGCCAACAAACGACAGCCGCTCAACGCTGCCGGCCATAAACGGCATGCCGCTGCCGGCCTGCAACACCAAGCGATTGAAGTTTTGCGTCGGATCATCCGCCGCGCCTTTCTGCCGCGCAGCCAATTGCTGGCGAGCCTGTTGCAGCGGATTGAGGATCACCGGCAATTCGGGGAAGGCCTGTTTTACCCGCACGTTCATCTGTGTCTTGAGCCGCTGGCCCTGGCTGGCTTCGCGGGCCGCATACAGATTCAAACCGATCACCCACACCGCCACGGCCAGTGCCGACAAACCGACCGCCCGGCCCCAACCGCGATGCTCGCTGCGCGGCTGCTGAACAGCGCCATGCAAGCCCCAGCCCGGCAACGGCCCGGTCCAGCGCTGCGTGTCAGCCATCGGCAATTCGGCGGTGGACGGCGCTTGATCGCCAATCCAGTGCAACGTTGTCCCGGGTTGCCACACAACGCTATCGACGCCGTCCTCGAACAACGGCTGCACCCGCGCCGCTTGCACACTGTCGCGCAACAACAGATGCCCATCCTGCACGCACGCTACCGTGCCCGGCAGCACCGGCAAGCTGTACGCCGCCGGGAACAAACCGCGCAGGTTCAGACCGCTTTGCTTGAGCATCTGGCCGAGTCGCTGCAAGTCCTGGCGCGGCGCCCAGGCGATCTGCACCTGTCCGGTTTCGTCCCGTGGACTGTGAGCGATGTGCATCGCATTGCTGTCACCAAGCATCAACGCCTGCGCCGCACATTGCACCGCCGCCGCCGTTTTGTTGGCGGGCAGCGGTGGCAAGTCGAGGCTCGCCAACAGGCTGTCGCTGGGGTGCAGAAAGCACACCAGCGGCGGCTGTTTCGGTATTTGACTCAGTTGATTCAAACTTTGCCGCGCTTCACGGCTGACCTGGCCCTGACGATCCAGCCACGCGCAATTCAGTTCGCTGTGCAAATCCAGTTCGGCCAAGGGCGGCAAGGCAATTCTGAGCTGACTCATACGCCCACCCGCGACCAGATCACCTGCGGCAAACGATCTTCACTGCGATGCAGCAACGCCTCAAGACTGACCCGGCGCTGATCGCGCCGCGCCTCGCCACGCAGACGAAACCAGTCGCTGGTGATGCCGACCTTGACGCTGGTCAGCTCCAATTGCGGCATGCGCAAACGGTTAACGAAATCGCCACGATTGATAAACCAGCGCCCGGCATCGCGCTCATTGATCAACGCTTGCGCGCGCTCCAGCGACAGCCCCGGCACATACGCCGCTAACACCGGCGCGGTGGCGGTGTTGCCGTTGAGCCACGTCATCGCCGGAATCACCGTCAGGTACGGCGCCAGTTTGTTGATGAGCGCGTCATTCACGCCGTCAACGCTGCGCAAATCTTCGAGACTGCGCAGCATCGGCAAGGTTGGCTTTTGCGGCTTGTGCGAAGCAGTCGGCGACGTCGCGCGGCCGCTGTCGAAACCGGGTTTGCTGGCCTCGGCAATCTGCGGATTCAACAATCGCGGATAAGACGCGATGACCCGCTGACTGATGCGCTGCCCCAATCCGGCGTTCACCCCAAGCAACTCGCACAAGCGCTGAAACGCCTGCACCTGCGCCTCATCGACGCGCTCATTGGCCACCAGCGTGCGCAAGTTGAACTTGCCCTGCTCGTCCTCCAGCCGCCCTTCAAAACCCTGCGCGCTCAAGCGCTGGGCCCACGGCTGATCGAGTCGAGTCAACGGATCACGCTGGCGCGCGTCCCACAATAGTTGCCGACTGATCTCCAAGCCGCCAAACGCTACCCAACGCCCCTGCACACGCTGCTGATCGGCCTCAAGACTGCGCGTCGAAACACTCTGGCGCGTGAGCATGCCCGCCGCAATCACCGCCACCACCGCAGCGATGAGCAAAGCACTGATAATCGCCATG
The DNA here is from genome assembly GCF_050586545.1 of Pseudomonas sp. WC2. Classification (NCBI taxonomy): domain Bacteria; kingdom Pseudomonadati; phylum Pseudomonadota; class Gammaproteobacteria; order Pseudomonadales; family Pseudomonadaceae; genus Pseudomonas; species Pseudomonas sp. WC2. The sequence continues at coordinate 17,420 of NZ_JBOBDR010000002.1, read as the reverse complement.
CCCTCTTCCTTCGCCCGGTTCGGCGAACGGCTGTTCATGGCCGGCCTTACAACTGCCAGGAACCGATATCGGCATTCACGCCGTCGCCGTCTGGCTGACCATCAGCACCGAGACTGAAGATGTCGATCTCGCCGTTGGCACCCGGATTGAGGTACTGATATGGACGACCCCACGGATCGTTCGGCAAACGCTCGAGATACGAGCGCCAGTTGCTGTTCTTCGCATCCGCCGGACGCTCGACCAGCACTTTCAAACCCTGATTCATCGACGGATAAGTGCCGTGATCGAGGCGATACAATTTCAGCGCCTGCATCAACCCACCAATGTCCTGCTTCGCCGCCGTCGCCCGCGCCTGATCCGGCCGGTCGAGCACCTTCGGCACCACCATCGCCGCCAGAATCCCCAGAATCACCACGACCACCATGATCTCGATCAGGGTAAAACCCCGCTGACCCCGGGGCTTGCGCGGCAACGGTTGAAGCGGTGTGCACGGTGCGATATCCATCTCGACATTCCCTGGCTAGATTCGATTCGACGCGCAGTGTTGCAAGAAGATATGTCAGGGATGTTGAAAATCCTCGGGAGTTTTCGTCGTCAAGCCGTCAACGACGCGGGTTAGCGTCGAGGGCTGTGCTTTGGCGTTGGGCCACTTATGCGAGCGCGTTCCCGAGAACGAGGTTTCACCCTGATTGAAGTGCTGGTGGCCCTGGCGATTATCGCCGTGGCCATGTCCGCAGCTGTGCGTGTGGCAGGGTTGATGACGCAGAGCAGCGGGGTTTTACGGGATCGGTCGGTGGCGCTGATCGCGGCGCAGAGTCGGATGGCGGAGTTGCGGCTGGAGGGGAAATTGCCGGTGGGAATGAAGGCTATCGATTGCGATCAGGGCCGCTTGTTGTTGCGCTGCGAACAAGTGATTGCCGCAGCCGAAAATGGCCGCCTGCTCAAAATCGCCATCCAGGTATTCGACCGCAACCAGGACGTCCCGCCACTGGCCAAACTAGAAACGCTACTAAGCCGCCCAATGTAGTTCCAGCCTCCACACGATACCTATGAGCACCACAAAACCCTGTGGGAGCGAGCCTGCTCGAGAAGGCGCCAGCATGAACACCCGATCAATCAGCAAGTGATCCGACGGCGAAGTCCTGCGCGATGATTTACGCCGAAGCAACTATTCAATCGGACGCATCCGAATCGCCCAGACCCACTACCGGAATTTGCCATGAGGGTTTCTTACCACTCTGGCTATCAAACGCCCGACGCGCCTCGCGAAAGTCCTCGACGTGCTCCACAACCCAAGTCCAAATCGGCGACATGCGGACCAACAACTCCATACCCAACGGCGTCAGCTCGTACTCGACATGGGGCGGCACTTGATCGAGCTCGCGCCGTATCAGCAGACCATCGCGTTCCAGCGCTCGGAGCGTCTTGGTCAACATGCGCTGAGTCACACCCGTCATCTGCCGCTTGATCTCGGCATGACGCATCGTGCCGTAAACACCGAGGGCATGCAGGATACCCAGTGACCAGCGGCTACCGGCGTGAGCCAGGACTTCGCGCCGCACGCCATCATCGTCTCGTCTTAGCGTCTGGCAGATCGCTTCTGCCTGGCTAAGGGCTTCCTCATCGGTCATTTTCCCCCCTGGTATCACGCGTGTGCCTTCTTCTGAGCGCTGCGCAATCGTGCCAGCATCGCCAAATCATACAGACGACGGATCTCAGGAGACATCATGACCCAAGCGACCCACCCTTCCCCACAATCCATTCTCGTACTCGGCGCCGGAGAACTCGGCCTGCCGGTGCTGCGCAATCTTGCACGGGTAGCCAAGCGCTCGCCCGGCAACACCATCAGCGTCCTGCTCAGAGGTTCGACCATCAACACGCAAGCCCCTGAGAAAAAACTGGAAATCGATGAACTGCGCAGTCTGGGCATCCACCTGGTCGCTGCAGACCTGGTTAACGACTCCATCGATCAACTGGCAACAGTCTTCGCAGCATTCGACACCGTCATAGGCTGCGCAGGCATGGTCGCCGGCCGCGAAACGCCAATGAAACTGGCGACAGCCGCGCTCCAGTCCGGCGTAAGGCGCTATTTCCCTTGGCAGTTTGGCGTCGATTTCGAAGTGATTGGCCGGGGCAGCCCGCAGGATCTGTTCGATGCGCAACTCGACGTGCGCGAGTTGCTCCGCGCCCAAGATAAAACCGAATGGGTAATCATCTCGACCGGCATGTTCACCAGTTTTCTGTTCGAGCCGATATTTGAGGTCGTCGATTTTGAGAACTCCACCGTCAACGCCTTGGGCAGCCTGGAAACCAGCGTGACCCTCACCACACCAGAGGACATCGGTAAGCTGACAGCCGACATCGTTTTCTACCAACCGCGCTTTCGCAACGAGATCGTCTACCTGTCTGGCGACACGGTGACGTATGGGCAGGTGGCGAGCCTGCTTGAACGAGTGCTCGGGCGACCGTTCAAGCGTAACGTCTGGACGGTTCCGTACCTGATGCAGGAACTGGAAAAAGACCCCACCCACCACATCAAAAAATACCGCGCCGTATTTGCCCAAGGCAGAGGCGTGTCGTGGCCTAAAGCGGGGACGTTCAACGAACGGCAGTCGATTGAGGTGACTACGGCTGAACAGTGGGCTCGGGATAATCTGGCAGTCGATTGATGCAAAGAAAGTGACCCGCCATTCGCGGGTAACCGAGGCGCGAACAGCTTCTTGAAATTTATCGCGGCTGAAATGCCAGCGCACTCCCACCTTGGAACACGCGCAAAGGTGGGAGCGAGCTTGCTCGCGAAGGCGTCAGAAGAACACCCGATCTATTACCGGGTGATCCCGACACCCGCATCACTCCGGCAATTGCAAATTATCCAGCGCCCGATTCACCGCCAACTCTCCGAGCACAATCCCCGGCATTTTCCCCGCAAGAGCAAATCGCGTAGCCTCCTGCTTTTGCACAAACTCAATGCCCCCGCAAGGACGCACAGGACAACCCATGAACTCGACACAAGACTGGCTGGCTCGCTTGGCACGCAAGCAAGGACAGCCTTCCACTTATGAAGACTACCGGCGCAACGAAGCGCTGGAGGTACTCGCTCACTTCGGCAACACCGGCACATGGGCAGACGTGAGCAATCACTCCAATGGCTTCGTCCGGGAAGTCGCTGTGCGAGAACTGTGCAGCCAGCCGTCCCCCGAAGCACTCGCAGTGTTGATCGAACGTCTGAACGATTGGGTCCCTCAGGTTCGCGACTTGGCAGCGCAAGGGCTGAAACACTACCTGTCGTCTGCACATACCCAGGCATGGTTGTTCGCACTGGAACCCTTGATGGCATTGGCAGCGCAAAGCAGAGTCGACCACGGCCAGACACTGTCGACAGCTCGTGCAATGTTGCAATCGGTGGATTGCCGGGATGAGGTGTACGCCGAGTTTTCAAAACGCCAAGGCAAAGCCGCGCGTTACCTATTTACGCTGTTGCTCGAAAACCCCGAGAATTCCGAAACGCTGCTTCTCAGAGCATTGGTTCATCGCGAGTTAACCGTGCGGTTGATGGCGGTGACGGTGAGTCAGACCTTGCCGGCGGACCAGAGTCTGCCGTTGCTCCTTGAAGCCTTGCCACACAACGGTGGCAAGATCCGCGTACGCGTACTTTATGCGCTGCTGCCGCTGCTCGCCGACCCAAAACCTGTACTGCGCGAAGCGTTGTTGGATGCTTCACCGGGAGTCCGTAATCTGGCGATCTGGGCTGCGCTTCGTAACGACGTTGATGCGCACGCCGTCCTGACCGAGCGATTAAGTCAGCCTCTGCCCACGGCTAAACAACACTGGCTAGGCGTGATCGGCCTCGCCACAGAACTGGCTGTCGAGTTGCCAGAACGATGGCACACACCCGCATTGCGCTCGGCGTATGTCACCGTGCGTCAGGACGCGACGCGCCTGCTCCGCGAGGATCAACTGCCTGAACTGTTCGAGGCGCTCGATGATCCATCGGAGAAAGTATTTGCGGTTGCGATTGCGCAACTGGACAAAGTCACGTGGCCTCTATTGCGCAACGGATTGATGGCGAAACTTGATTGCGAGTGGCACGAGCTTACGTCAAAGCGACGCAGCGCCATTTTTCGCTTGGTCCCGACTTGGCAACAACTCGGTTACTTCTTGGAACGCCTCGACACAGGACAGGCCGGGCAAACGTATTGGCTCGGCCAAATCGATGCGTGGTGTGACTGGCAATATCTCGTCGTCGATCCGGTAACCTCCAAGACAGATCGCGCATCATGGCAGGAAAAGCTCCGAGAATTGACGGCAAAGGGGCTGATCCGCTCGGGTATTCGTTTGTCATGACCAGGCTCAACAGCAAAATAGGGACGGATTTATTTTCCGTGCTTGTCGCACTTACCTGCTTGGGTATCAGCACAGCATTTGCTGATGGTTCACAAGCGCCAAACGAAAAGCCCGGACCAGCAGGCATTATCGTCGGGGAACGTTTGGTGGCGGCCAAGTCCAAGCTAGTCGAACAAGGCTGGAAGCCAACGCCGATGCATACCACCGACGGCTATGAATACAGCGGCGTGGAGCGGGAGTTGGCTGCACGCAAGTTCATCGAACTGGATACCTGCTCTTTCGATAGCTCGCGCTGCATCTTGTATTACTCGAAGAAAGGCGCTTGCCTGCGGGTAGATACGATTGGTGAGCAGTTCAATAACATGGCGGTGACGCGATGGATTAGTGAGTGTCCTGAGGCGTCTCAATAACCAAATCAAGACGGCGCAGGACTATAGCCAACTCGCCCCCACAGGTTCCAGCGCCGAACACGATGTCCGTGACTGACATAAAACCCTGTGGGAGCGAGCTTGCTCGCGAAGGCGCCAGAATGAACACCCGATCAATCAGCAAGTGATCACGACACCCGCATCAATCGGGCAATTGCAAATTATCCAACGCCCGATTCACCGCCAACTCCCCGAGCATGATCAGCTGCGCAATCCCCGCCAGCGCATGGCGCTGCGATGCCGGCAACAGGCTGGAGACGTTCTGGGCGATGGTTTTGGCCGAAGCGAGTGTTGCACTGGCATCGACCAGCAGTTCTTCGGTTTTATTGTCCGCCGTCACGGCGTACATCCCACGGTTTTTACGTGGGGGCGGCGTGGAACCGGGTGGACAGAGGTAATGGTCGAGCGCGCGGTCGGCGGCTTCGTGGAGTTTTTTGGAATCGATGGATTCGTAGGGCGAAACCGAGGCGGTTTCAGGCGGGTTGGGTGTTGGTTTGATCATGAGTGAATCTCCAAATCATAGAAAAGGAGCCATCATCTTTCGCTACCAAACGAAGGGGTGGTGGCCATACGAAGGTTGGTAGACCGGTGACTTGGAGAACCGGCGCGCCCGAAGACGCCCTGCGCATGGCCACCATAAATACACAGCCTCAAAAAGGCCTGCATCGGGTGACGCTATGCGCCAAGTCTAAACCGGGCTACCAAACCCGATCGCTGATTCGTCAGCGACCGGACCACAATAGAACCCGCCCTCAAGGCGCACAAGCCGGCGGATTCTGGCGTAGCTGTAGGCAAAGGCGCAAGGATATGTAGCCTGAGAGAGTGTCCGGAGATGTCTTTTTAAACGTTGGTGTTTATCTAGACCTCATTCCGTCTCGGCCCCACGACAGATCCGTCCCCTGCCCCAACAGACGAAAGAAAATGGCCGAGATTGCCAGTCGTAACTGACAACCTCGGCCATATAAACAGCGCTATTTCTTCCAGCACATATCGACGTCATCCTGAGTGCTCAGGTCTGTATCGATGCCCAACCGGTACCTACAGTAATCAATAATCCACCCCTGCTCCGCCGTCAGCCGTTCTACCGTCCTGATCTCTCCATCATTGGCGTGGATGTTGTAAAACTTCATCTGAAACGTGGAGTGCCTCTTGATGAAGACAATGGTTTCGATGTCACCGTCCTCAAGGGCTTCGTAGTAGCCGATGTAGAGCATAGTCACTACGACGAGGATCGCTGCGATTGAAAGCTTTTTCATACCTTTGGCGCCGGGGAGAGATGAAGGGCTCTAGCATTGAAAGGAGGCTGGTCGGATGCCAGTAAATAAATCAGTCCCCATTTTTTGCTGATTTCTTCTCATAAAAAAAGCGAGTCAGTTGTGCGATCCGCGAGCATAATGCCATCAGTTTTAAATTGAGGTCCTTCTACTCTCATCGGTGGACAGGTTTGCAGTTATTTCTCAAGGATGACTGAATTGAAATTGCTCAAGTCGCTATTCGAAAAGGTGCTCAACACCAAGAAAATCAGACGCGCCCAGTGGTTACTCTCTCGTGATGAGGCGACTCCCCAGACGTTCCTTGACCTTACACCGGTTGATAACGCAGACATCGAGGGGCTGTATCGGAAAGCTCTGGATTTCGCTATGCGGAGTCCCTCTATTCGGAACGTTGCGCTGACAGGCCCTTACGGGTCAGGAAAAACCAGCGTGATCAAGACTTATGAAAAGAATTCGCCATTTCGTTTTCTAAATGTCTCATTAGCAACCTTTAGCGATCCTAATATCAGCAGTGAGTTGGATTCTGCTCCTACTTCAGATGAAGTCACCGTTAAAGTCGAACGAAGCATTCTGCAGCAGATGCTATATGGTGCCGATACTCGAACCTTGCCCTACTCAAGATTTAAGCGGATAACCAAACCAAGTTGGCTAAGTCTTAATGCTCTAGGGTTCGCTTTCTGGATCGTCGCATGTGGATATATCTATCGCGAGCGCGACACCATCTTGACCGTCACCACATTAGATGATGTAAAGCCTCTATGGTTTTTTACATGCTTATATGCTTTTTCGTATTTCGCGCAGCTCATTTCCCTTTCTTTGAAAGCTTCACACTCACTTTCGGTTAAAAAACTGTCGCTGCAAAACGGTGAGGTCGAGCTAGACGGCACACCGGAAAGCTCAATCTTGAATAAGCATCTGGATGAGATCATATACTTTTTCGAAGAGAATGATTACGACGTTGTAGTTTTTGAAGATCTTGATCGATTCGGTAGCCCTGAGATATTTATCAAATTAAGAGAAATCAACAAGATCATCAATGACCGGCCTAAACGCAAATGGATGCTAGATCGTTTAAGACAACCTCAACCACTGAAATTCATATACGCGATTAAGGACGATGTATTCTTCAATAAAGATCGAGCAAAGTTTTTCGACTTCATTACACCAATTATTCCGATCATAAACAATTCAAACTCGAGAGAGATGTTCGCCAAGTGCATATCATCCAGGGGCAACAATATTGACAACCGTTTTTTGAGCGAAGTCTCTTTGTACTTGGATGACTACCGACTAATCAAGAATATCAGCAACGAATTCTTGGTCTACCAAGACAAAGTTGGTGGCGTGCCGAACCCAAATAAGTTATTAGCAATCATTGTATATAAAAACACCTATCCAAAGGACTTCGAAGCTTTACATCATGGCAAAGGTGCCTTGTACAACATTGTTGGTCTGCGAGCCGAATTAATCGCGAAAGCAGCTGCTGACACAGATATTAAAATTGATAATCTTAGAGCATCGATTTTAGAATCTGAGACTGAATTATGCTCAGCGCAGGAGGACCTCGTTCGGATTTTCTGGGGACAACTCTGTGGAAGCAATTCAGCTCATCAGATTAATGGCATCTACGCAGACTCCCAAATTTTGACTATGGAAGAATTATTTGACTGGGATAATTTTAAAAAAATATTTAAAGAAAATCCAATCTACATAAATGGCATGTTCGTTCCGAATAGTTACTTCTACGGCCAGCCGAACCAAAATATCTCGCTTGGAGTTTCTTTCCGCGAAATAGAGAACAAGGCGACACCTGGATCAAAGTTTGAGGCAAGAAATGAAGCAATCAAGAACAAGAGCGCAAAGCGCCGCAATCAATTGAATGTCGAAATTTCGAATCTCAAAGAAGAAAAAGCAGAGCTCGCCAGACAGCCTTTACGGCAATTACTGATTCATGCGAACGAAGAGATTGATGCTGCAATCGCAGATTCTGAAATTAGCGATTCGCGACTTTTAAAATATTTAATCAAAAACGGTTTTTTAGACGAAACCTACCATCTGTACATTTCAATTTTCCATGAAGGTCGAATGTCACGAAATGACTGGAACTTCATCCAAATGATTCGTGACTTCAGACCTGTAGATCCAAATGCACAAATCGACAATCCTCGCGAGGTTGTCGCAGAGATGCGTGATGAAGATTTCGGCGCAGAGTACGTACTAAACGTCGCACTTATGGATTATCTTTTGTCTACAAGTGTGGCTAATTCCGCGAAAATCCGCGGTGCGATTGAGTTTGTGGCAAAAAATTTTGCCGGCGTAGAAGACTTTTTCCAAGCGTATTGGCTGTCCGGGCGGGTAGTCGATGCGTTCACGAGAGAACTATCAGCGCAATGGAGTGGTTATGGCGTCGCATCTATAGAGAGCGATCAATCGTATAGGCATATTGCTAAAATCTTATCCTATGTAGACCCCTCTTATATAGCACAGAAAATGAACACCAATAACGCACTAAACCATTACCTATCAAACAATAGCGCGTCAGTATTCGCCGAAAATATTTCTTTTGCTAATGGATACCAATCACTTAAGTTGATGTTTGTGAAACTTGAAAGCCTTCAAGAATTACGCCAACTGGAAGAATTGGCCGCCTACGCATGCCAGAACTCCCTATATAAAATAACCGAAAACAATATATATTTTGCGCTATTAAATATTTCTCACAACAACACTACAACCGACACCGCACAACTTGATTATCGCCAAGCAATCTACACAACTATCAATCTCGCGCCCGACCAGACGATCAATGAGTATATTTGGAAAAATATAAATACCTTCCTTGAGGATGTGGCACTAACAACAGAAGAAAACATTAGCGAATCGAGGGAGGCACTGATAAAAATCATTAATCACCCCGAGGTAAATCAAGAGCTAGCAACTCAATATGTATTACGGCAAACCTGCATATTCCATCGCTTTACCGACATACCTAACTTCATGCGGGGAGAGCTACTCTTCAATAAAAAGATTAGCATAGAATGGGAAAACATTACTGAGTATCACCGGTCCGTGGATGTCGACCTTACTCGTCTAAATGTCTTTTTGAGCGACAATGAGGTGGTCGATGAGTTGGCGAGAATTCAAATTCCTTTGACCGATGATGACGACGAGAGCGGAAAGGCGATTTCTCGATTCATTATCAATAATACCGATATAGAGATTTCAAGTTTTGAAAGACTATGCGCTTGCTCTCGTTATCTTTATAACGGATTCCCTTCAGATATGGCCTTGGACAGAAAGCTGATCTTGGCTCGCATTGGAAAGATCGCTCTAAACAAAGATTCGTTTACAGAAGCCTCTGAGTCACCGCTACTTAAAGCAACACTGATCAAAACAAATTTTGCCAGTTACATCAAGCAGATGGACACATACCCCATTGACCTTGATGTAAAACTAGAGCTTTTTGCGCTGTTTCCAGACAGCAGAAAATCGGAAATTGTGAAATGGATAAAACTGGAGGAACTACAAGGTAACTCAGGCGCAACAAACAAAATCGCGCTATATTTATCTGCTGAAGGGTTGAGCATTGAAGGTTATAGTCGAGAACTTGCATTTCACTGCTTAATGAATGCCTCTTCACAGAGGGTGGCAATAAACTTACTTTACAACTTCATTCACATACTTACGAATGAAGAAATTGCTGACGCATTAAACGCAGCACCAGAGCCGCATTGTCAATTCGTAAAGCCCAACACACGCCAGAAGATACCTAACAATGAGAAAAACATGATATTTGTGCTAGAGCTAGAGCGCCGCAGGATTATTTCTTCTGTCAGCGTTGAAGGTTCATTCATTCGCGTAAATGCATTCCGCAAGGGTATTACTAAATTCCTTTTAGGCGATCATTGAGTCACCACACATTCGTGGCGATATCCGAGTTATTACTTTTGGCCAGTAGCGGACATACATGACGATCCGAAACTGGCCAAAAGAAGACACATACTCCGGACTTGTTCTCTCTTTTTGAAGGCGATTACACTAGCATCCAACTAAACTTCAAACATAAATAATTCAATCCTAAAAATCACGGCCTCACCAACCTAGGCAACACCACCCCCTCCGCCAACCTCTCCACCTCCAACCTCACCCTCTCCCCACCCTGCTCAATCACCACCGCATCCCCCTCCACCGCGACCAACTTCACCCCAGGCCCAACCCTCTCCCCCGGCAAAAAACTCCTAGGCGGTCCATCGTTCAAACTCAATATCGCCACCGCCGCCGAACCACCCGCCATCACTCCACTCACCTTGATATCCACCGGCGCCATCTGATTGGAAAACCACTGCAACGCCGGGCTATCACTGCGCGCCGCCAGCAATTGCGGAGCCACTGCCGGAGTTTGGGATTCGGCGGTGGTCAGTAGCAGCGACGACCATGTCGCGACGCCGACCAGTGCGGCGAGCAGGGCGAGGGCCTGGACCATTTGCGGTGGGGAAATGCGTGTGGCGAATGTCATGGGCTGAATCTCCTTTTTATCCCTGTGCTCAGCCTACGCGGCAATTCTCTCCGTTTTATTTCACACGCCTTACATGTTCGCCGTGCACTCTGGAAATTGACGCAAAGGAGCGCGCAATCGATGAACGTGGGCAAGCAACAGGGCTTCACTCTGATTGAGCTGATGGTGGTGCTGGTGATCATTGGGATCGCCAGCGCGGCGATCAGTCTGAGTATCAAACCGGATCCGCTGCAGTTGCTGCGCAAGGATGCCGAGCGCGTGGCGCAGTTGCTGCAGGTGGCGCAGGCCGAGGCGCGGGCGGATGGTCGGGTGATTGTCTGGTTGAGCGATGCCAAGGGGTTTCGGTTTAGTCGGCGTGGGGACGGTGGCAAGGGGTTTGATCATTTTGCGCAGGATCAGCAGTTGCGTCCGCGTGCTTGGCAGAGTCCGAAAATTGATGTGCGGGTGGAGCCGAAGCAGCGGGTGGTGCTGAATGCTGAGTGGATCAATCCGCCGCTGCAGTTGACGTTGTCGGATGGGTTGAATCGGTTGAGCGTGGTGCGCGACGGCGCTGGGCGGATCAGTATCCAATGAAGAATCAGCACGGTTTTACTTTGATTGAGGTGATGGTCGCGATTCTGCTGATGGCGGTGGTGAGTGTGATTGCCTGGCGGGGGTTGGACAGTGTGACTCGGGCTGATGGTCATTTGCAGGCGAGTGGTGAGCAGAGTGACAGTTTATTGCGGGCGTTGAATCAGTTGCAGCGGGATGTGGAGATGCGCGCGGGCATTGAGCTGACGGAGCCGAAGAAGGTTGGCGTGGATGATGAGCCGCTGACGGCGCCGCCGGCGGTTACTGTGCGGAGCAGTGACAGCAAGGGGTTTCGGCTGGATGTGATTCGCAGTGCGGCGGATCAGCCGGGGGCGTTGCAACGGGTGCGCTGGTGGGTCAAGGGGGACACGTTGTATCGGGCGGTGGCTGAGGCGCGGAGTCGGTATCCGCTGCCGGCGCCCACGGCTGGGGTGGCGGTATTGGATGGGGTGAGTGATGTGCAGGTGCGGGTTTGGGAGGTGGACCGGGGGTGGCGGCAGTTGAGTGGGAATCGGCGGGAGGATCCGTTGGGGTTGGAGATTCGGTTGAGTCGGGAGACGGCGCAGGGGGTGGAGCGGTATCGGCAGGTGATTGGGTTGTTGGAGTGAGGTTTTGATTCGTTTGATCTGTGGCGAAGGGTTCTGCATTTGGATTGGGTGGAGTCAGTTAGGGATGGGTTGAGTGGCAGGCCGTCATCGCTAGCAGGACTGGCTGCCACAGGGAATTGCTTGTGAACACAGGATTAGGGTGGGAGCTAGCCCTGCTGGCGATTGGGCCGGTACATCCAACAGTAAAATCAGCTAAGAACGACGACCCCGCCAGGCAGCTCGGTGAACTTGACGCCGTAGGCATCGCGGATCAGCAGTGCAACGCCAGCAAGTTGATCGAGGCTGAAGCGGGCCTGGACTCGGCGTTGGCCGAGTTCGCGGTTGAGCAGCAGCAACATGCCGGGGCGGTAGCGGTTGATTTCGTCGATCATCTGGCTGAGGGTCGCGCCGTTGAACACCAGGATTTGCTGACGCCAGCTCACGACGGCAGCGGTGTCGACAGATTGAATAGCGCCAACCTGTCGCGCGTCGTAGGTCACTTGCTGCCCCGGTTGCAGGCGCAAACTCCGCCCTTCGACGTCAACTTCAACGGCGCCATCAAGGCAGGTCACGCACACCTGTTGATCGGTATTGCGCAGGTTGAAACGCCCCTGACTGGCGCGCAACCACCCTCCTCCCGCCTGCATCGCCAGGGGCAGGCGCGAGGTCTGCACTTCGACTTCGCCGCTGACCAGTTCGAAGCCTTGCACGCCGTCGTCGACGGCACGCTGGTTGATCCGCGTCTGGGTGTTGAGCTCCAGCCTCACGCCATCGGCTGGCTCGATGCGCCGCTGCTGGCCGACTTCGGTGATGTAATCGGCGCCCAGCCCTTCGAAGCCACCGGGGATCGTGCCGCGCACCACAAAGAACGCTGCCGACGCGGCAATCGCGCCGCCGAGAAAAGCGCGCCGACCAAAGCCGCGCGGTGCCTGCAACGCCTCAGCCGCTGGCTTCAGGTGCTGCCACAGAACCTTGGCTTCTTCGAATGCCTGCGCATGTTCGTTGCTCTGCGCGCACCACTCGCGCAGCGCACGAGCGTCGGCGACGGTGGCGCGGCCCGACGTCAGCAGGATCAGCCAGTCGCGGGCTTCGCTGTGCAGATTTTCGCTGGCCGATGGCTCGGCAGGTCTCAGTCGAAAGATGTTCAAACGCGCAGATTCTCAACGGATTAATCGGGACACTACTCTGAAGACGGTTTTCCGGCCCCGCGACCGAACCGCTGAAACACTTTTCTTTCCAGTTTCGCGGCGCAATAGCTCAATGCGGCTTTGATTTCCTTTTCGACCATGCGCGTGGAGATGCCGAAACGCTGGGAGATTTCCAGGTGCGGCGCCTCTTCCAGGCGCGCAGCAATGAAGATCCTTCGCCGCCGTGCGGGCAGTTCGTAGAGGGCGCTGAGCAACGACTGGATTTCCTTTTGCCCGCCGACTACTCGCGCCGGATCCTGCGCCTCGTCGCTGATTTGCAGCAGTTCTTCGACCTCGCTGCCGGTGAGCAGGCGCGCGTCGGCCTGACGCCGGTCGGCGGCGATGTTGAGGGCGATGCGATACAGGTAGGCGTTGGGCCGCAGCAGATTGGGCGGCGTCTCCATGCGGTCGACCCGCAGCCAGGTTTCGTGCAGCACGTCGTTGGCCAGATCCTCCGAGCCCAGACGCCTGCGCAAACGCACCCGAAAGTCCTCGTAGGACGTCAGGAACAATTGGCTCATCGAGCCTTGTCCGGTGTCTTTCATCCCCCGGAAACTCCTTCCCATTTCGTGCATTCCATGCGTTTCCCTGACGACTCCGGTAACAACAGCAGCGTGACCGGCTGACGCAAGGCGCTGGGCGTCGGCCGGTCGATTTTGAGGTTGCGAAAGCTTTCCACCAGCGCGGTGTCACGCCGTACATCACCGGTCGAAGTGACCAACCGGTTGTGCTGCACCACGCCGTCGCGGCCGACCCAGACCTGCAACACCGCGCGATAACTGCCCGGACGGGTCAGCGCCGAGCGGCACAGGTTTTGCTCAATCGCCGCCTGCACGGCGGTGGCGTAACTGCGGCTGACGGCGGCGCTTTCCGGCGACTGCTTTGGCGTCGGCGTCGGCACGTCTTCCACCTGCGCCACTTGCAGGGTGAACGCGTCATTGCGCGCATACCGCGCCATCAAGCCGCTGCCACCGAGCAACCGGCGCAGGGCATCGGCGGCGGTGAACTCGCCGTCTACCGCGAGCGAGCGTCTGCCGCGACTCAGTTGGCTGTCGACCAGCACCGCAACGCCCGTGGCGCGGCTGTACTGATCCAGCGCCCGGGCCAGATCCTGCGCGGGAATGTGCAGCGTCATGCGCAAGTCCGCCGGCACCGGCTCCGCTGCCGCGTGACTTGCGAGCCAGCCAAGCAGCAGCCCCAGATACATCTGGCGCACACGCGTGGTCGAACGCTGAAGACCGTCCCTGGAACTGCCTCGCTGCACGGCTGACGTACCCCTGAAAACCGTCATCCTGAGGGCTGTTTATGACTCTGGTGTGACGGCCGGTGCAAAAAAACCATCACGGGAATTGCGCGAGGCTTGCACTAGACTCATGGCATAGCGCGGCCCCTTCGGGCCGGCCAGGAGGCCTGCATGAAAACACTGTGGAAATTGACGTGGGGCGCGATGCTGCTGAGCGTGTTCGCGAGCGCTCACGCCGAGCAACCGCTAGGTTGTGTGGACGTGACGGTCGGCGGTTACAAGGCGCCGAATTACGATTGTTTGAGTCAGCAGATGGGCAATAACCCGGATGGTGCAGCGGCTGCCGAGAAGAATCAGGAGGCGTTGAATGTGCCGGTGAACAAACGACCGCCGAATCAGGTGGGCCTCGCGACGCCAGCCGCTACCAGCACGCGGATGGGCAATACCTTTGGCACCTCGGTGAAACCGCAACGCCCACCGCAATGACACGCCACCGATCGTTCCCACTCTCCGCGTGGGAATGCAGCCCGGGACGCTCTGCGTCCCCTTCAGAGCCGAACGCAGAGCGTCCGTTGAGGCATTCCCACGCAGAGCGTGGGAACGATCATGGGGGGGCTCAATCGCTAGGCGTTTGGCGGAAGCTCACCGCGAGGCGATTCCAGCTGTTGATGGTGGTGACGGCCATGGTCAGGTCTACCAGTTCGCCCTCGCTGAATTGCTCACGCGCCTGCTGATAAACATCATCGGGCACATGACTTTCCGCCAACAACGTCACCGCCTCAGCCCAGCCCAACGCTGCACGTTCGCGGGGATTGAAGAAGTTGCTGTCGCGCCACACCGCGATTGCATACAAACGCCGATCACTCTCCCCGGCCCGCCGTGCATCCACCGAGTGCATGTCGGTGCAAAACGCGCAGCCGTTGAGCTGCGACGCGCGGATGCGGATCAGCTGCAGCAGCGGCTGTTCGATGCTCAAATTGCTGGTCAGCGCCTCCATGGCAATCATCGCTTTCATCGCCTTGGGCGAAGCGTTGTAGTAATCCAGACGCGGGGACATGGCGGCTCTCGGTAGACGGAATAATGAGTTCACCGTAAACGCCGACGCCGGCGCATTACAGCCCCAATTTCACGAAAAGCCGCCACACCAATAACTCCGCGAACTGATCGTTCCCACGCTCCGCGTGGGAATGCAGCCATGGACGCTCCGCGTCCACTGTGACGCAGAGCGTCACGGGAGGCGTTACCACGCGGAGCGTGGGAACGATCAAAACAGCCTCAATCACACCGCAACCCCCCTGTGGAGCCCTGCTAGCTCCCACAGGGGGTTTGCGCCAATTTCGGATATTTATTCCACGCAACTATTGCCGATCATCCAACAGCGGTAATCTGGCGGGCACGCCAAACAGCCTCGGGAGCCTCGTCGGTATGGAACTTCATGTCGTGATCAACGGCCGCAAGGACCTCGCCGGTCAGTTGTATCAACAACTGCGCGGGGCCATCGAAACCGGGCGTCTGGCCGCTGGCACGCAACTGCCGCCCAGCCGTTTGCTCGCCGAGCAACTGGGGATCTCGCGCAAGACCATTTCCGATACCTACGCACAACTGACCTACGAAAACTTCCTCACCGGGGTGATCGGCAAAGGCACTTACGTCAACGCGCGTCCGGCGCAGATCCAGCGCAAGCAAAGCCACACTGAACTGGCCGGTGCCGAGGTGATCGAGAGCTGGCGCAATCTGCCGGTGTTTCTGCGTCACCCGACGCTGGAAGGCTCGCTGCGCTACGACTTTATCGGCGGCGCGACCAGCAAGGGCCAGTTTCCTCAGGATGACTGGCGGCGCTGCGTGTCCCACGCGATGCGTCAGATGACCCAATCGAAAGGCTTCTACAGCGTTGCCGAAGGACTGCCAGCGCTGCGCAATGCGATAGCCCGGCACATCGCGTTTTCTCGCGGGATCAACTGTCAGGACGAAGACATCGTCGTGTGCAACGGCGCGCAACAGGCGCTGGACCTGATCGCCCGCGTGCTGCTTCGCCCCGGCAGTCTGGTGGCGATGGAAGACCCTGGTTATCCGCCGGCACGCTTGTTGTTCGGCACCCACGGCGCCGAAGTGGTCGGGATTCCGGTGGATGCCGAGGGTATTCAGGTCGAGCACATTCCCGACGGCACACGCCTCATCTATGTCACGCCGTCGCACCAGTTTCCGCTGGGCATGCCGATGAGCCACGCTCGCCGCGAAGCCTTACTGGCCCGCGCTCATGAGCTGGGTGCGATCATCATCGAGGACGATTACGACAGCGAATTCCGCTACGAAGGCCGGCCGACCGATTCGCTGTATAACCTCGACCAGCGCGGCATCGTCGCCTACGTCGGCACCTTCTCCAAAACCTTGTTGCCCGAGCTGCGCCTGGGCTATGGCATCCTGCCGCCAGCGATCATTGAAGCGGTGATTCGCGCCAAACAGCTCACCGATCTGCACGCCTCGACCCTGCCGCAGTGGGCGCTGGCCAAGTTCATCGCAGAGGGTTGCCTGCTCAAGCACATTCGCCGCTGTCACGCGATCTATGCGCAGCGCCGCGAACGGATTCTCGAGCGGATGGCGACCGATCTTTCACCGTGGCTGCAGGCCGTACCGGCGAGCGCCGGATTTCACATGGCGGTGTTCTGCAAGGTGCCCATCGACTTGCCGCTGCTGATAGAGCTGGCGAAGAAGGTCGAGGTCGGTTTGTACTCGATCAACGGCTTCTATTATCAGCAGCCGGCGAAAGACGGTTTGTACTTCGGTTTCGGCGCCATCGACACGCTGGACATCGATATCGCCCTGGATCGCCTGCGCGACCTCCTCCAGCAGATCGCCTGAGCCATTGGCCTCAGGATTTAACCGCCGATTGGTTATTGGTGTTCCGGGGGTGCAGGCCTATTCTGCACAGGCGTTATCCCTCAGTGAGCAGGATTCGTCCGGCCTGATTCAGGAGTGTGAGCAATGTCCAACGAAGTCATCAATACGGTTCAGGTGCAGGCTGCCGCCGGCCGCTCGGAGGAACTGGGCAGGCAACTGCAGAGAATTGTCGAAACCCTGCGCGCAACGCCGGGCTGCGATTCTTACCTGGTCGACCGCTGCCCCGAGGACAGCCACCGCTGGACGGTCAGCGCCCGCTGGCAGTCGGAAGCGGCGATGCAGGCGCATTTCAACCGGCCCGAGGCGCAGGGGTTTATTGACCTGATCGATAGCCGGTTGGCCAATAGCGTCGACTTCAATAGTTTCCCCATCG